>JBBEEL010000054.1:0-3319 GCA_040880785.1 Akkermansiaceae bacterium | reverse complement strand
GCGAAGGTTTCCAGGTCGTGGCCGTGGTCCCTGGCGGAGTGGACGAGGAGTTCGGTGTGGTTGATCCAGCGCTCCAAGGTGCCGCGGAGGACGGCGACGCGCTTGCGGAAAAAGTTGTAGGGCAGCAGGCAAATGATGGCGATGCCGATGCCGCAGGCGGTGGCGATGAGTGCCTCGGCGATGCCGCCGGAGACCTTGGTGGCGGCGAGTTGTTCGTCGCCGACGAAGGAAAACGAGCCCATGATGCCGACGACCGTGCCGAAGAGACCGAGCAACGGTGCGAGGGTGATGAGTGTGCTGATGATCCACATCCGGGCCTCGGACTTCTCGATGATCTGGGTGGCGTGGAGCTGCATGGCGGCGAGCATGGAGGTGTGGGCGTGGGACATGCCTTCGCGGAGATTCTTTAAAAACGGGTCGGTCGTGTCGCCGCTGAGGCCCCAGGCGGTGGAGAACTCGCCGGTGCCGACGGCGACGCGGGCCTTGTCCTGATCTCTCGCACGGAGTGTTTTTTGGAAACGCAGCCACCAGACCGCGCGGTCGAGAATGGCACAGAGGGCGAGGAAAAAGGTGGCGAGGATGGGCCACATGACCCAGCCGCCTTCGATGAAGGTTTCGACGACGATATTTGCAAGCACGATGATGATTTAGCGGAGTTGGAAGATGATGGGGCGCTGGAGTTTCATGACGCCGCCGGGAGGAAAGCGCCAGCTGCGAACGGTGCGGACGGCCTCGTTGTTGAGCAGTGGCCAGGGCGAGGGGGATTTGGCGTGGGCGGAAATGACACGGCCACTCTCGTCCACCGTGAACTCGACGACGACGGTGCCGGTCTGGTTGTTGCGGCGGGAATACTGCGGGTAGTTGGGTTGGGGCATCCGGCCTTGCGCGAGGCGCGCGGCATTGGACGCGCCGGAACTGGCACCACCGCTGGCGCCAGGTTGGCCGCCGCCCGCGGGGCGGCTCGTGGTGACCGGCGGGCGGGCGCTGGGCGCGGCTTGAGGGGCGACGGGAGCGGGTTTTGCCACCGGCTTGGGAGTGGGCAGATCGGGGATCTCCGGCAGCGGAGAGAACTCGGCAATTTCCGGCAGCGCGGGTGGCTCGGGCAGCGGTTCGTCGGTAATTTCGGGGGTTTCGGAGGCTTCGGAGGCTTCGGAGGGCGCGTTGGCGAGGCTTTCCCCGGCCGCCGCGGGCTCGGAGGAAATCACGTCGCCGAGCGTGAAATCGTCGGCGATCATCCGGATTTCCTCCTCCTTGGGAACGGGCGGCCCCGCCTGCCAGCCGGGGACAATCACCGCCACGGCCCCAAACGCAAGCAGGCTGAGCCAGTTGGCCAGCGTGCCGATGTTGAGGGCGTGGAGGATTGGATTCATTTTTCCGGAGGGCGGAAGCTAGAGGCGTTGTGATGCGTTGACAATCCTTGAACCAAGCCCACGACCTTGGGGGGCCGACCCTTGATTCAAGCAGCAATTTGAGGGAGTCAACAATTAGAAGCGGGTCTCAAACCCGGCGTAGATCGTCCGCGACGCGTTGGCGCGTGGACCTTCCGGGATGCGACTGACGATGCTACGCTCGTCGAAGAGGTTGTGGACGCCGGCGAGCAAGGTGAAGTTTTCGTTGATCTGGTAATGGGCGGCGAAATTGAAGATCAGCAGGGAATCGATGCGGCCATCGCGGCTGGTCTGGGTCCCGGGGCGGACGTCGTCGTTAAAGCCGGTGCCCCAGGTGCTGCCGGAGTAGTTGGCGTCCAGATTCACACCCCAGTTTTCCGCGACGAGGCCGATGCCGGCGGCCAGCTTCCACTCAGGGAGGTAAGGGAGTTCATTTCCGTCGCGGCCACCGGCGTAGATGCCATCGTCACCGCCGTTAAGACCCGGGGAGGTGCCCTTGAATACCGCGCGGGTCCAGGTGGCGGACAGGTAGAGGGGGATGCCGTAGGTGAGGCCCGCGGATTTCCCGGCGTCGTATTGGGCGATGGATTCGATCCCGTAAACGTCGGCCGCGCCCGCATTCATGGTGGGGTCTCCGCCGAGGCCGGTATCGGTGGAAATGATATTTTTGAAGTCGGTGTAGAACCCGGCGAGTTCCAGATTCAGGCCATCGCGGCGGTGGCGGATGCCGAGTTCGTAGCCGGTGGATTCCTCTTCATTGACTCCCGCGAAGTAGTCGGCGGCGCCAGGCGAGCTGACACCGCGGTAGATCCCGCCGAAGAGGGAGTTGCACTCGTTGAGTTCGTAGTTCGCGCCCATGCCGCCCATGAGGAGGTTTTCATTTCCACTCTGGCGGGTGGTGACTCCGGTGGCGTTGACGGTGCTGCGGTCGTCGAGACTGAGCCATTCGTAGCGGATTCCGGGGCGCAGGGTGAGGGCTCCGGTTTTGATTTCATCCTCCAGATAGACGGCGGTGGCGAAGATTTCCTCAAGCCGATTGTCCTGGCCGATGCGGGTGCGGCTGACGAAGTTGAAATTCCCGTTGCCGTCGCCGGCGTAGGTGTCGTTCCAGTGGTCGCGCTCCTGATAGTCGTAGTGGAAGCGGAGCCCGGCAGCGAGGTCGTGCGAGACCGGGCCGGTTTCGAAGCTGAAATTCGCCTGGTTCTGCCAGCCGTAGGATGAGTAGCTGCGGTTGTTCGCCTTTACGGCAGTGGTGCCGGCGGTGGTGCCTTTGAGCACGTCTAGCTGGGTCGGGAACGGATTCCCCGGAGCGAGCACTTCATGGAGTCTGGCACCGTTCACCCGGTCGAGCTTATACCAGTTTCTCGTGAAATAGCTGTAGTAGACGGCGCTTTCCAGGCGGAGCTGGTCGGACGGCTCGGCGATCCATTTCAGATAGGTCCGGTAGTGGTCAGTGGCGATGTTATCAAAGCGGGTGGCGGCGTAGCGGCGGTCCGGATTGCGGCGCAGGTCGGTCTCGGTCAGGCCAGTGTAGGTTTCGTCCGCCTCGAAGGAGGTGTAGCCAGCCTTGAACTCGATGCGTTGTTTCAGCGCGGTGTTCGGCTCGAAGGAGAGCTTGAGCATCGGCTCGATCAGTGAAAATCCGGTGTTGCGGTTGGTGCCGTCGATGTCGCGGAAGCCGTCGCTGCGGTTGCCGTGGAGCTCGAGTAAGTAGCCGAAGTTGCCGACCTCAGTCTCCACGGTGTCACCGAAATAGGTATGGCCGAAGAACGTGTTGTGGCTGCCGTAGGTGGCTCTGGCGTAGAAGGTCTGCGCCTCGGGAATGGGCGTGGAGAGGTAGTTGATCACACCGCCGGTCGTCTGCGGGCCGTAGCGGACCTGGGACGAACCCTTGAGAATCTCAACTCCGGCCATGCGGGCGACGCGTGGCG
>JBBEEL010000053.1:0-5202 GCA_040880785.1 Akkermansiaceae bacterium | reverse complement strand
ATCAAGTCGCCACCGCCGCGATGTGATAGGCGGCGGCGAACATGATGAGCTGGATGCCGCCGAGGGCGAGCAGCCGGTTGAAGGCCGGGCCGGGCGGGAAGGTGAGCACCCCCCAAATGATCCGCAGACCTAGCAGAAATACCGGGGCCCCGGCGATGGCCAGCGTGGGGTGGCCGTAAGCGATCCAGGCGAGTCCGACGAAGGCCGCGATTTTCACCTCCAGCCAAATCACCGCCACCGCGGCCTTCGGGCCGAAACGGACGGCGAGCGTGTGTTTTCCGGTGCTGGCGTCCTCCTCACGGTCGCGGAGGTTGTTGATGGAAATGAGGACAGCGGATAGAAGCCCGACCTGAAGCCCTAGCAGCAGTGCTTCCGGCGGCCAGGTGCCGGTCTGGATGAAAACCGTGCCCGCCACCGCGACCAAGCCGAAGAAAAGGATGACGAACAATTCTCCCATGCCGCGGTAGGCTAACGGAAATGGCCCGCCGGTGTAGCCGTAGGCGAGAAACAAGGAGGGGATGCCGATGGCGAGAACCGGCCAGCCGCGCGCTTGAAAGAGCACCGCGCCGAAGCCCGCGGCGATGGCAAGGAAGACCATGCCGAGGTGCATGACGCGCTCC
Source organism: Akkermansiaceae bacterium (assembly GCA_040880785.1). GTDB lineage: Bacteria > Verrucomicrobiota > Verrucomicrobiia > Verrucomicrobiales > Akkermansiaceae > Luteolibacter. The sequence continues at coordinate 4,582 of JBBEEL010000053.1, read as the reverse complement.
GGGCGCATCATGCCGGAGGCCGTGACCCGCGTCGGGCCGAGCCTGCGTGCCGTGTCCGCCCCCTTGTGCGAGTCGATGGCGTCGTTGAAGAAATTCGTGGCGATCTGGATGGCGATGGCTCCGCCGAGGGTGCAGAGGGCAAGCAGGAGATCGAAATTTCCGCTGAGTTTCCACGCCAGCACACAGCCGGCCCAGACCGGGACGACGGCGGCGGGTAGGGTTTTCGGACGCGCGGCGAGGAGGCAGGCTTTGAGCATTTTGATAGATATTTCAGATGAGCGCGATGGCGTTGGCAACGAGGAAGTGCTCGGTTTCGTCGAGATCGGGGAGCAGGGCAAGCGGGATTTCCTTGAGCTTGGCGGCGGTCCCGGCGCGTTCGAACAGGGCCAGGCAGGGGCGACCTGTGAAGCGGGAGAGATAGCGCAGTCCGTCGGCTTTTTCAGGGTGGCCCTGGATGGCAAGACCCCATGCCTGCGGGACGTCGAGTTCCGTGTGTTTGAGCGCGCTGAGATCCAGAGCGAGGAGGCGGCGGGTGGTGAGTTCGGTGAGATCGCAGATTTTGAAAACGGCGGGTGATGTGATTTTACTGAGTTGCCGGGAGCCCCAGATGGCGCGGTTGATCATCGAGCCGGTGTTGAGGATTTCCTCGCCGAAGCATTCCCAGAGGCAGGTTTCTCGGTCCTCGCCCAGATAGAGCAGGCCACCTGGCGCCTCGGGATGGGAGAAGCGGTGGCTTTCATTGAGGCGGAATTGCAGGGCCGGGTATTTAGCGCCGTGGATGCGGAGCAGGTCGAGCCCGCGGAACTCATTCAAGGGCAGCGGGCGGAGATAAAAATCGGCGGCCGGGAGTCGGATCGGGCGGGAAACGGACATGTCACTCAAGTTGAGCCGCGGCCAGTGCGCAAACACGCCGGATCTCTCCGGCCCGCAGCAGGTCGAGCGGGCGTTTGCCGTCACTTCTGCGGTTGAGGAAAAACACGACTGGCGTCCAGTCGTCCACCCAGTCTTCCTTGGCGAAAACCGCCAGAACCTCCGCCAGGCCGGGAAGGAGATTATCCTCTTGGAACTGCCATTTGGGAAAGCGCACGGCGGCTTGGGAGGCTTCCCGCCACCCGACCAGCTGACGTTTTTGAAAGCGCTTGAGTACCGCCGCCTTGGAAATGCCGAGCAGCAGGCGCGCCTCCTCCGCCGAGTAGCTGCCGCCCTCCGCTTGTTTCAGTTCCTCACGGGCGAGCAGGCCGCGCATGAGCGCCATGGCATACTGAGTCTTGGGCCGCGGCTGGGCCGCGAGCTGCTTCTCCACCGCCGCCGTGAGCAACCGCACCGCCTCCACCGGCTCGCAGCGGCTGAACAAATCCGCGACCACCGGCTGGAAATCCGGCGGACCCACGCGGTAGGTGGCTTCATAATCCCGAAGCTTGGGGGATGGTGTGTCATCACCGCTGGGGTATCTAATGGACATGCAGCGAAATTACCCCAGGTTCACAAAAGTGTCAACTTCATAAACCAATTTTTTACGGCACCCGCGGAAATTTTGAGAAATCCGGGGCGCGTTTTTCCAGAAACGCTTGTTTCCCCTCCCGCCCTTCCTCGCTCATGTAGTAGAGCAGGGTGGCGTTTCCGGCGAGGTCGAGCAGGCCCATCTGGCCGTCGCAGTCCGCGTTGAGGGCGGACTTGAGGCAGCGCAGGGCGAGCGGGGAATGGGCGAGCATCTCGCGGCACCACTGGAGCGTTTCCTTTTCCAAATCGGCGAGCGGGACGACCGTGTTGACGAGACCCATGTCGAGCGCTTGTTGGGCGTCGTATTGGCGGCAGAGATACCAAATCTCCCGCGCCTTTTTCTGGCCGACGATGCGCGCGAGGTAACTCGATCCGAGACCGCCGTCGAAGGAGCCGACTTTCGGCCCGGTCTGGCCGAAGCGGGCGTTGTCTGCGGCGATGGTGAGATCGCAGACGATGTGCAAGACGTGGCCGCCACCGATCGCGTAACCGGCGACCATCGCGACGACGGGCTTGGGCAGCGAGCGGATTTTTTTCTGAAGGTCGAGCACGTTGAGACGCGGGATGCCGTCCTCGCCGATGTAGCCGGCGTGGCCGCGGACTTTCTGGTCGCCGCCGGAGCAGAAGGCGAGGTCGCCGGCACCGGTGAGAATGATCGCGCCGACCTTGGGGTCCTCGTGGGCGAGATCGAAGGCGACGAGCATTTCCTTGACGGTCAGCGGGCGAAAGGCATTGCGGACCTCGGGCCGGTTGATGGTGATTTTCGCAATGCTACCCTCATCCGTCGTTTCATAACAGATGTCCTCGAATTCGCGCACGGTGGTCCACATGGTGCCGCAGTCTGGATGCTAGGCACGGGGCCCGCAACCCCCGAGCGGTTCAAAGATGGCCGAGTTTGAGAAAACGGGAGACTTGCCCCGCGAGCCAGGATTCCACTTCCCACGGCACCCGGTGGCCGGCGTCTGGGGCCAGTGCCAGGGTCGCGGCGGGCATCAGGCCCGCGGCGCGCTCGGCGAGGGCGCGGAATTTCACATCATTTTCCCCGGCGATCCAGAGCACCGGGACGTGGATTTCATGAAGCCTTTCCCACAGCGGTGCCTGCGCGCCAAGCGACCAATCGACGAAACTCCGCGCGATCTCCCGGCGGCGCATCATGAGCCCGCCCGACGCCTGCGGATCGCGGATCGGCGTGCTGCCGAGGAGCGGCTGGGCGTTCCAAGCGGCGAGAAATTCCTGCCAGTTTCCGGCCAGCGCGCGGCTCGCCCAACTCGCATCGGAGGCCCGCCGGTTTGCGCGGTCCGCTTCATTTTCCAGCCCCGGATCCGCGGAAATGATCACGGCGGCCTGCCACGGATGATCCTTCTCCAAAAGCGCGTGCAGCGCCATCCGACCGCCCATCGAGTAGCCGAGGAGGGCGCGGCCGTTGCCGCGGAAGACTTCTCCGGCGGCATTCGCGTTGAGGGCTTTTGCGAAATCCGGCAGCGGCAGCGGGTCGCATTCCAGAAAGCGCCACAGGTCCACCGCCCGCGTGCCGATGCCAGCGGCGGCGAGTTGCTTGGCCATCCCGCGCCAGTCGGCGGCAAGGCCGACCGCGCCGTGAAGACACCAGCATTCCAGCGGCCCGGCCTCGCGCCGCTCGTCAGTTTCCTTGGAGTATTGAATCATGGTTGCTGCGATTTATCGGCTTTCCTAAAACCTGTCAAACTTCGCGCGGCGCACCTTTCCCGACGGCAGCGCTTGTCAAAGCGGCTCGCGCGGAGAAACTCCTCGGCATCGCAACCCAGCAAAACTTGACTCCCGCGGAATTCCCGTGAGGAAACCGCCGCCCGACTGATGAGCCATTCCACACGAAGCGAAATCCGCGGCAGCCGCAAGGCGGAGGCCCTCGGGATCCTCGCGGGCTGGGGCATGAAGCTGTGGTCGTGCACCCTGCGCTTTGAAATCGACGACCGCTGCGGCGTCACCACACCCGGCAACCAAGCCGCCCCGGTCATTTTTGCCCTCTGGCACAACCGGATTTTCACCCTCCCGCCGATCTGGTGGAAAACCGGCGGCAACGGCCGGAAATCCGTCGTCCTCACCAGCGCCAGTAAGGACGGCGCGATCCTGTCGCGCGCGATGGCGGTCTTCGGCCTCGGCGCGGTCCGCGGCTCGTCCTCGCGCCGCGCGGTCGCGGCACTCATCGGCATGAAGCGCGCGCTCAAAGACGGCTTCGACATCTGCATCACGCCCGACGGCCCGCGCGGCCCGCGCCACTCGTTCCACCCCGGCGTCATCAAGCTCGCAGAATCCTCCGGCGCGCCCATCGTCCCGATCCATGCCAGCTATTCCTCCGCCTGGCGCTTGAAAACTTGGGACCGGCTCGTCATCCCAAAGCCTTTCAGCCGCGTGCGCGTCATTTTCGACGAGATGCTTGTCGTCCCGCCCAAGCTCGGCGAGGCTGCGTTCGAAACGTGCCGCGAGCGCCTCCAGGCGATCCTCCTCGCCGGTGCCGACGATGCCTGAAACTTAAATTTCCCATGAACTCCCCGATCATCCTCGATGGAAAAGCCGCCGCCGCCGCCGTGCTCGATGAATGCCGCGCGGAAACCGCAGAATTGTTAGAAAAGGGCGTCCGGCCCGGCCTCGCCGTCGTCCTCGTCGGCAGCGATCCCGCCTCGCAAGTCTATGTCGGATCCAAAGCCCGCACCTGCGCCGAGCTCGGGTTCCACTCGGTGAAAATCGAGCTCCCGGCGGAAACCACCCAGGAGGAACTGCTCCGTGTCGTCCGCGACCTCAACGCCGATCCCGCCGTCCACGGCATCCTCGTCCAGTCGCCGCCGCCCGCGCACATCGACGAGGAGGCCGTCATCCGCGCGATCGACCCGCGCAAGGATGTCGATGGCTTCCACCCGGAAAACGTCGCCAAGCTCGTGCTGGAAGACTCTAGCGGATTTGTCCCCTGCACCCCGGCCGGCTGCATGAAGTTGTTGGAAATTTCCGGCATCGACACCCGCGGCGCGGAAGCCGTTGTCATCGGCCGCAGCATGATCGTCGGCAAGCCGATGGCGCTTCTGCTAGTTTCGAAAAACTCGAACGCCAC
>JBBEEL010000052.1:0-5217 GCA_040880785.1 Akkermansiaceae bacterium | reverse complement strand
CCAAGGCGCGGGGGTAAGGAAAACGCCCTGCCATTGCCCGGGCATTCCGGCGAGTAAGAGTGCGAGCCGACCGCGCGCGGCGAGGCGGCGGTTTTCCAAGGGCACGTCGAGCACGTCCTGCGTCCAGTCGGCGATTTCCGTCAGCGCCTCTTCCATCGCGAGATAGCGCGGCGGCTTGTCCGGTTCGTTCTGGCTGCGGGCAGAGGCGCGCCACAAAATCGAGCGCACGAGTTCGGAGACGAGCAGGCGGTTTCTCAGGCGCAACGCTTGCAAATACGCTTCGACCGCGGCGTAAGCCTCTTCCCACTCGTCAAGTTCGCTCTCGCTGAGCGCCGGCAAGGGGCTCAGGGAATGACGCGATGGACCCATGTTTCAGTGAGGAAATTGTCCCCGCGTTTGATACAGCAGCGAAGCTCGATGGGCCCCATTTCCGCCAGCTTGCCGCCCTCCGCGGCCGGGGTGATTTGGAATGCGACGCGCCAACGGTTCTCCGGCATCGACTGGATGGTGACGCCTTGGATTCTCACCCGCTCCGCACCTGCTCCGATTGCCTCCACCACCGGTGTGAGCGGTGTTTCGCTCTTCTGATTGAGCGCGTTGCCTTGGAATTCGACAGCGATCGTTCGCTGTTCCGGCTGCCAATCATGGACGCCCGTTCGGGTGGCCACGACGTAGCCGTCCGCAAGCGACGGGTCGTCATCCATCGTCCAATGCTGAGTGTAAGAAAACTCGATCTTGTCGCCCGGCTGCGGGATTTTCGCCGGCTCCCACATCGCCACCGTGTTATCGGCAAGCTCGTTCCCGGTGGGAATTTCCATCAACATCACGCGGCCCGGTCCCCAGTCGGAGGTCGGCTCGATCCACAGTGACGGGCGAAGGTGATAGGCCGCCTCGCCATCTTCATACGCAGAAAAGCGGCGGTCGCGCTGCAGCAGGCCGAAGCCGTCGCATTTCTCCATTTCGAAAAAGCTGAACTCCAGATTGCCGGAGTCGTTAGAAATCGGCCGCCACAGGCGCTCACCGTTGCCCATGCGGATGGCGAGGCCGTCCGAGTCATGCACCTCAGGGCGGAAATCGTCGAAGCGGCGGCGCGAGTTTTCGCCGAACCAAAACATGCTCGACATCGGCGCGAAGCCGACGCGCATGACCGCGGTGCGGGCGAAAAGCACCACCCGGACATCGACTTTGGTGACATTTCCCGGATCGATTTTGAAGGCATAGGCACCGGCGTAGGACGGCCCGTCGAGCAGTGCGTAGAAGCGCACCTCCTTGTCGTCCGCTTCCGGTTTGCGCAGCCAGAACTCGCGGAAAGCGGGAAATTCCTCCGGCACGCCCTCCGCCCCGGTATTCACCGCGATGCCGCGGGCGGAGATCCCGTAGCGCTGGTTTTTACCCAACGCCCGCCAGTAGCTCGCGCCTTGGAAGACGGCCAGCTCGTCGAAATAATCCGTGTCATTGAGCGGCGCGTGGAGGCGGAACCCGGCAAAGCCGCCCTCGGCGGGCAGCTCGCCGTGTTGCTCGATCAGCGGCCCGTAGTTGAAAAACGCCTCGCTCAATCGGATCTGCTGCTGGTGCGTGCGGGTGAATTCGTTGAGCGTCACCGGTTCCCGGAATAAATAACCCGGATGGAAAAACATTGCGCGGAAAGGAAGGTTTTCCTCCGCCCACAGCGCCTTGCCCGGACTGAAGCGAATGTCGCGGTATTGGTCGTAGCTCAGATCGTTCATCCAGCCCGGCAGCGTGTCGCGGTTCGGCGGGACGTAAGGCACGTTCGCTAGGTCGCGCGCCCGGCTCTGGATGCTCTCAAACCCGACATCCTCGCGCTCCCAAGTCTGGCCCGGCGCGGCGGTGATTAAAAATCCCAGAGTCGCAAGCAGAGTATAGGTTCTTGGCACGACCAGCGTCTTAATGCCGAAACTCCCCCGGCGTCAAGAATGGTGATTTTGAATTCTTTTTTCATCGCCTGTCTCCACAAGGTCTTCTTGGATGGATCAATCACCTAACCGAGGCTGGTCCGCGGCGGTTGTTGCGGCGCGAGGCGTTGCTGTAATCACGGCCTTCGCCGCCATTTCCACGGCCACCGCCTCGATTTCCTCCGCCGCCCCCGCGATTTCCACCGCCACCGCCGCCTTGGCGACCGCGGTTGCCACCTCCTTGGACCATGCCACCGCCGGTTCTCATCCGGAGGTGGCGATCGGCCAAGGCCTCGTCATGCCATGCGTGGTCGTCCCAACGCGGGACCGGCATTTTAATGACTTTCTCGATTTCCCGCAGGAACTCGCGCTCGTCTTCCGCGCAGAAGGAAACCGCGCGCCCATCCGCCCCCGCCCGGCCGGTGCGACCGATGCGGTGGACGTAGGCTTCCGGCTCGTTCGGCAGGTCGAAATTTACGACCAAGCCCACGTCCTTCACATCAACGCCGCGCGCGGCGACGTCGGTGGCGACGAGGACGGGCGTGAGGCCTTTTTTGAATTTTTCGAGCGCCTTCTCGCGCTGCGCCTGCGACTTGTTGCCGTGGATGGCATCGGCGGCGAAGCCGGCTTCGCAAAGGCTCTTCGCCAGCTTGTTCGCGCCGTGCTTGGTGCGGCTGAAAACGATGGTGAGCTTCGCACTAGCAGCCGCGGCCTGGCCGCGGAGGAGCAACTCAAGTAGCGGGCGCTTGTTTTCCCGGTCCACGAAGCAAACCTGATGCTCGATGCGCTCGGCGGTCGTCGTGCCGGGATCGATGGTGACGCGGGCGGGATTGCGCAGGATCGTTTGCGCCAGTTCCACGATGCTTGGAGCGAGCGTGGCGGAGAAAAACAGCGACTGGCGGTTAGACGGCAGCAGCGCGACGATTTTTTTTACGTCGCGGGCGAATCCCATGTCGAGCATGCGGTCCACTTCATCGAGCACGAAAAACTCGACGCCGGAGAGATCCACGGCGCGTTGTTCGATCAGGTCGATCAAGCGGCCCGGGGTGGCGACGAGGATGTCCACGCCGCCGCGCATCGCGGAAACCTGGGGGTTTTGGCCGACGCCGCCGTAGATCAAGGTTTGCTTGAAGCGGACGTGGGCGCCGTAAGTGGTGAAACTTTTTCCCACTTGGCCGGCGAGTTCGCGAGTCGGTGCCAGCACGAGCGTGCGGCACTGGCGGGGCTTGATTTGCTTCGGCCGCTCGTGGATCGCGTGGAGGATCGGCAGGGCGAACCCCGCAGTTTTTCCGGTGCCGGTCTGGGCGCAGCCGAGGAGGTCGCGGCCTTCAAGCAGAAGCGGGATGGCCTGGGCCTGAATTGGCGAAGGCGTGGTGTAGTTGAGTTCGGTAAGAACGCGTTTGAGGGGCGCAGCCAGCGGCAGCGCCTCGAATGAGGTCAGGGTCATGTGTCTAAGGTGCCTGCCTCGTCCCGGATGGGCGGCAGGCGGTGTCGATGAGGGGGTGAATTTCCTCCAACAATCTATCATCGATGAAGACCGGAAAAGGGCGGAGCCAATTCGTGACCCCTCACCGGCGTGAACACGGTGCGCAGACAGGCAATACGCGGAATCCGCGCGCTGGCAAGGCTTTTATCATTTTCATCTCGCTCTTGTTGTCAGCCCAAATCGCCAATTCTCGCCGCATCGTTGGCCACCGCTTCCAAGCCGGCAGCGCGGCCAATACCAAAACCCCGTGAACTCTCTCTGCAGCCGATGACTGGACCACCCACCGGCACCAGGCAAACAGGTCGAACACGGCGTCCTATCCCGGTAACTTATCCGTGCTAATGATTCGGTCTTCCACGCCATTGACCTGATAGCTCACCACGCGGTGCTCGTCGTCGATTTCCACGATGCGGTATCCGCGAGCGGCCCCCCAGCTGCCGCCAACGCGGCTGTCGAAGAAGTAGCGGCGCTCCCCGGAAACATACGCTCCCGCTTCCTGGTGGTTGTGGCCGTGGAAGATGGCGCGGACGTTCGGAGTGGACTCCAACAGTTTCATCACCGCCTCGCCTTTCGGGACCTCCTTTGGGTCGTGCAGGCCGTGTTTGGGCCAGCCATCGACACCCGACTTGCGCTGCTGGATGTGAATGATCAGGAAAATACCCGCTGCCTCGCGGTGGGCTTCGAGTTGTTGCTTGAGCCAGTCGATGTCCACAGCCTGATAGATGTTGGCCGTCTGCGGCGCGGAGGTGTCCGCGATGATGAATGCAAATTCGCTGAGCTGGAACGTGTGGTTGGACGGGACACCCCAGATTTTCTCCCAAGATTCAGTCGGCGATCCGGCTTGGCCGTCGATGAAATCATGGTTTCCCTTGCCGACGTGCATTTGAGGAAATGGCGTCTGTTATGGAGCATGGGCGTGTGGAGCATGGGTGGGACAGGGTTCGGAATTGCCGGAGTTTGCCGCAGGCTGGCGAGGGATTCAATGACAAGCCCGCAGCAGACAGCTGATCCGCAGCCTCAGACAGATGCCAGCGGCTCCATCCCAAACTTACTTCAAATGGACGCGGGCAACCGTGAGGGTGGGTTTCATGGCTACTTGGCTGAATCGGGTGACCATTTGAACTCAGCGAAGACGACCTTTGTGATGTCCGCGCCTTGCGTCGGCTTGATCTGGATTTCCGTCACCTTGGACCAGTCCGGCAGCTTTTTGTTCTTTTTGTCAATCAACCGTGCCGCCGGGATGACTCGGCTCTGCCAATCATCGGAGGCGGTGATCTCGAGGTTCATCTCATAGGACTTATTGGCGATCAGCGTGAGCTGTTGCGGCTCGGTGCAGTAGAAGCGGAAGTTCAGCTCGGCCTTGTCCGGGACGGGGTCAAACTGATCGTTCTTTGTTCCTTTCGAATGGTTCATCGGGCGGAATCCCTGCACGCCGCCCACACCTTCGACTGGTGCGGCATCGGTCCACGCGCCGACGCCCTCGGAGATCGTGCTGGATATTTTGCCGGTGGCGAGGGCCTTGCCGAGCCTCGATGGGATCGCGGCATTGAAGTCGGAAGAAATGACGACGTTGTTCGCATAGCGGACTGTCGCGTAGCTGAAGACGTAGTCGCCCACGTTGAGCACCGGGAGTTTGGCAATCCACGTATTCCCCTCGCGGACGGCAGCCACATTGCGCCACGAGCGGGCGACATTGTTGGGTTCCTTCTGCGCTTCGTGAATCTGGACCTCGGTGATGCGATCAGCGGACGCCGGGGTGACACGCAGTTGGGGCACGCCGTCGCTGTCCAGCACTAGTTGCGCCCGGGGGCGCTCTGG
>JBBEEL010000051.1:0-5231 GCA_040880785.1 Akkermansiaceae bacterium | reverse complement strand
CCATTTTCGAACGAGCCTAACACAAGCGCTCCAAATCCTTCCAAGGAACCCTTCGGAGCCGAGTAGCCCGCCCTTGAGGAGAAACTTCAACTTCCCTTTGGCGAACGATTCCCGCCATGACTTCTCCAGCGGCTCCCACTCGCCCTGGTCCCAGATCGCCACGGTTCCGGCTCCGTAGCTTCCTTTCGGGATAACACCTTCAAAACCGGCATATTCAAGAGGATGATCCTCCACATGCACCGCCAGTCGCTTGGCCGCCGGGTCTTTGGGAATCCCCTTGGGAACGGCCCAGCTAACAAGCACGCCGTCCATCTCCAGGCGGAAGTCAAAATGATGCGACCGCGCATGATGCTCCTGCACCACGAACGAGCGTCCGGAACCACCGATACTATCCGCCCCGGGCTCGGGCGACTTCTCAAAATCCCGCTTCTCCCGGTATCGATCAAGCGGTGCGGTTGGCTTTTTTGCCGGCGCTTTTCTTGGTGGCATTTTTGCTGGCAGGTTTCTTCTTGGTGTCGGGCGTGGCCTCGCCCGCGGGTTTCTTGATGCTTCGCTCCAAGTATTCGGCGAGATCGAGCACCTTTCCGCCCTTCTCCTCGCCTTCCTCATCGCCTTTCTTCACATCAGCCACCGACTCGCCGCCGGCGATTTTCCTTTCGATGAAATCCATCAGGTTCTCGCGATACTCGTCATGAAACTCCTCGGGTTGCCATTTCCCTGTCATCTCGCCGATCAACCTCAGCGCGAGATCCAGCTCCTTCTTCACCGGCTGCCATTCCTTGTCCGTCGCCGATGGCAGATCCAGCTTCGCCGCGGAGCGGATTTCCTGCGGAAACCGGAGAAGCATCAGGATCAAGGCATCCTCCCGCACGAACATGGCGGATAGATATTCACGCGTCCGGATGACCACCCGCGAGATCCCCGCCTTGCCGCTCCCCCGCAGCGCCTCGCGCAACAAGGCGTAAGCTTTCCGCCCGCGCTTATCCGGCTCCAGGTAGTATGGCTTGTCGAAAAGCATCGGATCAATATCATCGAGTGAAACAAACTCGCTGATCTCGATGGTCTTGGTCAACTTCGGCTGGACTGCCTGCAAGTCCTCGTCGGTGAGGAGAATGAACTGCCCGTCGTCGTGCTCGTATCCCTTCACCAGCCGGTCCCACGGGACTTCCTCGCCGGTATCCGCGTTCACCCGCTCGTAGCGGATGCGCGCATGGTTCTGGCTATCCACCATGTGCAACTGGATATCGGGTCTCGTCTCCGCCCCCACCAGCCCGACCGGGATATTCACCAGGCCGAAGGCAATAGAACCTTTCCAAATTGCGCGGGCCATTTCCGAAGTGAGTTAGAACAAGTTATGCACCTCTCCACGCTTCCCGGATCCGCGCGGCAGAGATTTGGACGGCTGCCGGGTTTGCCAGCGGGGCCTCCATCACCAGCTCGTCGGCCACAATCGACGGCAACAGATCCGTCAAGCGCACAATCAGCGGTGCGCAACTATCAAGTCCCCGCGTTGCGAACCGCACACAGTTGCTATGGCCAACCGCCAGCCCGAGAGTGAGCAGCATTCCATAACTCACCGCGGCGACATCCAACGCGATGATGTCATCCCGCACCATTCGGGAGACCGGATGCTCGCGGACTTTCCCGTAAAGACCCGCCAGGGTTCCAGTCAAGGCGGTGATGCCCTCCTTCAGCGCCGCCCCCAGCGACCCGCCCTCCTCCTCGGTCATCTCTTTAAAAAGCCCGAGCCGCTCCTCACTGCCTTGGGTGATTTGATCCAGAATGATGTTCAATTCCGGATACGCATCGAGCCGACCGTCTCTTGCCTGGGCACGGACCGCGTTGAGGATATCACGCTCCATCGCGATAACATCATTCACATAGCGGACCAAGCTGTCATGGTGCTTCTCGTTCATCGCGGTTCTCATGTTGGCAGTCATTTTGTTATTCCTCGGGAGGAGTTTCACGCAGGGCGTCCAGCTCGGGCGATCCGGATCCCGCGCCGGTCGCGGTGTAGTCGATGTCATCAAGTTCTTCCTCGGGATCCTCGCTTTGCAGTGCGGCGGCCTCGTAGGCATCGGTGATGGCGTCGCGGGTATCATCTTCAGCGGCATCCATTCCATCTTGGACCGACTCCATATTCACATCCTCATCGACGAAGGGAGGGGCCATCGGTGGGCGTGTTTTCGCGTGCACCGGTTCTACGGGATCAATGGGTGACATGACAGGACGGGTTCGTATCTTGGTGCTTGCAGTCCACGTTCCATCCCCTTCCGCCTCACTGAGAGTCGCGACCGAGGCGTATGGCAACGGATTTGCATCGCCGCAGGGGCGCTGCTGTGCAGAATGCACACCGGTGTTTCATGCGTTGCCCGCATGGCGCTTCCCGATCCAGCGGGTGGCCAAGGCCAGCAGGATCACCAGGCCGATGATCAAATAGATCCCCGTCGGGTCCAGCAAGATCACCGCGCTTCCCGCCCCGACCTTGACGGCACCCAAGAGCAGGTAAACCGGCAGCGTGGCCCCTGAGTAAATCCGGAACGGGAGGTTGGTCAACGCGAGCGAATAGACCTTGACGATATAGGGAGGCCCCCAAAATACCGCGAACAACAGCGTGAACCATAACTGGTTGTTTTTCTTCAGGTCGGGGACCGGATACCCCGCCCGCACGAGGCTTGCCTTCACCCGCTCACGGAGCCATGTCTGGATGACATAATACGCCAGCAAATGATGCAGAAACATCGCCAGCAGGGTCACCCCCATCCCTCCCCAGAACCCAAACCGCACTCCCGCCAGCACCATAAAAATACTCACTGGCACACCGGCCAGGGGAAGCAGGATAAATCCAACAAGCAGCCAGGCGGGTGACAGGGCCCTGCCATAATCGATTAGCATTTCCAGCGTGAGATACTCCCGCTGGGTGAAAGCCAGCCATCCAAGGATCATCACAAGCAGCAATAGCAGAACAAGCTTGCGCGGATGTCGCCGCAAATCCTCAACGAGTTTCATTTGGAGCCTGTGATTGCAAGTTCAACGTAAACGGGAAGATGGTCCGATGCCACCACCGCCGTCGGCGTCCGTGGCACCTCCACGGATTTTACGCGAAAATGGTCACTCACAAAAACGTGATCCAAGCGTAGAAACGGATTCACCGACGTGAATGTCGATTTCGGTTTTACGTCTCGAAGCGACCACTGGCAATCCATGTAATCCTGCTGCAGGCGCCGGAAGACCGCGGATTTCGGTCCGCAATTGAAATCGCCGCACAAGATGACCGGCTCATCCCGCGGGATCGCCCCCAACCATGAGGGCCCCAGCAATTCCCGCGCCTGAAGGTCGCGCTCCGCGGGGCGCAGGCCAAAGTGCGTGTTGATGAAATGAAACGTGCTCCGCCCCCCAACATCGATCCGCGCCCAGATGGCTCCCCTCGCCTCGCGTCCGATTCCAGGACCGGCCGCCGTCAGGTGACCGGTCTTGACGATCTCCAGCGGATACTTCGAGAAAATCGCGATGCCATAGCGTTCTCTCTTCTCCTCGAACATCGCCTCGAACACATGATTCATCCGCAAATGATCGGCGATCACCTGCGCCTGATCATGTCCGCCGGTGCGGGGGCGATGAAAGTCCACCTCCTGGACTGCCACCACGTCCGGGTCGAACTGATTGATCACCCGGGCCACCCGCTCCGGGCGGATTTTCCCGTCGATCCCGACACAACTGTGGATGTTATAAGTCATCACCCGAATCGCTAAAGCCTCGGAAGAAGTGCCGGCGGGTGCCACCCGTTCGTGGCGCTCGCCATCGCGACCGAGGTAGTGCATGACAATTTCCCTCAGATCCACCCCGCGGACACGCCGCCGGGTCTCCGCCAGATGGGCGACGTGCCAATGACGGACGCGGTCGGGCACCAAAAGGAAGCCCGCGGTTTCTTCCCTTCCCGGCCCCCCATGGCCGCCGTTTTCGAGGGGAAACGACAAGGGCGGCTGCCGCGGATCCCAACCGCTGATGATGAAATCCCCGGCGTCCGGATGCCCGCACAAGCGGACAAGATCCTCTGCGGCTTCATCCAAAAACGGATGGTCCGCGCCGAGGACCTCGGCGCGATCCCGCGGCAGGAGCCACTCCCCGCGGCTGTTAAAGGCGCGCGCGCAATCCCCTTCCGCAGGTAACAGCACCAAGGGAATCCCGGCCTGGCTGACCAGCAGCGCCGGATACCGCCGCAGCTCCGCGGCCTCCGTTTGCCCCGGCAGATAGATGTGTCCCAGCGGCCCCATCGCCGTGACCACGATTTCATTTGTAGGATCGGGCGTGCCATCCAGCAGCTTGCTCTTGCGGTGAATCCCCAAGATCGGCCGGCATTGGTCGAGCGTGTTGCCCAAGGTCTTGGGCATTTTCCGGATCCATACTTCGGCAGAGAAAACCTCCCGCAAGGCTGCATCCAACTCCCGCCCGAAGCGCTGGAAATACGACTCCGTCCGTTCCTGTCCGTGGTCTGAATAGATCATCACCTCGTAATCGCGGTAGCGGGAGTGGACCGCGTCATGATAGATATCGCGCAGCGTCGCGTCGATCCCCTTGAGCGTCCAGTGCGCGAAGGCCGAGCCCGGACCACGGCGGTGCGCTTGTTCATCGTAGCCGAGGAAATTCGCGTGGACCACCTGCACCCCCCGCTCGATGTCCAGCAGCACCCGCAGCCGGATCGCCTCCCGCAACAGCGCGCAAACCCCGACCCGCGCCGGGATGAAGGTGATCTCCTTGATCAGATGCTCGCGGGCGAATTCGCCGCGGATCACGTCCCATAACGCGACCCCGACTTCAATCAGGGAAAACAGCCCGACCCTAATAATTTTCGGCAGATAGACGATAGAAAGTATGAGCAACTTAAACGGATGAAGTTGCTTGAGGACTTCATCCGGCGCGAAGTCCCGGGCGCAGTAGCGGGACCGCTCGGCGCCTGCGCGGAAGATATTGGAATAGGCGTGCGCCCCTTGCAGCAACGGCTCCGGACATTTCCGCAGGAGCTCTTCCTCAAGCTCCCCGGCCGACCCCGGCTCATACATCCGGAACTCCCTGCCGTCTCTCCTCCGGATGAACTGGAATGCCGGCACCGCTGCCTTCACCCCGAAAAACAACTCCGCCTGGACCGCCGGCGTGGTGGATGGCAGGCCAGAGTAGAATGTCTCCAAGGTGAAGTGCTTGCGGTGAATCAGCCGTGATAGAAACGGCAGTCT
>JBBEEL010000050.1:0-5342 GCA_040880785.1 Akkermansiaceae bacterium | reverse complement strand
CCAGGTTTTTCCGTTATCTGTGGAACCATAAGCATCCACGTGTCCAGCCATGTAACCCTCGCCTTCTGCGTCCCTTTCGACCCGGTTGGCACGCACGGTGGCCACGATGGAGCCATCCTTCAGACGGCATACCGCAGGCATGACGGCGCGGTTTTTACTGTTGAGCGGCGCGATCCATGAGACAAAGTGGAAGGACTTCCCGCCATCGGTTGTTTCGGCGACATAGGATTTGTCCCAATAATCAATAAACTGGGGTGCGTTGGCTTTATCCTTGTCAATGGGCCGGGCTGACATGAAGACCAGGCAGGATTGGGGGCCGGTCACGAGATAACCGGTTCGGGAGGTGCATTCCGTTCCTGCAAGATTCGGGTCTTCCATCAGACCGTTGAAACCATAGGGGCCCTGCCAGTTTTTGCCCTTGTCCTCCGACACAAAGAAGGCGCCACCTTCGTAACTCGAAAATGGGTGGCCATGATAACCAGTGCCCATCACCCGCATCGCAAAACCCGGGGCTTCAAAATTTATCTCTCCCGGCGGTACGACCGGCTGGGCGCTATTGCCGACTAAATTTGACGATTCTTTCGTGCTCCATGTCGTTCCTCCGTCGGTGCTTCGTGCCAGCAGGACTTTGCGGTCCTTGGGTCCAATGTTGTGGCCCTCTTTTTCCACAAATGGTCCTTTGGTGAAGCCAACCAGAATTTCTTTTCCACCGTCCCATGTCCACGCGCCGGCATTGGCCGGCCAGCCTGCAAACGAGCCCGACTCGGCGAAGACAACGGCGTTTTTTGCACCAAGGGGCGCGGGCTGGTTGGTGGCATTCCCGCCGGACGGCTCCGCAGCGAGCAGTGAGCTTCCGGTCACGGTTAAGACTGCAATCCAGATTGTCACTGTTCGTATGGTTTTCATGGACATTTGTTTGTTGTTTGCTTGTGTTGAGGTTGACACCTTTTCCACTCCGGGGCCAGCCGCGCGAGCAGCAGGGCCTTGAAGAATGCACGGGTGGGTTTCATGGTGTGGGATTTTGATCAATCGGTTTGGCTGTTATTCCAGTAGCCGCGGAAGATTTTGAGGGGGTCGGCGGTCTTGGGATCGGTGTCTTTGGGGGCGTATTCCCATAGCCAGTTGTCTTTGAACAAGGCGGCGGGGTCGGGAGCGGGGCGGTCTTTCCAATAGGCCCGGTCCTGCTCAACGATGTGGGCGCGGGACTGCTGCCAGTCCGCGATAACTTCGACGAACCATGCATCGTGCTTCCCGGCGAGTGACTGGACGATCTCGGGATTTGCGGCGGCGAGGTCATGCTTTTCGGCGGGATCGGCTTCCAGATCGAAGAGGCGTGGCGGTGGTTGCGGTGCGGTGGTGGGCGGGTCGAGCTGGCGGTCGAGCGGCATCTCCCAATGAGGGTGAACTAGACCTCGCTCGTAGGAGGGATTATCGCGACCTTTGTCCTTCTGGAGCGACGCCTCGTCGCCGGGCCAAAAGAGCTTCCAGCGGCCCTCGCGAATGGCTGCGTTGACGTGTCGCACCGGCGCGTAGCGGTTGCGTTGGAATGGCAGGAAACGCCTGGCCACCGCGGGTGCCGGTTTTCCTTCGAGCAAGGGCATCAGGTTCATGCCGTCGAGCGGTTTGGCACCGACTGGCGCAGACTCTCCCGCAAGGCTGTAGAGCGTGGGCAGCCAGTCGCAGCCATGCACCGGAGTGGACTCCACCCGTCCGCCCGGGATGTGACCGGGCCAGGCGACGATGCCGGGCACGCGGAGGCCTCCTTCCAAACTCGACTGCTTCCCGCCGGAGAAGACGCCGTTGAAGCGCATCTGCGAACCGAGTTCCTCATCGCGTTGAAACACGGGGCCGTTGTCGCTGGTGAAAACGATGATTGTGTTCTCCCACAAGCCCTCGTCCTTGAGCGTTTGAAACACGCGCGCCAAGCCCGTATCCATCGCCTCGATCATCGCATAGGTGACCGCCACGGCTTTCGTGGCGTCCTTGCCCAAGCGCTTCTCGTATTTCTCCACGAGCGCCTCGGGGGCCTGAAGCGGAGCGTGCGGCGCAAGATGCGCGAGCCACAACGCAAACGGCTTTGCTTTGTGCTGACGAATGAAGGTGATCGCCTCGTCGTTGAGTGCATCCGTGAGATAACGCCCGTCGTGCGGCACAGCGGCATCGTTGCGGAGCAGGTTCCATTTCCAGTAATCCTGTCCGCCGTTGGGGAAACCGAAAAAGAGGTCGAATCCACGCCGATGCGGCAGGTAGTCCGGAGAATACGCGCCGTTGTGCCACTTGCCGATCAACGCCGTCTCATAGCCGGCATGACGGAAGTAGTCGCCAAACGTCTTCTCCGACAAATCAAGCCGGTCGAGCCCGCGATTGCTCGGAACATCCACGGCACCGGTGCGATGATTGTAGCGTCCTGTGAGAATCCCTGCCCGGGCCGGCGAGCACAACGGCGATGGGGAGTAAAGATCGGTGAATCGGACTCCCGCCTTTGCCAGCCCATCCAGCGTGGGCGTGTCGACCACGGAATTACCATAACACCGCAGGTCGCCCCAGCCAAGGTCGTCGGCAAGAATAAAGAGGATGTTTGGCTTTTGCTTCGGTGCATCAGCAGCGTGCAACGCGGCCAGCGGCGCGGGCAGCAGGGCAGCAATAAGGCTAAGGGTGGGTTTCATGCGTCTTCTTTTGTTTCGTGACATAGGATTTTTCATCACCCGGTTAGCGATGACTTTAACGAACCATGCATCGTGTTT
Organism: Akkermansiaceae bacterium; assembly: GCA_040880785.1. Taxonomy (GTDB): domain Bacteria; phylum Verrucomicrobiota; class Verrucomicrobiia; order Verrucomicrobiales; family Akkermansiaceae; genus Luteolibacter. The sequence goes on along the minus strand of JBBEEL010000050.1, from coordinate 2,598 downwards.
CGCGGCGATTTACTGGATGATCTCTGGCAGTTCGCCAGCGTGCGCGGTCGGCTCAGCCCACAGGATGGTGTTCTGGTCTGGAAAGAATCCGCCATTGACCGAGCGGAGTTGCACAGATTTCGCGCCGGGCGGGATGCGCAGCGACAGACGAAACTCCCGCCGCTCCTCGTCCGCGAGCGGCAATTTCGTCGGATTGACGATCGGCGTTTCGGCCGCCAGTTGGTTGTCGAAAAGAACTTGGAAGCGGGCGGCCGGGCGGCGATCCTCGGCATCATCAATGCCTACGCGAACCGTGAAGATCCGCCACGAAGGGTCGAGGGCGCAACTCAGCGTGGCGTCGCCCTTCGTGGATACACCCCGCTTCACGGGTTCTCCCATCAGGTTCATCGCCGGAGCCAGAAACGAACCGTTCGCCTTCATGGTGCCCTTCGCCGCAGTGAACCGGTCCGACAGATCGACGGGAGTGAGCCCAGCTTTCCATGCGTCGTCCTTTATCGTCAAATCTTGATAGGTGGAAAATGGCACGCGGATTGATCCCGAGCGGGAGCCACTGTGGGAATCGACCGAAAAGGCTTCAAGAGTTCCGTTTCCAGTGAGGTGGATAGCCGCATCTTGGGGGTCGACGAACACGACCTCATTGGTCGCACCATCCGGGACAAATCGGGCTTGGATGGTTGAGCCCCGTGTCGGTGGAGCAAAGACGACGGCGGATTTCGCGGGCACAACGGAGCGCACCGGGGTGAGGATACACGGTGCCGCCGGGGTTGCAGGAGCACTGTCAACGCCGCCGAGACCGAAACGGCTCATCAACCGCACCCACCACGGTGCTGCCGGGGTTGCGGGAGTGCTGTCCACGGGCTCGACCTTCAGAATACCCCAGGGCGACGTGGCGGGGAGTTCAATCGTTTCCCCGAGATAGCCGGCAATATGTATCGAAGGAGCGCCAGGCCGCAGGAAGGTCAGATTCGCGGTGCGGGTGCCGACCAGTGCGGATGGGGAAAATGTGATATCAAATGGCTTGGGCGATGCGCTCCAGTCGACGAGGTGAATCACCGCACCCTGCGTGCCCGACTTTTTCCGGACGAAGCCGAACACATTCGGACGACTGAGCCAGACGCGCGAATTCGGATCACCGTCGGCAAACACCAATTCCTTGTTCGGCTGCCAGGAGTAGAGCTGGGCCAAGGTGTCGATGCCGGACACGCTGGCCAATTCGTAGCCGTCGAACAGGGCGCGGTTTTCGGACACAAAATGGTAAAGGTCGCCGAAATTCTCAATCGATCCGTAGTACCGGGGTGCCTGATGCATATACATGCACCAAGGAACCATCGGCACCATTCCGGTGGCATAAGCGGTAGCGATATGCTTGCGCGTTTCGATCACAAACTGTTCAGGATGTTCATTCCATTTCCCATCAACCATCGAGATCAGCGCCTGGAGCCGGCCTGCTTGAAGTGCCTGTTCCATGAAGACAAGAAGCGTCTGTGGCTGGTTGTGATGCGATTGAAATTCACCGATGCGAAAATCAAAGGCGTCTTCCGTCGGGCTTTTCGGCCCCGAAGAGTTAAGCGACCACGGAATCTTTCGTCCGGCACGTTTCTCGACCTCCGCCCTGACCGATAGGAAGAAATCGCGATCAGCTTGCATCATGGCTTGGAGGAAGACGGGCATAAGGGGGCTCCCGCGCCAGGCCCACAGGGTCGTATCCGCCGGAGCCCCCAAAGAACGGAAGTGTTCGCGCACATCAAATGTTGCCGCATCCTTAACTCCCAATGTGGCGAGCTGTTCCGCAGTGAAGTTGGTCTGGAGATACTTGCGAAAATAAGCGACCACGGAATCGGTGAACGATCCTCCGGAGCGTAGAGCCCACGTGCAGACCTCGGCGTCGTCGCGATGAATGGTGTCTATGCCCGTGTCGTAGAGTTTCGCGACGTAATCGACATAGAACCGTTTCCAGTCCGGGTTGGTTTGGTCGGCTTGAAAATGATCGATCCACGCGCTAGCTCCCATTTTCTGCATGTGATCAGGGAGCGCCTGCTTGCCATCAAGGGTTCGAATCGTAAATCGATCAACCAGAGCCTGAATCTCATCTTTCGATCGGATTCCCAGCCAAACCTCCCGACCATTGGGCGACATCGTCGTGCCGATTTTTTTACCTGCCTCGTGAACTTTCGCATTGAACCCGGCGGTGTTGTCATAGATCCACAAAATACGGTCCACTTTAAAGGCTTTGGCCGTAGCCAGAGTATCGCGAGAATCGTTCCCATCTTTCGGCCAGACCCCCAGACTGCGCATCAGAACATCGCCATGTTCGATTGGTGGCGCGACGACCGGCTCCTTGCCAAGAAGATTGCCGGTGAGAGCCAAGGCCAAAACCCAAACTCCATATGCCCTCGATATGTTCACGATCATACCCCAAGTCATTGCTTTTTTCTGCGGAAATCGTTCAGTATGAGTTCAGAGTCGTCGCAGCAATATGACCTTCGGGGATGTCTTCGGTGGCCCAGTAATACATGACCACGAGTTTATTTTCATGGTTCTCCACCAGACGGGGATATCCCATATCCGAGGTGTTGTCTTCGCCCCGTTGAAAATCGT
>JBBEEL010000049.1:3166-34037 GCA_040880785.1 Akkermansiaceae bacterium | reverse complement strand
AAAAAGCACGGTTACAAGCCGACCGAGGTGCGAGTCGCCATCGACGCGCTCGCGGTTTTCGCCCACAAGGACAACCCGCTAAAGGGAGTTTCCATGAAGCAGATCGACGCGCTGTTTTCGCAGACCCGCAAGATGGGTGGCGATGACCTTTCCGACTGGGGCCAGCTCGGTCTCGACGCGTGGAAAGGCCGCGCGATTTCCCTGTTTGGCCGGAACTCCGCCTCAGGCACCTACGGGTTTTTCCAAGAACACGCGTTGGCCAAGGGCGATTTCAAAGCCACGGTCAAGGAGCAACCCGGCTCCTCCGCAGTCGTGCAAGGCATCGGCGCGGACCCTTACGCGATCGGCTATTCCGGAATCGGTTATAAAACTTCCGGCGTGCGCGCCCTGCCGGTTGCCGGCAGCGATGGAGTTTTCCACGAGGCCAATTATGAAAACTCTCTCAGCGGGGATTATCCGTTGGCACGTTTCCTGATGGTCTATGTGAACAAGAAGCCGGGCCAGTCGCTCGACCCGCTCACGCTGGAGTTCATCAAGTTCGTCGTCAGCAAGGAAGGCCAGACGATCGTTGAAAAAGACGGCTATTTCCCAATGCCTGCCGAGGTGGCAAACGAGGTGGTGGAATCTCTGCTCAAATAACAGTCCCCCCCAAAAACGGCCCGCAATGCGGGGCTTGCCCATCCGAGTGATGGCAGCATAGCCTGCGCGCGGGCCGCGATTTTTTGATGCCGCCTGACTCTTAAACATGTCGGAACCCGCTAAAACACCCAATCCCAAACGCTTCGAAGTGTCACGTGCCACCTTGTGGTTCGACCGCTTCATGGGCTGGGCGATCCGCTTCGGCGGCATCGCCGTGATCGTCGCAGTGTTCGGGATTTTCTACTTCATTGGCAAGGAAGTGCTGCCACTTTTCCGCTCGGCCGAGGTCGCGCCCGCGGGAGAAATTCAAGCGGGCACAAGGCCGGCGGTCATCGGCGTGGATGAATGGGGCGAAATGCCATTCTTCTACGACGGCGGGGATACGGTGGTCTTTGCCAGCACGCTGAACCCGGAACGGCGGGAAATCGAAATCGAGGGATTGGTCGGACTCGAGGTGACTTCCCACGCCTATGACCCGGTCCATCGTCGGGTCTCATTAGGACTTAAGGACGGCCGTGTCGGTTCGTTTCTCGTCGGCTACGAGCGGAAATTCGAAGCGGACGGCAAATCCACAATCGAGCCGTCCGTAACGCTGGAACCCTGGTTTATCTTAGAGAATGGCGCGGGGCCGGTGAGTGCCGTGAACTATGGCGACTCCGGCGCGGGTCGCGTCATCATTGCCAAACGCGGTGCAGGCCCCGACTCCACGGTGCATGTGCTGCGGATCGGGATGAAGCGCAGCTTGATGGGTAAGGGAACCCTCAGCCTGCTCGAGGAAGCGGAAATCACCGGCCAGCTGGGCGCGGAGGCCACCCTCATGCGCGCCTCCCAAAACGGTGCCATGGTACTCATCGCCGGCGCGGACGGCGAGGTGGCTTATTTTCTAGCAGACGACAAGGGGGTTTCAAAACGCCAATCCTTCAAGCCTTTCGACGGCGTCGCGCCGCGGCAGATGGACTTCCTGTTCGGCGGGGTGGCGGTTGTCCTAACGGGATCCGACGGGCAGCAGGAGCAATGGAGCCTGTTCCGCCCGGAGCGGGATGGGGAACGTCTGTTCGGCGAGACCAAGCGCTTCCCGGCTCTCGGCGCGGGTGAGGTCATTTTCGCGGCGAGCCAGCGCAATCGTTCGTTCCTCACCGGAACCGGCCGCGACTTGTCCATCCGCCACGGCACCTCTGGCTCGGTGCGCTGGGAAGGAACCTTGGACATTGATCCGGCCATCGCCGTACTCGATGCCAAGGGCGAGCATTTCATCGTCGCCGCGGCGGACGGCGAGGCGCGGCGCTACGAGATCCACGATCCGCACCCCGAAGCCAGCGCCACCGCGTTTTTCGGCAAAGTCTGGTATGAGGGCGGTGCAGAACCGGTCTATCAGTGGCAGTCCACCGGCGGCTCCGACGATTTCGAGCCCAAGCTCTCGCTCATCCCGCTGATCTTCGGGTCTCTGAAAGGAACGGGCTATGCGCTGCTGTTTTCCATTCCCATCGCGCTGTTAGCCGCGGTGTTCTCCGCCGCCTTCCTGCCGCTTCACGTTAAGCGCGTGGTGAAGCCGGTGATGGAAATCATGTCGTCGCTGCCATCCGTCGTGTTAGGATTTCTCGCGGGTCTCTGGCTCGCGCCGATCCTCGAAACACGGGTGCCGTCCGTATTGCTTATTGCCTTCGCGGTCCCACTCTCCGCGCTGCTGGCCGGCTATGGTTGGAGCCGCCTGCCAATCGCGATCCGCGGCTACCTGGAACACGGTCGCGAGTGGATGGCGGTGGTGCCTTGCATGTTCTTGGTCGGCTGGATCGGCTGGCATCTCGGGCCGCTTCTGGAGAACTTGCTGTTCGTTTACAAGGACCCTGCAACGGGCCGGGAAATCGCCGACTTCCGCCTCTGGTGGCCGCAGGCGACGGGGCTTGCCTTCGAACAACGGAACTCGATGGTGCTCGGATTCATCATGGGCTTCGCGGTGATTCCCGTCATTTTCACCATCGCGGAAGACGCCCTGTCCAATGTGCCGAAATCGCTAACAGCCGCCGCCTCCGCGCTCGGCGCGAACCGCTGGCAGGTGGTGTGGACGGTCATGCTACCGGTTGCCTCGTCCGGGATTTTCTCCGCACTGATGATCGGTTTCGGCCGTGCGGTCGGTGAAACGATGATTATGGTTATGGCCACCGGCAACACGCCGGTCACCGAGTGGAACCTCTTCAACGGCATGCGCACGCTTGCCGCCAACATCGCCGTGGAGCTGCCGGAAGCGTCTGTCGGCTCGACGCACTACCGCACGCTTTTCTTGGGTGCTGTTGTCCTGTTCGGCATGACCTTCGTCATGAACACCTTCGCCGAAGTGCTCCGCCAGCGTCTGCGCGACCGCAACAAACTCGTCTGATTTCATGTCGTCCTCCGTGCCTAAAATGAAGACCTCCTTCGCCACCACCGGCCGCTCACGCAAGGGCGAGCCATTGATCTGGCTCACCGCCGCCGGGCTGGCTTTCGGCGTGGCGATGGCACTCGGGTTGTTTTGTTTGATTTTCGTCAAGGGCACCGCGTCTTTCTGGCCACGGCACATCGACCTGATGGAGGTTTCTCAGTCAGGCGCAACGGAACTCGTCGCCGGCCACGTGATCCAGCAAACCCAGCGGCGCGATATGGAAGGCGTGCTCCACGATGAAATCCAAGTCTTCCGCGGCAACCGCGACCTCACCGGCGAGGCCTTCAAATACATCGACCGCCAAGACATCAAGGCGACCTCGCGGCCCGGATCAATATTGTTAGTCGAGCGACTGGAATACGGCCCCGCCATTGTCTATCCGGTCGCCTTGCAGGTGCCCGCCGGGCGCATCGACGCCGCGTCTGCGGAGTTCCAGCCAGCGCTTGATAGATTGTTGGAACAAGGCCGGGCCGCGCGGGAAGAGTTGCTGGTCATCGAGCGCAAGAAGATCGGTGCCATCAGCCGCGAGCTTGAGCTTTTGGGGCGTGCGGAGAAAGCGAACACCCTCGATCCGGAGCTCGCCGCCAGCCGCCGTGCGGAACTTCAGGGCGAGTTCGACCAATTGCAGATCGAGGCCGCGGCGGTCCGGGCGACGCTCGCGGGATCGAGCTTCCTCGGCACCACCGCGGATGGCCGCGAAGTTTCATTTCCCGCAGGAACCTTGCTGGGCGTGTTCGCTTCCAATCGCGCAAGCTTCTTCGAGCGCATCGGCGAGATGTTCCACCGGATGAAAAAATTCATCATCGAGGACCCGCGCGAGGCAAACACGGAAGGCGGCGTTTTCCCCGCGATTTTTGGCACCGTGGTCATGACCCTGGTGATGAGTTTCTTCGTGACTCCCTTCGGCGTCATCGCCGCGATCTATCTGCGGGAGTATGCGAAACAAGGGCTGATGGTGCGCATCGTGCGAATCTCGGTGAACAACCTGGCTGGGGTGCCCTCCATCGTTTTCGGTGTCTTCGGCTTGGCTTTCTTCGTCTATTTCGTCGGCGGTGGCATCGACCAGTGGTTCTACTCCGACAAGCTTCCCACACCGACCTACGGCACTCCCGGCATCTTGTGGGCCTCCCTCACACTGGCAATCCTAACGCTTCCGGTGGTCATTGTCGCCACCGAGGAAGCGCTCTCCGCCGTGCCGCGCGGCGTGCGCGAGGCGGCACTCGCCTGCGGTGCTTCTAAGTGGCAGACGATCCAGCGCATCGTGCTCCCCGCCTCGCTGCCGGGCATCCTGACCGGCGTGATCCTCGCTATGGCCCGCGGCGCGGGTGAGGTGGCTCCGCTGATGCTCGTCGGCGTGGTAAAACTCGCGGCCACCTTGCCGGTCGACGACATCGCGCCATTCATTCACCCGGAGCGGAAATTCATGCACCTTGGATTCCATATCTTCGACCTAGGCTTCCAATCGCCCGATGCCGAGGCCGCGAAACCGATCGTTTACGCCACCGCTTTGCTGTTGATCCTGGTCGTCGTGACCTTGAATCTCACTGCCATCCTAATCCGCAACCGCCTCAAAAAGCGCTTCGCCGTCAGCTCGTTCTAAGAATCAAACCGCGAATGAACGCCAATAAACGCGAATCCAAACCTATGAATAAAGCGATCTTTTTACTTCAAAAAAATCTTCATTCGCGTCCATTCGCGTCCATTCGCGGTTAAATATCCACCATGCCAGCAGCCCAGACCACACCCCGGCCCGACTTCATCAAGGTGGACAATTTCAGCTTCCACTACGGTGCGAAGCAGGCGATTTTCGATATCAACATGGACATTCCCGAGCATCAGATCACGGCCTTGATCGGCCCGTCCGGCTGTGGGAAGTCCACCTTGCTTAGGAACCTCAACCGCATGAACGACCTGATCGATGATGTCCGCCACGAGGGCGACATCCGGATCGCGGGGAGGAGTCTTTACGACCCGACAATCGAGGTGATTTCGCTGCGCAAGCGCGTCGGCATGGTGTTTCAAAAGTATAACCCCTTCGCCAAGTCGATTTACGAGAATGTTGTCTTCAGCCTGCGCGTTGCCGGGCGTTCGCGCAAGAAGGAGCTGGATGAGACCGTCGAGCGCGCGCTGAAGTCGGCCGCCTTGTGGGACGAGGTGAAGGACCGCTTGCATGACTCCGCCTTCGGGCTTTCCGGAGGCCAGCAACAGCGTTTGTGCATTGCCCGCGCCATCGCGAACCAGCCCGAAATCCTCCTGATGGACGAGCCCTGCGCGGCGCTCGATCCCTTGGCGACTTTAAAAATTGAAGAACTCATTCTCGGCCTCAAAAAGGAATTCACCATCGTCATCGTCACCCATAACATGGAGCAGGCGACGCGCTGCTCCGACCTCACGGCGTTTCTCTACATGGGACGGCTGATCGAGTATGGGAAAACCATGCAGATTTTCGAACGCCCATCCCATCCGGAGACGGAAGCTTACATCACCGGCCGCTTTAGCTAACATGTCACTTTCCGCAAATCAATCCAGCGTCGCCATCGAAGTGCGCGACATGGACTTCAACTATGGCAAGTCCACCGCGTTGAAGAACATTTCCATGGATATCGAGCGCAACGAGATCACGGCATTCATCGGCCCGTCCGGTTGCGGAAAATCCACCTTGTTGCGTTGTTTCAACCGGATGAACGACCTGATCCCCGGCGCGAGGATCGTCCGCGGGGCGATCCGTATCGATGAGGTGGATATCCACAGCCCGGAAGTCGATGGAGTGGAACTCCGCCGCCGCGTGGGCATGGTGTTCCAGAAATCCAACCCGTTCCCGCGGAGCATTTTTGAAAACGTCGCCTACGGCCCCCGGATTCTGGGAGAGAAGCGCAAGGACGTGATCGAGGCTATCGTGGAAAAATCCCTGCGCGGCGCGGCGCTGTGGGACGAGGTGAAGGACCGCCTGCACGAGAGCGCGTTCGGACTTTCCGGCGGCCAGCAGCAGCGGCTGTGCATCGCCCGCACCACGGCGGTGGATCCGGCGATCATTCTGATGGATGAGCCTTGTTCCGCACTCGATCCCATCGCCACGGCGCGAGTGGAGGAATTGATCCTTGAGCTGAAGGAAAATTATACTATTGTCATCGTCACTCACAACATGCAGCAGGCATCGCGGGTGTCCGACCGCACCGCGTTCTTCTATCTCGGCGAAGTTGTGGAATATGATTATACTACGAAAATTTTCTCCAATCCCGCCGAGGCACGCACGGAAGGGTATATCTCCGGGCGATTTGGCTAACAACCTAAACTAATAACCAATGCACAGCGCACATATTCTCCGTGATTTCGATCAAGCCATCTCCGCGTTGCGGGGCGAAGTTCTATCCATGGCCGCCAAGGCCCGTCACAATCTGGAGCGGGCCGTCCGCGCGTTGCTAGAGCGCAATCTCGAGCTTGCCAACGCGGTCATCGCCGATGATGACGAGGTGGATGATGCGGAGCGGAAAATTGATCAGCTCGGGATGGAAATTCTCGTCCGCTTTCACCCGGTGGCGACGGATTTACGGCTGGTGGTTTCCTCGATGAAAATCTCCATGAATCTGGAGCGAATCTCCGACCACGCGACCAATATCGCCAAGCGTGCGAAGAAGCTAACACACGGCCAGGATTTACCGGACGTCAACTTGATCGAGCCGCTCTACACGCTCGCCGACCATCTTCTGCGCGACGCGATATCCGCCTACAGCGACCGCAACGCGGTGCTCGGCGCTTCGCTCCACGGTCGCGACAAGGAGCTCGACCGCCTGCACAACGCGGCGACGGCGACCTTCGGTTCGCGCATTGAGCAGTCGAGCGGCCGCAGCCAGGACTATTTGCATCTCATTCTTGTGACCCGCTCACTGGAGCGAGTGGGGGATCTTGCGACTAACATCGGCGAAGACGCAGTGTTTCTGGAAGCCGCGCGTGACCTCCGCCACGCGAGCAACCGGAATTTGAGCGAAGGGCGTTGACCAAAGGATGGCACCCGCGATGGAACACCAGACCACGTGGCACCTGTTCCAATTTGCTTTCTTACTTGCTTTCTTAGCCATCCTTGGTTAGGATTCTCGTGATTATGTGCAGCATCTGCAAACGTCTCCTTGCCTTTGGCCTCGCACACAGCGAGCGCGCACAGCATCGGTTCTACGGCCAGCGCAAGCGGCGCCTTTTCAGCGGAATACGTGGCCGTGTGGTCGAGATCGGTCCCGGGACCGGCATCAATTTCCCCTACTTCTCACGCGACATCACGTGGACCGGCTTGGAGCCAAACCCGCACATGCATCGCTATCTGCACCAGGCCGCGGAGGCACACGGCATCGCTGCGGAAATACTAACCGCGCGGGCAGAGGCGATGCCTTTGCCCGACGTTTCCGCCGACGCCATCGTCTCCACCCTCGTCCTCTGCTCGGTCCAGGACCCCGACGCCGTCCTGCGCGAGGTCCGCCGCGTGCTCAGGCCGGGCGGGCGCTTTTACTTCATCGAGCACATCGCAGCACCGCGAGGCTCCCTGTTGCGGGGGGTGCAGCGCTTCGTTCGCCCCGTGTGGCGAGTCATCGCCGACGGTTGCCACCCAGATCGCGAGACCGACAGGCTCATTGCAGAAAAATTCGACCGCCCGGAAATCGAGCGCTTCCGTGTGCCACTGCCGGTCGTCACCCCCCACATCTCCGGCACCGCCTCAATGGATTCCTGACCTCGCGCCATGTGCCGCAAGGAGAGAACTCGAACGGGTGGGACAGGTTTTCTATGAGCGGCAGGACACCGCCGCAGCGAAGAAATCTCAATATTCATGAATCGGACTCTTCTCCACCGTCCGGCAGCCGCTTTCTCGGTTCGCAGGCGGCGGGTGAAGTGGAGCCAGTTCCAGCGCGACGCATCATTGGGCGGTGTAACCGCCATCGATTACCAACTCGCTGCCGGTGACAAACTTCGCTTCCTCCGAAGCCAGATAGACAACTCCCCACGCGATGTCATCCGGCTCCCCGACATGGCCGATGGGATGCAGGCTGTCCACGTGCGCGCGGAATTTTTCGACTCCTAAGGGAGATTCCCGGCCCAGAGCCTCGACCAAGGGCGTCCAGATGAATGCCGGATGAATCGAGTTCACCCGGATTTTCTCCTTCGCATAGAAGAGCGCGTCGGTCTTGGTCATCAGCCGGACAGCGCCCTTGGACGCATGATAAGGCGGCAGGTCTGCGGCACTGATGATGCCGTAAATCGAGGACAGATTGATGATGCTGCCGCCGCCCCCATCCCGCATGGCCGGGATCGCGTGCTTGGTGCAGAAGAAAACCCCTTTCACATTCACCGCCATGACCTTGTCCCACTCTTCCTCGCTGATCTCATGGGTCGGCTTGTCCGTGCCGGCGATGCCCGCGTTGTTCACGAGAATATCAATTCCACCAAAGCGCGCGCGAACCTCTTGGAAAACTTTCTCAACTTCCGCTTCGTGGGAAACATCAAGTTTCCAGAACTCCGCGGTGCCACCCGCCTCCGTGATCTCCTTGACGACCTTCCTGCCATCTTCCTCCTGAACATCCGTCACCGCGACCTGCGCCCCCTCACGGGCTAATAAAAGGCAGATCGCCCGCCCGATGCCCACTCCCCCACCGGTCACAATCGCTGTTTTTCCTTCGACTCGATTTTTCATCCCCATCTCATCGCAGGAGCCGTGCCAGTGAGGCAACCATCGCTCCTCCCTCTTCACCTCCCGGCTTGCTTGATCCGCGGGATGCCCCATCTTGGCGGCGTCCCATGCCGCTCGTCGACCACTGCCGTTTCACCGCCATCGACTTCGAGTCGGCAGGGGCGTCGCGTGGCAAAACTGACACTCCGGTGCAAGTCGGCCTGGCCAGTTGGTCGGTAGCATCCGGCCACGCTGCCGCCTTCGTTTCCTACCTTCGCAACGACCAGCCGATCCAGTGGGCGGCGCGGAAAGTGCATGGCATCGGGCCGGAGCAACTCGCGGATGCGCCGCCGCTGCTGCGGCTCTGGCCGGAGCTGAAGAGCCGCCTTGCCGGAGCGGTGGTCGTCGCGCATGGCAAGGGCACGGAGAAGCGCTTCCTGCGCGCGTTTCCCGGCCATGGCTTCGGGCCGTGGATCGACACGCTGCTCATTGCCCGCGCCGCCTGGCCATCGCTGCCGGACCACTCGCTCGGCGCGCTGTGTGAGGCGCACGGACTCACTCCGGCGATCCAAGCGCTCGTTCCCGGGAAATTCTGGCACGACGCGCTGTTCGACGCGGTCGCCTCACTGGTCTTGCTCGCCCGCTTCATCGAGAGCCACGAGTTCGGCGCGCAGCCGATCGAGTCCTTGCTGCAACCCGACACCTCCGTCTGGCACCAGGCCCGCCACTCATGAAACTGAAGTTCCTCCTCGCCATCGCCATCCTGGCTACGCCGCCGACCGTTTCCGCCGAAGAAGCCGACGCTGCGCTCGTCCGCTCGCTGCTGGGGGAAAATCTCTCCGGCCGCACGTTTTCTTTCGCGACGGTCGCCGAAGCGTGTTCTGGCAAGAAAGTGCTGCCGCTCGACGCCAGCCCGGCCCACCGGCGGGTCACCGCCGCCATCGGAAATGCCCTGACCACCACCTTGGCCGCGCTCAACCAGAGCGACTCGCCGGTCCGCCAGCTCCGCCGGATCAACGAGGCCTCCAAGTTTTTCGAGGATGGCCTGCTCAAGGAAATCAATGCCATGTCTGGCCTCCGCTGCGAACTCCCGCCCAGCCGTGCGGGCAAGCTGCAGCGCTCCGGCTACCCGGATTTGCGGATCGTCGATCTGGAGTCCGGGCTCGTTTTCTACCTCGACCCCAAGCTCGTCGAGCAAGGCTCCGCCGCGAGCACGTTCCGCACCTTCTATTTCGAACCCAAGACCGAGACCCTGAAAATCACCGACGACGCGGTGCACCTGCTCGTCGGCATTGAACACGACGGCAAGAGCGGGCAATGGACTTTCAGTGGTTGGCGCGTGGTGGATCTCTCGACCCTCCGCGTGCGGCTCAAAGCGGAGTTCCAGGCCTCCAATGCCGACCTTTATCGCAAAACCGAGCTTTCCCACCCCGCCCCAGCTCGTTAGGCTGCCTCCCCGATGACCTTACCACCCCGGCGCACCAGCGGCTCAGTCGCCATGGACGACTACCTCGAGCAGATCCTCCATCTCATCGAGGCGAAGGGCTACGCCCGTGCCGTGGACATCTCAAAAAACCTCGGTATTTCCCAAGCCAGCGTCACCAACATGGTCCAGCGACTGGATGCGGAGGGGCTGGTCAAACACGAGAAATACCGCGGCACCATCCTCACCGAGGAAGGCCACCGGATCGCACTGGCCATCATTGATCGCCACGAGACCCTCACTCGTTTTCTGCGCCTCTTCGGCATCGACGAGGAAACGATCTATCACGATGTCGAGGGCATGGAGCACCACGTGTCCCGCCCCACCCTCAACGTCATCCGCGCCGTCGCCGACGCGCTGGAGGCCGACCCGGAACTGCTCAAACGCGTTTTGGACAAGAGCCGGTCGTGACTTGTCTCAGAACGGCCAGATGATGGGGATGAGCAGGCAGGAGATCACCCAGCAAATCACATTCAAGGGGATGCCGACGCGTAAAAAGTCGCTGAATTTATAGCCGCCGGGACCGAAGACCATCATGTGCGTCTGGTAGCCCATCGGCAGGGCGAAGGCGCAGGAAGCGGCGACGGTGACGCCGATGATGAAGGGCCGCGAATCCACGCCAAGGCCGTGGGCGAGCTTCAGGGCGATAGGGATCATCATCACCGCGGTGGCGTTGTTGGAGAGGACCTCGGTGAGACAGAGGGTGAGCAGGAACATGAACCAGAGCAGGACGATGGGCAGGTTCTCCGGCGTGACAAATTGTTCGGTGATGCCGACCAGGCCGCGGGCCAGAAACTCGGCGGTGCCGGTGTTCTGCATGGCCATGCCAAGCCCGAGCAGGCCGTAAAGCATCAAGAGGACCTGCCAGTCGATGCTTGCGTAGGCCTGGCGCGGGGTGACGATTTTCAACCAGAGCAGGACCAAGGCACCGACCATGGCGGCGTAGTGGATGGGGACGGCGGGGAAACCGGGATTCATCCGGTGAATCATGTCGGTCACCGTGGCGACGAGGACCACACCGATGAGCGCTGACCATGCGATGGTCGCGTGGATTTTCGGCTTCTTGTGTTTGATTTCCGGCACGCTCTCGTCGGGGGAGTCCGTGAGGATGAAGTCGCGGGTGGCGCGGAGAGCTTCGAGGTTATTGAGCGCGGTGATGACGAGCAGGGTGTCACCTTGGTCGAGAGTGAGGCCGGAAATACTGCTGGTGATGTTAACGCCGCTGCGGTGGACGGCGAGGACGACGCAGTTGTAGCGCTGGCGGAAATCGGAACCGGCGAGAGTGCGACCGATGAGCGAGGATTCGTCGCGGATGACGAGTTCCGAGACGATGCCGTCAACAGTGGAGAGGAGTTGCGCGCCGATTTTTTGAAACAAGGCCTCCGGTTTGGCGCCCCCCCCGCGGCGGCGGTGAAGCGCGACGAGAAAACGGTCGTTTTTCGCGATGACGATCTCGCCGAGTGAATCCATCAGCCGGGTGCCCGCGCGGCGGACTTCCATGACGTGGATGCCCGATTCGCGGTCGCCCAGCGGGGTGTCCACCAGGCGCTTGCCAATGACCGGCGAGTTCTCGGCGATCAACAGGTGGCGCAGCGGCGAGGTGCGGCTGGTGATTTCCAAACTGCCGGTGATGGACGAGCGGGCGGGGATGAGCTTGGGACCGAAAATCACCAGATAGCCGATGCCAGCTATGGCCAGCGGAATGCCCAGCGGGGCCAGTTCGAACATGGTCATGGGCCGCTCGCCGTGGTCTCGCAGGACGCCGTTGACGAGAAGATTGGTGGAGGTGCCGATGAGCGTGCTGCAGCCGCCGAGGATGGAGGCGTAGGACAACGGCATCAGCAGGCGGGAGGCGGCGATATTCTTGGAACGGGCGAAGCCGAGCGTCACCGGCAGCATGATGGCGACGATGGCGGTGTTATTCATCCACGCGCTGAAAAAGGCGGACATCGCGGTAAAAGCGAAAATAGCCATGCGGGTATTTCCGGAGAGTCGATCGCGCAGGAGTTTGCCGATGCGGTCGATGGCCCCGGAGGCTTCCAAGGCCCCTCCGATGACAAACAGCGCGGCGATGGTCAGCGGCGCCTCGTTTTTGAAAACGTCGGTCATTTGCCGGGCATCCACCAAGCCCAGCGCGACGACGAGGCAGAGGATCGAAAGCGCGATCACGTCCGGCGACGACCACTCGCGAATGAAAGCGACGAGGGTGACGACGATCACTAACAAGGTCAGTGTGATCTGGAGGTCGGGCATGATGTGGAAGTCTTTTCTCTGCGGTGCGGACTTGCCATGAACGGCCGGAGGCAGTTTGGCAAGAGTAAGGATCAAGTGCGCGTTCTTGCTTAGAGCGGCGGAGGGGGGCAGTCTCGGGCATGCGCCGCCCGCGAATTTCGACCAACCTTGCCCTTTCCGCCGATGGAAAAATCACTTCGGTGGAGGGAAGGTCGGCGGACTGGACCTCCCGCGAGGATTTTCTTCGGCTGCTGGAACTGCGGAAAAACGCGGATGCCCTGCTCATCGGCCGCGGTACGCTGGAGGCGGATCGGATGACGATGACGGTGCCGGACAGCGAATCACAGCCGCTGCGCTGCATTGTTTCGCGAAGCGGCGCGCTGGATCCGGAGCACCCGGTTTTCGCCAAGGCGGGCGGCGACATCCACCTACTCGTCACCGGCGACCTGCCGGCCGGGCCGCCGCCGGCGGTGGCGGCGCGGGTGACGCTGCATCGCGGGACACTGACGGGATTTCTGGAGAAGCTGGCGCGGGATCACGGAGTCGAACGGCTGCATTGCGAGGGCGGCGGACAATTGATCCGGGAGCTGGCGGCGCTGGATGTGATCGATGATTTTCACGTCACGCTCGCCGCCCACACGCTGTTTGGCGGCCGGGACGCGCGCACGGCGACTGGGGTGCCTGGAGACTTTTTACCGGAGTCGCTGGCGTTTGAAGTCAGTCACTTCGAGCCACTGGCGGCCGCCGGGGAATGCTTTGTGACTTACACACGGCGGCGCTGAGCCTCAGTGCGCAGGCACCGCATGGTCCGCATGGTCCGCATGGTCCGCATGCTCGCCATCGCCGTGGTCGGCGGCGCCATGTTTCTCGTGAAGTTGCTTGGTCCCGTGGGGACCCTCAAATTCGTGGCGCTCACAGGAAAAGGAGAACAGGGAGACAGCCAACAGCAGGACGGAAAATAATTTCATCGCGCCGCTTCAATAACCACTCACCACCGAAAGGCAACATCCAAGTCCTGCATCCTTGGTCGTCTCCATAGAACCCGCCCTACGGCTGCCGGAGCCACCCGGCGACCGCGCTGGCGGCGCGGTGGTGGGCACCGGTTCCGCCGAGCTTGGAGGCGGTCTCGGCCAGCCGGACTTGCAGCGCCTCGCGGTGGGGCGGCGATGCCAGAAAGCGCTTCAAGGAACGGGAAACCGCCACTGGGTCGGCGTCGCCTTGAATCATTTCCTCCACGACGCCCTCGCCTGCCAAAATATTAACCAGACCGATGTGTTCGATTTTTACCAGCATCCGGCCCATCAGATACGTGGACCACGCGACGCGATAGACGAGGCAATAGGGCAAGCCATAATAAGCGGCCTCGAGCGTGGCGGTGCCGCTGGCGATCACCGCGCAGCAGGCTCGCTGCATCAGCGAGTGGCTGCGGCCCGAGGTGACCGTGATCCAGTCCCCGGCCCCAGCCTCCGCCAGCAGCGCGCGGATCTGCTTGTCCAGTTGCGGCGAGGCGGCGGGGACTTCGAATGCCAAGTCCTTGTTCCAAGCGCGCAGGAGTTTGGCGCTGTCGATCATCAGCGGAAACAAGCGCGCCACCTCGCGTTCGCGGCTGCCGGGGAACAAGCCGACCAGCAACTCGTCGCGTTGCACGCCCGGCATCCGCTTATCCTCGAGCTGGTCCACCAGCGGGTGGCCCACGAAGGTGGTCTTGAGCCCCGCATCTTGGAAAATCGGCTGCTCGAATGGAAACAAGCACAGCATTTCATCGAGCAAGCGGGCCATTTTGGGAATCCGCCCCTTGTTCCACGCCCAGACCTGCGGGCTGATGTAATACACGATCCGAGTCGTCGGGCACTCCCGCTTCACCGCCTCTGCGAAGCGCAGGTTGAATCCCGGGTAATCGATCAGCAACAACAGGTCCGGTTGGAATTTTTTCACCTCCTCCAGCATTTCGCCGAAGCGCTTCTTGAACCACGGGTAGCGCTTGAGCACCTCCCAGATCCCCATCACTGCGGCATCCTCGATCCAGTCGCGCAGGCCATCGCCAGCGAGTTCCTTCATCTCCGGTCCGCCCGCACCATGAATCGCCACCCCGGGGACCATTTCCTGCAAATCCCGCAACAGGCCCGCACCGTGTGCGTCACCGCTCAATTCTCCCGCGACCACATAAACCCGTTTCGACATGCGCCGCGACGCTAGGCCGTCGGCCCGGCTCTGGCCAACAAAAATGCGGCCCTGTGCCGGCGGCCTGCTTCCCATCCCGGTAATTTCGAAAACTTCGCGACTTCCTCATTGATTTTGGTGCAAGCACGGCTTTGAGTCGGGTCTCCCGCAGCCTTGCGCATCTCCTCACCATGTCCGCTGATCTCAAAGAATCGTCCACACCACTTGCCGAAATCTCCCATAAGCCGAACGGTTTCGAGGTGTTTCTGGACCGTCATCACAAATCCATCGCCGTCTTTGCGGTGTTTCTGGTCATTGCGGCCGTCGGCCTAGTCGTCGTCCGCGGGATCGAAACCAGCCGCCAGGAATCCGCCGGGGCCGCGCTGATCAAGGCCGAGGGCCTCGCCGGCTACCAGTCCGTGATCGACGAGCACGCCAGCACCACCGCCGCCGGCAGCGCGATGGTCCTGCTCGCAGAATCCCAGTGGAAGGAAGACAAAAGGGACGAATCCATCGCCACCTTACGCGACTTCATCGCGTCCGATGCCAGCCACGCCGCATCCCCCAGCGCTAAGGCCAGCCTCGGTGCCAAGTTGATGGCGCAAGGCAAGACCGGCGACGCCAGCACGGTTTTTGCGGAAGTCGCCGCCGATCCCGCCGCCCGTTTCATCGCCCCTTACGCGCTCGTTTCCCTCGGTGATATTGCCAAGGCCGACGGCGATCTTGAAAAGGCCAGAGCCGCCTACCTCAAGGTCACCACCGACTTCAGCGCCAGCAGCTTTGCCAACACCGCCAGCCGCCGCCTCGCGATTCTCGAAACCCAGCCGCCGGTCGAAGTGGAGGCCCCACCTGCCTCCGAGTTCGCTCCCGGCGCGGGAGATGGCGACATTCCGGAGGTGACCTTTCCCGGGACCGCTATCCCTACCCTGCCGCCCGCGGTAGAGGAAATCCCGCAAGAAGTTCCTGCTGAAACTGCAGAGCAGCAACAAGATGCCGCTCCCGCCAGTGAACCCACCGACTTACCGCCACCCGCTCCAAATCCGTAAACCGCCTGTCGGTTTGACATCCTCACCACACCAACCATTCTTAACGACCGTGTTTAAAAAAGTAATTGGCCAAGACAACAGCGATTCCCAGCGGAACGCCCCATCGCATCCGGAACCCCGCCACGTGGAGCCCGCTCCATCCGCGCCATCTTACGGATCCCAGCAGCAACCGCCCGCCGCGGCACCGCGCTCCTCGCCCGCCGCGACCCGCAACGTGCTTTCCACCGACGTGGAAATCAAAGGCACCGTGAAATTCACCAACGACCTGGTGGTGGATGGTAAAATCGAGGGTGAAATCAACTCCGACGGCAATCTCACCGTTGGCGAAAACGCCCGCCTCAAGGCGGAAATCAAGACCAACACCGTCGTCGTTTATGGAAAAGTACACGGCAACATCACCGCCACCGATCGCGTCGAACTCAAATCGAGTGGCGAAGTCGTCGGCGACATCAAGGCCAAGACACTCTCGATCGAGGCCGGCGCTATTTTTGTCGGGAAATCCACCGTCGGCACCCCAG
Source organism: Akkermansiaceae bacterium (assembly GCA_040880785.1). GTDB lineage: Bacteria > Verrucomicrobiota > Verrucomicrobiia > Verrucomicrobiales > Akkermansiaceae > Luteolibacter. The sequence continues at coordinate 17,893 of JBBEEL010000049.1, read as the reverse complement.
CCAACCTTCCCGCCGCCTCCCCGGCCGCCTCAACCTCCCCGGCCGCTTCAGTCGCTCCGACCGAAGCCAAGCCCGCGGCCGCTCCGGAACCACCCAAACAAGGCACCTTTGCTGGCACCGTCTCCTAACCTGACGGCGCCGCCTTCACAACCCGCTTTGTCCAATCATGCCCGATGAGCCACAGCGCCATCGCATTGAGGTGGCTTGCCCGGAATGCGGGCAGTTGCAAAACGAGCCCGCGCTCGTGGTCTCCACGCAATGCAAATCCTGCCGTGCCAATTTTCAGGTAAGGGATGGCAAGGGCGTGGTCCGCATCCAGCCCATCACCCGCCTCGCCATCCCACGCAAGGACTCCGATCCGGAACCCGAGCCGCCCGTGGCCCCCAAGCTCTCACCGATGCTCCGCCGCGGACCGGTCGTGCAACCGCCGCAGTCGTTTCTCATGCGGATTTTCAATCGGACCCGGCCGCCGCGCAAGGTCACCTGCTTCAACTGCAGCCACTCCTACACCGCCATCGCCGAGGCCCAGTCCAGCCAATGCCCGAAGTGCAGCGGCTACGTCAGTCTGCTGGACTATGACATCAACGAGCACTGGAACCGGCGCATCCAAACCTGCGGCGACGTGGTCATCCAAAAAAGTGGCGTCGTCTCCGGCGTCACCCTCCAGTGCCACACCCTCACCGTGCTCGGCGAGCTCGCCGGCTCCGTCGAGTGCACCGGCGACCTCATCATCCGCAGCCACGGCAAGATCATCGGCAAGGTCCATTGCGAAAACCTCCGCGTCGAAAAAGGCGCGCGAGTCGAGTTCCTCAGCCCGGTCACCGCGGTCACCGCCTTCATCGACGGCCAAGTCCGCGGCCAGATTTCCTGCACCGGATCGGTCACACTCGCCAAGCGTGCCCGCCTCCAAGGCCTCGTCCGCACCAGCTCGCTCGTCGTCAAGCCGGGTGCCAAACACACCGGCACCATCGAAATGGTCTCTGCGACGCCGTCCCCGCCCGCCTGATCAGCTCCCGTTTTTCCCCAAGCAGCTCCCATGATCGCCGCCCTCGACCTCAAGGCAGAAATCCTCGCCCTCAAAAAAGCCAGGAACGCCGTCATCCTCGCTCACAACTACCAGATCGGCGAAATCCAGGACGTCGCCGATTACGTCGGCGACTCGCTCGGCCTCGCCTACCACGCGAAAGCCACCGACGCCGACGTCATCGCCTTCTGCGGCGTCCACTTCATGGCGGAGACCGCGAAAATCGTCAACCCAGGGAAAATCGTCGTCCTTCCCGACGCCGACGCCGGCTGCTCGCTCGAGCAATCCTGCCCGGCCGATCAACTGGAAGCCTTCCTCAAGGCCAACGCGGAGAAAAACTACTACGTCATCGCCTACATCAACTGCTCCGGCGGCGTGAAAGCGCTTTGCGACGTGATCTGCACCTCGGGCAACGCGGTGAAAATCGTCAATCTCGCCCCGCCCGACCGCCCGATCCTGTTCGTCCCCGACGAGAACCTCGGTGCCTGGGTGATGGAGCAAACCGGCCGCAAAATGGACCTCTGGAAGGGCAATTGCTACCTCCACGTCGAGTTCACCCGCGACTCGATCAACCGCATCAAAGCGGAATACCCGCACGCCCTGGTCGTCGCCCACCCGGAGTGCACCCAAGCCGTCAGGCTGCTGGCCGACGAAGTGTGCTCGACGGAGAAAATGGTCGCTTACTGCAAGAACGCGCCGGTGAAGGACATCATCGTCGTCACCGAGAGCGGCATGCTCCACCGCCTGCGCAAGGAGTGCCCGGACAAGAACCTGATCGCCGGCCCCACCGACCGTTGCGCCTGTGCTGACTGCCGTTACATGAAAATGAACACGCTGCAAAAGCTGCGCGACTGCCTCGACACCCTCCAGCCGCGCGTCGAAATGGAGGAATCCCTCCGCGCCCGCGCCGAGCTGCCGCTGCTACGGATGCTCGAGCAGTCGAAGTAAACGGGCAGCGATGGACGATGAAAGCGCGTGAATTTCATCCCGCCCGGGACTTCACGCTTGTCCACAAGATGATCCGGTTTACCCATCCGGCATGCCAGACGCCGTTTATGTCCATGACGCCTTCGCACGGATCGCCGATCGCTACGTGCTCACCAACCATGTGTTGAGCGGCGGCATGGATATCGTGTGGCGGAAAATCGTCACCGCCCGGATCAAAAAGTGGCAACCGGGGCGCCTGCTCGACGTTGCCAGCGGCACTGGCGACCTCGCCTTGGAGATCCAAGACCAGTGCCCGGACTGCGAGGTGATCGCCTCGGACTTCTGCGCGGAAATGCTGGCCCATGCCGCCAGCCGTGGGATCGCCAAAACCATCGTCGCCGACGCGCTCAAGCTGCCTTTTCAAGACAGTGAGTTCGATGTCGTCACCGTCGCCTTCGGTCTGCGCAACATGGCCGACTATCCCGCCGCCTTGCGGGAAATGCACCGGATTCTCAAGCCCGGTGGTCGTCTGGTTATTCTGGATTTCTCGCTTCCCGGCGGCCTCATGCGCGGCCCTTACCGCTGGTATCTCCACCATGTCCTGCCGCGGATGGCGGGCTGGCTCACCGGCCAGAAGGACGCTTACGAATACCTCGGCGGCTCGATCGAGGCTTTCCCCTCGGGCACCGCGATGACCGCATTGCTCGAATCCTGCGGATTTGGAAAAACCTCCGCCAGCCCGGTCACGCTCGGGGTAGTGACGATCTACGAGGGAACCCGCTGAACCGATTTCCCTTTCGTCCTCATCCCCTCTTCGCCCAGGAATCCCTAAGGGCGACGGTGCGGTTGAAGACGGGTTTCACGCCTGGCTGGTGATCGCGGGCGTCGGCGATGAAATAACCAGTGCGGTCGAACTGGCAGGAGAAACCGGCGTCTGCAGCGGCGAGCGCGGGCTCGACTTTGGCGGCGAGGGTGGTCAGGGATTCCGGGTTGAGGACGCTGAGGAAACCGCCTTCCGCGGCGTCCGGATCCTCCACGGTGAAGAGGCGGTCGTAAATGCGGACCTCCGCATCGATGCCGGTGGCGACGTCCACCCAGTGGATGGCTGCCTTGCAAGCGACGCCCTCCGGGGCGTCCGCGCCGACGGTGCCGGGCAGGATTTCCGCGCGGATGACGGTGATGGCTCCGGCGGCGTCTTTCTCGAAACCGGTGCAGCGGATGATGTGTCCGCCCTTGAGGCGGACGTGCCGGTCGGGCGCGAGGCGGTGGAACTTCTTTTCCGGGACCTCCATGAAATCCTCGCGCTCGATCCAGACCTCGGCGGCGATGGGGATCTCCCGGTTGCCCATTTCCGCTTGTTGCGGGTGGTTGGGCACCTCGACGACGGCAAGCGGCTCAGTCGACCAATTCTCGAGGACCACCTTGACCGGGTCGAGCACGGCCATGCGGCGCGGCGCGGCGTGGTTGAGGAAATCCCTCACGTCGAACTCCAACAGCGCGACATCGGTGGTGCCGTTGAACTTGGTGATGCCGATGCGTTTGCAGAAATGGCGGATGGCCTCCGGCGGGTAGCCGCGGCGGCGGAGCCCGGAAAGGGTCGGCAGGCGCGGGTCGTCCCAACCGCCGACGTGGCCGCCTTGGACGAGCTCGAGCAGCTTGCGCTTGCTCATGATGGTGTAACTCAGACTGAGCCGCGCAAACTCGATCTGGCGCGGGCGGGACGGAACCGGGCAATTTTCGATGAACCAGTCGTAAAGCGGCCGGTGGTTCTCGAACTCCAGCGTGCACAGCGAGTGGGTGATGTGCTCGTGGGCGTCTTCCAGTGGGTGGGCGAAGTCATACATCGGATAGATGCACCAGGCGTCGCCGGTGTTGTGGTGCGGCGCATGCATGATCCGGTAGAGCACCGGGTCGCGCAGGTTCATGTTAGGCGACGCGAGGTCGATCTTGGCGCGGAGGACGCACTCGCCTTCCTTAAACTCACCGGCCTTCATGCTGGCGAAGAGTTGCAGGTTTTCCTCCACCGACAGCGAGCGGCCCGGCGACGGGGTGCCGGGGCTGGTGAGATTGCCGCGGTGGGCGCGCATTTCCTCAGCGGATTCTTGTTCGACGTAGGCCTTTCCCTCGCGGATCAGATGGATGGCGCAGTCGTGGAAATAGCTGAAATAGTTGCTGGCGAAATAGAGGTCCTCGCCCCAGTCGAAACCGAGCCATTTCACATCCGTCTTGATGCTTTCCACATACTCGAGTTCTTCCTTTTCCGGGTTGGTGTCATCGAAACGAAGATGACATTTCGCGCCCACCTCCGCGTGCTCCGCGGCGATGCCGAAGTTGAGGCAAATCGACTTGGCGTGGCCGATGTGCAGATACCCGTTAGGCTCCGGCGGGAAGCGGGTGATCACAGTGGCATGCTTGCCGACGGCAAGGTCGGCGGCGATGATCTCACGGATGAAATCGAGTTTTGGGGCGTCGGACATGGGAAGATTTTGATACCGCGAGTGAACGCGAATGGGTGTGAGTGGAAGATTTTTTTAACCGCGGATTACGCAGATGGACGCAGATTGAAGAGGGGTTTATTCGGGGATGACGAATGCGCCGACGAGAACGTTCACATCGAGGAGGAATTTCATGGGAAGTCCGCAAGCATTTCTTTGACCGACTCGTTAGTCAGCGGGAGGTCATCGGGATGGCCCTTTAAGATCATCGCTCCGGTGTATTCGCAGCGGACACGCTCCAGCTCGCGCTTAATGGCTTTTTCAGGCTCCATACCGTTCATTTTCCGGCGGATGAACTCGGACAAGGTAAGGCCGGCCAATTTGGCCTGCCGGCGGATTGAAGCGGCCTCTTCATCACGAACTTTAAAAGCAAGCGTGGTCATGGGCATTACGCTAATACCTGGGTTGCCGGAATCAAGCATGGAGGGCGGAGAATGCAGCTGATCCATACTCGGGAATCCGGGGTCCACATCCCTCTCAATTCGCCAACTCCGCTAACAAATACTGGTTGAGTTTGATCCCGGCCTCGAAGTTCTCGACCGGGAAATTCTCGTTGGGCGCGTGGATCTGGGCGTCCGGCAGGGCGAGGCCGAGCAGCAGCGTGTCCGAACCGAGAATATCACGGAAGGTCTGGACGATCGGGATGCTACCGCCCTCGCGGATGAGGACCGGCTCGGCACCGAAGGAAGCACGCAGGGCGGCTTGGGCGGCGAGGCCGAATTTGGAATTCGGATCGGTGACGTAGGGCTTGCCGTCGTGGCCGACGATCACTTCGACTTGGACGCCGGGCGGGCAATGTCGCTCGAGGTGGCGCTGGACTTTTTCCATGATGTCCTGCGGCGACTGGTCGGGGACGAGGCGGAAGGAGAGCTTCGCGAAGGCCTCGGCGGGGAGAACGGTCTTGGAGCCCTCGCCCTGATAGCCACCGCCGATGCCGTTGACCTCCGCGGTGGGGCGGGCCCAGGTCCGCTCGGCGGCGGAATATCCGGGCTCGCCGAACAAGCCGGGCGAGCCAGTGATAGTGAGGAAATCCGCGTCGCTGACGCCGGGAAGACCGGACCACATGTCGCGCTCCCACGCTTCCAGCGGGCGGACTTGGTCGTAAAACCCCTCGATGGCGACGTGGCCGTCGAGCGCGTGGAGGCTGGAGATAAGCCGCGCCATGGCGGCGGCGGGATTGGCCACCGCACCGCCAAAGAGGCCGGAGTGGAGGTCGCCTTTCGGGCCGCGCAGGATCACGTCGCAACAGGCGATGCCGCGCAGGCCGTAGCCAAGAGTGGGCACGCCGGCCGCGACCATGCCGGTGTCGGAGATGGCGATGACGTCGCACTTCAGCTCGTCGCGGTGCTGGAGCAGGAAGGGCGCGAGGTTCGGGCTGCCGATCTCCTCCTCGCCCTCAAAGAGGAAAATGAGGTTCACCGGCAGGTCGTTGTTTTCGCGCAGGGTTTTCTCGACGCCGAGGACGTGCGCCATCATCTGCCCCTTGTTGTCGGTGGCACCGCGGGCCCAGATTTTCCCGTCGCGGATGACCGGTTCGAAGGGATCGCTGGTCCAGAGCGAGAGCGGATCGACCGGCTGCACGTCGTAGTGACCGTAGATAAGGACGGTGCGCCGTCCGGAAATGTGGGCGTTTTTCGCAATGACCACCGGGTGTTTCGGCGTCTGGTGGAGTTCGGCCGTGAGCCCCATGATTCCGAGCTTCTCCACCAGCCACCCGGCACAGGCTTGGACGTCCGCGGCGTGGCTGGAGTCGGTGGAAATGCTGGGGAAACGCAGGAAGGAAAACAGATTTTCAAGTTCGGGGCTCACGCGATAGATGCTTGGCGCTTGTCTGCGGGTCTCGCAAGTGGAATTCGCCGGAAGGAAGCCGCGGCGGGGCGGAGCGCCGACATCCTGTCCGTTTTAGAAAGATTTTAACCACGGATCGCACGGATGGGCACGGATGAAGAGGAGAGGTTTTAGGATTTGGAAGAGAAGGTGCGGAGCCATTCTCAGTTCTTGAATCCGTGTTCTCCGTGTCATCCGTGGCTAAAAATCTCTGACCACAGATGAACCGATAACGCAGATTTAGAGGGATTTAGATCAATCCTCGCCCTGCGGACAGAATGTCCCCGTTACCCAGCGGTCAGAATGACCGCGCTCCGCAGGCACGTGGATAAAGTTCCTCGCGCGTCTTGAACTGGCGGGGCATCCGGGTCAATGATGCGCGCATGTCTCCCCGCGCTGCCGCATTGGATCTCGCCCGCCGCCTGAACTCGGCCGGGCACGTGGCGCTCTTCGCCGGAGGCTGCGTGCGCGACCGCTTGCTGGAAATCGAGCCGCAGGATTACGACATCGCCACCTCGGCCACCCCGGAGCAGGTCTTGAAGCTTTTCCCGGGAGGTAACGAGGTGGGCGCACACTTCGGCGTGGTCATTGTGAAGCACCACGGCGTGTTTGTGGAGATCGCGACCTTCCGCACGGACGGCAGCTACCGCGACGGCCGCCATCCGGAATCCGTGATTTTTTCCACGCCGGAGGAGGATGCGAAGCGGCGGGATTTCACGGTGAACGGGCTGTTCGAGCGGCCGGCGGATGGCGAGGTGATCGACCACGTCGGCGGGCTGGCGGATCTGGAGGCGCGGGTGCTGCGGGCGATCGGCGATCCGGTGGCGCGCTTCACGGAGGACGCGCTGCGGCTGCTGCGGGCGCTGCGGCTCTCGACGACGCTGGAGTTTGAAATCGAGCCGGCCACGCGGACGGCCGTGACGCATTGCGCGCATTTGTTGGCGCGGGTCTCGCCAGAGCGGATCCGGGATGAATTTTCAAAAATCCTCACTTCGCCCCGCCGCCGCCGGGGGGTGGAGCTGCTGGTGGACACCGGGCTGATGGCTTACGTGGTACCGGAGTTTTTGCCGACAATCGGTTGCGAGCAACCGCCGGAGTGGCATCCGGAGGGCGATGTTTACACCCACACCTGCATCATGCTGGAAATGCTGGATCCGGACGCGCCGCTGGACCTGTGCCTGGCGGTGCTGTTTCACGACATCGGCAAGCCACCCTGCCAGACCTTCGACGACCGGATCCGCTTCAACGGCCACGACACGAAGGGCGCGGAAATGGCGGAGACGATCCTGCGCCGCCTGCGCTACCCGAACGACGTCATCGCCGCGGTGGTGCCGATGGTGGCGCGGCACATGCAGTTCATGAACGTCCAGCAAATGCGCACCGCAAAGCTGAAGCGCTTCATGGCGGAGCCCACGTTCCCGAAGGAAATGGAGCTGCACCGCGTGGACTGCGGGTCATCTAACGGGTTCACGGACAACTACGATTTTCTCCACGCGAAGGGTGCTGAGTTCGCCGCCGAGCCGTTGATCCCGCCGCCGCTGGTGAGCGGACGGGACCTGATCCAGCTCGGGCTGACGCCGGGGCCGCGCTTCAAAGAAATCCTCGAGGCCGTTCAAACCGAGCAACTCGAAGGACGAATCCTTGATCGCGGGCCCGCCCTCGACTACCTCAAGGAACTCGCCGCCGAAATATCCACATAATCCCGACAGTATCCTCCAAGGTCAGCGCCGCTCCCTATCCCCTGCCCCAGCAAAATTTCACTCATGAATTCCGCCATTCCCGTCGAGCACTCCGATCCCGTCAACGCCACCATCCTCGCCATCTCCGAAGACCTCGTCGCCGGATTCCAGCGGCGGCCGTTCCATCTGATCGCGGAAAAATCCGGGGTGCCGCTCGACACGGTGCTGGAGCGGATCCGCGCGATGGTCGAGGCGGGCGTGGTCCGAAGGGTGCGCCAGACGCTGCTCTCCACCAAGCTGGCACATGGGGCGCTGGTCGCTTGGAAAGTGCCGGAGGAAAAGCTCAACGCCTGCTTTGATTTCATGGCGCAAAACGACCCGTTTTCCGGCCACGTGGTGATCCGCTCGACAGACACCGAAGTTTCCGGCTCCGGCTACCGGCTGTGGACGACGCTCAAGGTGCCGGTCGGCGAGTCGCTGGATTTTCATGCCACGACGCTGCTCCGCCTGACCGGGGCGACCGAGTATTTGCTGATGCCGGCCAACGGGGTTTTCGCGCTCGGAGTCGGCCACACGCGCCGCAAGGCGCTGGAGCCGGGCGACAAGTCCGACGAGTCGGCTGTCATGATGACCACCACCGCCGTGGATCTGGACGCGGAGGAATGGGAGGTGCTGCTCGCGCTGAAGGAGGAACTCGCCTTGGACGAAATTTGCGAGAACCCGTGGGACCGCCGGGCGGAAATCGCAGGCGTCTCGCTGGACCGGTTTTGTGAGGTCGCAGAGACGCTGAACGTGAAAAAGGTGATCGGCCGCTTTTCCACCTTCCTCGAGCACGTCAAGCCGTCCGCCACCGGCGAGCGGGTGACGCGCTTCAACGGGCTGTTCCACTGGGCGGTGCCGAAAGGCCGCGAAGTCGAGGCCGGCGGCGAGGTCGGCCGCCATTTCTGCATGACCCACGCGTATTGGCGCGAGGGCGGCCCGCAGTTTGGCAGCGTCAACATCATGGGCGTGATGCACGGCACCGAGAAGCCCCGCGTGCTCGAGCACAAGGCGGCGATCGACCGCCATCTGGCCGCCGTCGGCATCCCGGTTTCCTACACCAACGTCTTCTGGGGCGGCCGCTCGGAAATCAAGCCCTCGGAAATCTCGCCGAAAATTTACTCCGAGTGGCACGCGCATCACGCCTGAGCATGCAAGCGTCCGGCCTTGCGGCGCTGGCGGGGTAAGAGCTCTTTATTTCAATTTTGCCGTAGCGGGTGGGACCACTTCAAATCAGGAAAACGCGCGAAGTCGCCGTCGGTCGAAATCCATTCACAGCCGTGCTCAATCGCGAGTGCGGCATGCCAGGCGTCCGCAACCAATTTTCCCTTGGCGGGAAGGGATAGGCAGAGCTGACGGAAAATCCGCCAATTTCGTTCCCCCGGTCTCAGCACGACGGCTTGCGGCCTGCGCCGGAGGGCCTCGCAAAATTCAAAGGCAATCGCTGCCGGTGTCGGCTGTTTGAACACCTTGGGATTCGTCACGATCCGGACAAAACCGCTGAGCACGGCCTCCGAAAGACCGAAAGCGGACGGGCCTTCTGCTAGCTCCCGAATGATCGCCGCATACGCCTCATGTTCGGAAGACTCTTCCCGATGCGCGTAAATCAAGACATTGACATCACAGAGCTTCATTGCCTGTGTCCACCGTAAGTTACATGATCCTCGGCCACCAAAAGTTCGTTGGTCCGGTCCAAGTTGATCCCTTCCAGTGGCCCCTCACCACGAACGGTGATCAATTGAAACGGCTCCGGACATCCCTCCTCATGAGATTCCAGCGCCTTGCGCCCGGCATCCGCAAGGAAAGCGCTGAAGCTCTTTCCTTCCCTCCGCGCCTGTGCCCGCAGCCTCTCACCTAAACGGTCGTCGAGTAATATTGTAGTTCTCATAACGCACACCGTAATACCTGCTGCATGTTTTTGTCAAGTGAGTGCCCCTCAGCGAAGTTTTTTTCCTCCCCCCGAACAATATCGCCGAATTTTTTCGTGCCTATCCCTGACGATCCTGATCAAATCTCGGTCAATAACCCATGCAGGCAGCTCTCCTACCTCCACGCAATCCCACCCTGTGCGCTCCACTGACATCCAATCGGGATCTCGGAGCCTGTCTGATCGCAAATTTACCGATGCGCGACCTGCTTTCCGCGGAACTAAGGCGCGCCGGACTGCAACTGGTGACTCCGCTGGAAGCGTCCGAGCGGACACTGCGCATCCCGTTGGACAACTGGATCGAACTGGGTGCGCTTCTGCTGCTGGGCCGGAATCCCAACAGCGCCTGTCTGCTCGACAGCGATGGCAATATCCTCGCTTGGAGAGGTTCTGAGAACCCTGAAAAATGCACTGACAGGATCACCACCGCCGCGGATTGTTTCCCGATCATTTACCCGTGGGACCTGCTGCGACTGAACGAGGAAGTCCTCGCCCTGATGGATGAAACTTCGCTGCTCGGAGAGGTCAGCCCATTGGCCAGCCTCAGCGGCTGCATCCGCCTCGGCAAGGGCTCGCGGATCTTGCCAGGCACGGTCATCGAGGGACCGGTCGTCATCGGGCCCAACAGCCAGATCGGCCCAAATGCCTGCATCCGCGGGGCCACCAGCATTGGCGCGAATTGCTTCATCGGAAATGGCGCAGAGGTGAAAAACTCGGCCGTTTATAACAACACCTATATCTCGCGGCAGTGTTATGTCGGCGATTCGATCATCGGCACCCACGTCACCCTCGGTGCTGGCACCTGCACGGAAAACCACCGTCACGACGGCCGTCACCACGTTTCCATGATCCAGGGAAAACCGGTCAATACCGGTCGCCTCAAGCTCGGCGCCATCCTTGGCGACGGTGTCCGCACCGGCGTGAACACCTCCATCGAGGCCGGAGTGAAAATCGGCATCGCCCGCACCACCCAGGCGGGAAGCTACGTTGGCAAAGATCTGCTATGACCAGTTGGTCACAGCGGGGCAAAAATCAAGGGGGCCGGCCTCGGCCTCACAATCGTGAAACGCGCCATTGAGGCACCCGGTGCGAGCATCGGCGTGAGCTCGGTGCCGGCCTGGAGACAAGATTCCTGATCACTCGGCCCGAGGAAGCACCGCGAGCCGCCCGCGGCGCGGATAAGCCGCATCTTTTTTCAAGAAAATCCGTGTGACTGAGAGTAAAGTCCGCGTAAATCCCTGCGGCGAAGGGCGGCAAGCCCTTCCACCGCAAACGATTTTCCATCCATGTCTTCTCCTTCCGTTCAAATCCTCCACAAAGAACGCCTTCCCGCCACCGGCAGCTTGGTCATTCCCGGCCGGCTCACTTTTGAATTGCTCCTGCATTTTGAAAAACTTTTCGCCGGGCGCAAGATCACCTGGCTGGTCGAAGAATCCTCCGACCACGACACCGCCCTGCGCAACCATCTGGAAAAATCGGGTTCCGGCGCGATGTTTTCCTCCGCCGATGCCGCCCCCGCCGCCGCGGGCAGCCAGCTGAAGGACTACCTCGCTGACAGCGGCGTGCTCATTTTCGTCCCCGGCCGCACCCACTCGCGCAATGCCACTCCCATCCAGATCCCGGCCGCGCACCTCAAGACCCTGTGCGCCTTCGGGCTGCCCATCCTGCCCATCGCCATCGACTCCCCGCGCGGCTCCAGCCTCTGCATCGACCGGAAATCGTCGCTGCCCGCGGCGGTCATTTGCATCGGCAAGCCCATCGCCGCGGAAAATGCCGGCGTCGCCACTTTCCAACAAGCGCTGCTGGAAGCCAACGAAGAAGCCTACAGCTCGCGCTCGCTTTTCAACGGCTCGCTGGCCATGGCCCTGCTCGAAGGCCTCAAACGCCACGGCAGCCGCAACCGGGTGCTCGACGGCTCCGATGACTCGGAGATCGGCTTCGACAGGATCCTCGCCGCCGCCATCGTTTTCTCGAAATTCATCCGCGAGGAAACCGACAAGCGCCGCGTCGCCATCGTCCTGCCACCCGGCAAGGCCGGACTCATCGCCAACCTCGCCGTGCTCTTCGCCGGGAAAATCCCGGTCAACCTGAACTTCACCGCCGGCCACGAGGCGATCAACTCCTCGATCCGCCAAGCCGACATCGACCGCTTCATCACCGCGGACCCCTTCGTCCGCAAGGTCTCCGCATTCCCATGGCCGCCTAACCGCGACTTGATTTTCATCGAGCGCGTGCTGCCCGCTCTCAAGAAAAAGATCATCACCTGGGCCATCATTTCCAAAATCCTGCCCGCCAAGCTGCTCGGCCTGATGCTCGGTCTCAACCAGCGCCGCGGCGACGACGAGGCCACCCTGCTCTTCACCTCCGGCTCCTCCGGCGAGCCCAAGGGCGTCGTCCTCAGCCACCGCAACGTGCTCGCCAACGTCTGCCAATTCGGCTCCCGCCTCGAGCTGCCGGAAGGCTCTTCCATCCTCGGTTGTCTGCCGCTTTTCCACTCGTTCGGCTGCACCGTCACCCTCTGGTTTCCCGTCATCGAGGGCATCAACCTCGTCACCTATCCGAGCCCGTTAGAGACCAAACGCCTCGCCGAGCTCATCGCCCTCCATCAGGTGAATATCTTCCTCTCCACGCCCACCTTCCTGCGCGGCTACATGAAGCGGATCGATCCCGCACAGTTCTCCTCGCTCAAGCTCGTCGTCACCGGCGCGGAAAAACTCCCGCAGTCGCTCGCCGCCGCCTTCGAGCAAAAATTCGGCATCCGCCCGCAGGAAGGCTACGGCCTGACGGAAACCTCGCCCGCCACCAACGTCAATTTACCAGACCCCTCCCCCGAGCCCGAGTCCATCGCCCTGCCCTCCTCCCGCAGTGGATCCGTCGGCCAGATGCTGCCCGGTATGGCCATCAGAATCACCGATCCCGTCAGCGAACAAAGCGTCCCCATCGACCGCCAGGGCATCATCTGGCTCAAGGGCCCCAACGTCTTTTCCGGCTACCTCGGCAACCCGAAAAAATCCGCCGAAGTCCTCACCCCCGACGGTTGGTTCTGCACCGGCGACGTCGGCCGCGTCGATGCCGACGGTTTCCTCTACATCGAAGGCCGGATTTCCCGCTTCTCCAAGATCGCCGGTGAAATGGTCCCTCACGAAACCGTCGAGGCCGTCATCAATAAAGTCCTTGGCCTCGACGCCGAGTCCGAGCGCCGCATCGCCGTCGTCGGCGTCCCCGACGAACAAAAAGGCGAGGCCATCCTGCTGCTCTCCACCATCGCCGGTCCCGCGCTCGAACAGGAATGCATCGACCTCCGCTACAAGCTCCTCGACGAGGGCGTCTCCTCGCTCTGGTGCCCCAAGCGGATCGTCGCCGTGAGAGAGATCCCCGTCCTCGCCTCCGGCAAGCTCGACATCAAATCCTGCGAGACCCTCGCCCGGCGGGAAAGCTGAGGGAGCGCGCCACAAGGGGGGGCCGCCCTTCACAATCTGCCATGGCCTGCCCCGCAAATTTACGGACGAGCTTTCGCTTGTGATTGGTTGGTGCGGGAGGATTTTCTTCACATGAAATCCTCGCTACTCCTCGCCACCCCGGTTTTCATGCTCGCCTGCGCGCCACTGGACCAACCGATCGCCCACCCACCGCTCCATGAGCCGGGGCTACGAGGAACCCCATTCCGGGATTCTCCAATCTACGGTCCGCCGATGACTGAGCCCGGATACTTGCAAACGGTGACACACCGCACGAATCCGAACCAGTCGAGCCTGATCGGCCTGCCCTTGGGAGCCGCCCAAGCCGAGGCGGAGCGGGCCAAGCTCCCCCACCGCGTCATCGAGCGCGACGGCCAGGCTCTGCCCCGGACCATGGATTACCGTCCCGAGAGGCTTAACTTCAACGTGGAACGCGGCCGGGTGATCAACGTCACGCGCGGCTGATGTTTTTCCACGTCAGGGCGTTTGTTTGGCTGGTCTAGTCTTGGCGAGGTGATGCGGTTGTGATGATTTTCACCGATTTTTCGCGGTGATCTCGGTAGTGATCGAATGCGTCATTGAGTGAGTCAAACTCTTCAAATGGGATCACGGCGAGTAGTGCGTTCCTGATCAAGCTCTCCCACCAGATCGACGGCGCGATCCTTGAGGATTTGCCCGGCGTATTTGTAATAGTCTTTCTGGTTCTTTTTGATGGCGGAGAAGTTCTCGCCGCCGAGGTCATTGATTAGGCAATTGGTTTTTTTGGGGTGTGGAGGGCGTCGGTGGTGACGGTGGCGTTTTCGAGGAAACCGGCACTTTTCCTGAGCAATTCCTAGGCAGCGGAGAGTTCGCAATCGATGCCGTTGACGAAGTTGTTGAGCGCGTCGTAGCTGGGCATGACAACTCGTCCGTGCTCGTTTCGCACGTTGAGCCCGATGGCTTTGCGCTGCTCCTGGCTGAGGGCGGCGCAGCGTTTCCAGCGATTTTAGGGCGAATGTTTAGCGAGATTCAAAATGTCCCGTCATCATAGGCCTTCAAGCTCTTGCGGAGCGACCGACCTGGGATTTATCTGATTATGTCGAAATTTGCCTTGCCATCATTTCCTGCTGCCATCATTTCCTGCTTGCCCTGATATCCCCTGCGTCCGATCTAGCAGATGGGAACTTGACCGCAACGATACCGCCAAACCGACCAAACAGCCGGGGAGGCGGTGGCGCATGTCCAAGCCATCCCGGTTGTCTGTGTGCGACTTCTCCCCCCCCTTCCACCAGGAAGGATTTCACCCCATGAAACCACCATCACGCATCATCCCCCTCCTATTCGCTGCCGCCGTATTGGCACAGGCGCAGGC
>JBBEEL010000049.1:0-3066 GCA_040880785.1 Akkermansiaceae bacterium | reverse complement strand
GCACAAGCGCAGGAACCAGGTAGAGAAGTGACATTGAAGAAGTCTGCAACTCTGGCGAGTCCCGCTGCCGCCCGCATCCTTGGCAAAATCCCGGACGGCACGCCACCGCCGCCCGCGCCGCCTAAACCCGAATTCCACATTCCCGCGCGGGACATTCTCTCCACCGCTACCCATGAACAGGGCGGGCGCACCATCACCATCCGCCAGATCAAACCCATCGCCCTCCAGCCACCGCCCATACCACCCGCACCGGCGAAGCCCGCCGCCCTTGAGCTGGACGAAGAATTCAGCCAACGCCTCGCCGATTACCACGGAGCCCATCCCAGAGCGGGACTGCTTTTCCTCGGTGCCACGGTCTTTCGCTCCAAGGACTCCCCGCCGCGCACCCTTGTCCGCTATTGGCCCGAGGGAACTGGAGAAACCATCACCTTCTGGTCTTCCGCCGATTTCGCCCTCATCGCCGGAGGCATCCAATCCTTCGCCGACAGCGCCGGCGATACCCACCACCTCCTCATGGGCTGGAGTCACGTGGACATCGACCGCATGTCCAGGCTTGAAGCCGCCCAAGGCCGGGAATACGACGCGCCCGCCCTGCCCGATCTCCCCAAAGGCAAGGCCACTTTCCAAATCATCGGAGAAGCACCCGCCGCCGAGGAGCGCGTCGTCATCCAGTCGCTCCATGACATCTATAACAACGAACTTGCGCGGCTAAAGACCGCCCACGCAGGCCGCGAAAAAGCCCGAATCCAGCGCCAAGCATCCCTCAAGGCGAACCCGCCCCGGCCCGAAAACATCACCCTCAACTACTGGCGCACCGAAAAGCCCAGCACCCACGGGAGAGAAGCCACCCAGTGAAGCGCCCCCTCTTCTTCTTTCTTGTCTCTGGACTCTGGGTTCTCGTCTCTTCAGTCGCCCACGCCCAGCTCGACACCAACAACAACGGAGTCAGCGACTTCTGGGAAAAGCAGCACAACGCGGGCCAGCTTTTCTCCACCTTCGACCCCCAGGCCGATCCAGACGGCGACGGCTGGACCAACGCCCAGGAAGCCGCCGCCGGCACCGACCCCTTCGACCCAAATCCCCCCGCCGGAATCATCCGCCCGACAATCCTCTACATCCCCGAAGTCATGAATGGGCCCGATGAATATGGCTATTTCGATATCACCCCCGGGACCGTCACCGTCACCTGGCCGACACTCGTCGGCAAACAATACACCCTGCTGTTCTCGCTCGACCTGACGGCGGAAAGCTGGATTCATGTTGGCAGCATGTTTATCGGCAATGGCAACGAGGTCACCTATGGCTTTCCAATGAACCAATCTGATAAACGCTTCTGGCGTGTGGCGGTGACGGATGTGGATTCCGATAACGACGGACTCAGCGATTACGAAGAGCACCTCGCTGGCACCGATCCCAGAAATTCCGACAGCGACGGGGACGGCCTATCAGACTACGACGAGATCCTCGCCGGAACCGATCTAAACAACCCCGACACCGACGGCGACGGCATACCCGATTCCCTCGACAGCCAGCCACTCGTCAGTGCCCACGCCTTCGCCGATGCCGACGGCGACGGCATACCCGACGGAGACGACGCAGACCCTAATAACCCGCGAGGCCCGGCACCATCCATCTCTTCACAAACCGCCTCCGGTAATCCCATCAGCAACCTGATCAAAGACGAAACCGTGAAATTCGTCCTCACGGTCAGCAACCCCGGCGGCCCCGCACCCACGGCTTCGAACCTCTCCTTCTTCATCAACGGCATTGAGGAAACCGCCAGCATCACGGCACTCGGCAGCCCCGTCGCATCGAGCCAGCGCTTTCTACTGACTTGGACCGCAGAAACCACCACCGCCTACCCGACCCTTACCCTCCAGAACCTCACCCTGCGTTTCCGGGATGCACAAAACGCCACCTCCTGGCTCAACCTCGCCCGCATCGACGTGGCGGAATGGGAGGGCTTTGTGGCGGCAGTCCCGGTTTACCCGCATTTTCCGTGGGTCAGTATCCAGACCCACCGCAATGGCATAAATACGAACCCGACCAGCCAGCAACTGATGAGCGATGTCGGCCGGTCAAGATGGTATCGAGGTCCGAAAAGCATTTCCCTCTTTAATAATGCCAGCGGCGCATTGCTCGGACATGCCAACATCACCAAGGACAATACCGACATGCGTTATCCGCTGTTTTTCATTTCGGACACTACCGCCGCCAATCCCGAGGGGGTCGATATATCCGATCCAAACGCATACCCCTCCACGGGTAATTGGTATCTGAATCAATACTCTGCCAGTCTCACCATGAATTACGCCGGTGTGCCTACAGCGGTGGATTCCGGCGGGAGGGCATTCGATACAACTCCCGAGGATTTGTTGGGAAATGCCACCACCGGGTATATGCTAGTCCGGTCCCAATCTGATCCAGACAAAGTTCTATACTACAACAATTGGAAGAATTTTCCTCCGCAGAGTTATGCCCGCATGATGCTCATTTGCAACTTGACTGCGGTTGATAATCCTGATCCCGCCCCCGATGGCCTCCTTATCGGGCGTCACTTCCTCCATCTACACATTCCCGTCAAGATCGAGCCTCATGCCGCTGGGACTTTGGATTACCCCGGCCTTCGGCTTGATTCAGGGTCCACGCGTTATCACGGGTATCCCTTGCCCAGACCCATTCTCCCCATCCAGTCGGATGTGTGGCACAAGGTGGTGCTCAAGATCGGTCCTGATGCCGGAGCCATCTCCAATGGCATCCGCCTGAGGATCGGTTCCGGCAATGGAGGCACGGAAGATCCACAGACAGGCTTCTCCCTCAAGGCCCGGACGGACAGTGGACTCTCCGACCTCGCTTTTCCCGCCGACGGGAAAATCACGATTGACCCGGCTTCGGACTACTATCAGAAACTCGTCTCCCCGCAAGGACTCACGCTTTTCGTGGAACGCGCCACCACCGTCGATGCATACCACCGTCTCAGCCTCGATCTCGTGCCCAGAGATCCGCCAAAACCCTCCAATAATTTTAATACACTCGCCGAACTGGACCTTGTCCCCGTGGAGGTAG
>JBBEEL010000048.1:0-5582 GCA_040880785.1 Akkermansiaceae bacterium | reverse complement strand
CTACTTTACGCCTCCCCCTTTGTTTCCTTCGTTACCTTATGTTCAAAACTCCCCCCGCTTCCTCTCGCCACACGCCACACGTCACTCGTCACATCGCCTTTTGCCTCCGCCTTTAGCCGCTCCTTTCCCCGGTAGGGCCGGCTGGCCCAGCCGGCCGCTCTGAAAACGCAAGCGGAAAGGTCTGACCCCCTTCGGGCTCACTTCTATCGGTGGCCAAAAACTCCTCCGCAGCTTCTCCACTCACACTCAAGCCTCATGCCTAGCCGTTCACTCCCACTACGCGCCTCTTAAGCGCACAGCGCCCTTGGCCCAGCACCAACTTCACACAACCCCTCAACAATCGCCGCCGTATCGGCCAAATCATTAACGCGATCAACCCCGCCGCCGCCACATAGGTCGAGGGCTCGGGAATGGCCGTGATGGTGAATGTGCTGGTGCCGCTGTCCCAACTGCTAGTGAACCCGTTGTCGAAAGCAAAAAACGATCCGTTGCTGATCGAGCCCGTCAGGTTCGAACCGAAGGTCAGCACATTGCCCAGACCGAAATTGTTAACGGTGAGCAGAGCGCTCGGCGTGTATGTTCCGAAGGACACCATCCCGACATCCCCCGTGCCAAAGTCGAGGAACGAGTCTGTGGTCACGCTCAGGCTCCCAAACACCTCACTTACCCCGCTACCGCGCTGGATCGTGCCGCCCGAAAAACTCACCGCCGCACTGTTGTTCACCTGATCACTCTGCGAGAGCAGCAACGTCGCACCGCTCGCCACGCTCACTGATCCCGTTGTCCCGGCGGCGGAACCGCCCACCGTAGCCAACTCCAAGATTCCCACCTGCACGTCGGTCGGCCCTATGTAAGTATTGTTGCCCGTCAGCACCAGGCGTCCGGCTCCGGTTTTGGTCACGCCACCCTCCCCACCTTCCTCGCTGGTCAGCACACCCGAAAGCGTGCTCGTCTCTTCGTCCGCGACAAAAAACGTGGCATTGTTCAGGCGCAGATGGCCGGAAAGCCGGCCGCTTTGCAGGAAAGCAAGGTTGTAGACGCTCATGTTGTTGGCGATGTCCGCCAACGTGTCGATTTCGAGCACCGATTGGCCACTTGTTTGCAAAATCTCACCAAGACCCGCCGCGGAACTATGCGCGAGACGCAGCGTCCCCTCCTGCAATCGCACCCCACCAACAAATGTGTTCGCCCCTGACAAGGTGACCGTCCCCGCACCAACCTTCCTCATATCACCCAACCCGCTCAGCACACCATCGAAGAAAACCCTGCCACCAGCCGCCGCCGTCAAATCGACCGAACTGTTAATGCGAACATTGCCAGCGAAGGTCACCAAGCCCACCGTATCGCTGCCCAACATGCCGCCACCCGTTGGCGGCTCATCGCCTTGAACCACGCCGGCGATCTCGCCGAGCAAGCGAAGATCATCGCCCGTGCGGAAGTTGTTGAAATACCAAGTGCCTCCGGTGTTGGTTCCGGCGTTATAATTCGCCACCCGAAATGTCACCGTGCTGCCGGCAGACAGGGTTTGCAAAGTCTGCAAACCCTCAAGACCGATGGCCGTTTGCAAGTTGCCGCCGCTGGCAGTATTCGTTCCCCAAGAGATAGGGTTTGTTAAGGAGGCAAAGGTTCCGTCCCCGACAGCATACTCCCACAAACCCGTGGTTGGCCCCGTCTGAGAGCGTCTGATGTTGTATTGATCCACTGCCGACAAATTCAGCACAAAGCCCTCGTTCACCCCGAGTGTGAAGTAGGCATATTTCCCATCAGTCACCGCCTGTGCAGCTGTGCTGTTGGTCGACCATGTGCTTCCTCCCCACGAGCCGGATCCCCCCGTTCCCGACAAACCCACACCCGGACCCCGTGTCAAACCATCAACGATCGTGATTCCCGCCGCGACAGTCGTCGCGCTCATCGGCGAAGGTCCATAGTTCGTCAACCCGTTGAAATCCCACCCCGCCACCGTTACAGATGTGAACGCATTGGTCACCAAGCTGCCGAGCTGGCCCACCGTAAAATTGTTGGCTACCACAACACCAACCCCCGCCAGTAAAGCGCCGTCGAACATTTCCACTGCGGCGGAACCAAGGGCCTGGCTATGGCTCACGCGCAGCACTCCGTCATGCACACCCACTGCACCGGTGTAGCCGGCAGCAGCTCTGGTCAGATGCACCGTGCCCATTCCGCTCTTGGTCAAAGTGCCGCTGCCGCTTAACGACGCAGCCAGCGCGCCATCCTGCAAATCGTAAGCAGCCGCCGCAAGCGTCCCCATCCCGTTGATCGTGCCACCCTGCAACTGCACGGTGCCCACCGTCTCGTTGCCCGCAAGGGACAGCGATCCGCCCGACGCCACGGTCAAAGTCGCCGCCTCGTGCAGTCTGCCGGGCGACGCCAATTGCACGGCGCCCGAAACATTCGCCGCTCCCGCCCCGAGCCGCGCCGCGACCGCGCCGCTCTGCAAATTGTATTCCGCCGCAGTCAATTGTCCCGCGCCGCCCAACACCCCGCCACTGAGCGTCAAGGTGCCCACCGTATTGGTGAAACTCTGCACATCGAACGTGCCACCCGTGACCTGCACATGCGCGCCGCCGGACAGCAACCCATTACCGCCCAGCCGCAAAACGCCTCCTGAGACCACAACCGAAGCGGCCGCCACCTCATTCGACAGCGTGGTTACGCCGGCGCCGGCCGTGACCACACCCGCACCCAAGCGGGCATTGACCGTGCCGCCCTGCAGCGCGTAGCTCGACGCCGTCAGCGTGCCGACTCCGGTCACGTTGCCTCCGTTGGTCAACACCAGCAAGCCCACCGTCTCGTTGTGACCGCCCAAGTGGAAGGTCCCGCCATTGACCAACACCGACGCCGTGTTGGTGATCCGTTCCGAAGAACCGAGCGAAAGATTTCCCGCGGCCAGCACGGAAAGCAGCGTGCTCCCGGCCGTCCCCTGCAGTGTCACCGCCCCCGTCACCTGCGCCTCTCCGGCCCCGAGTGCCCCTTGCACCGTGCCACTCACCAACTCGTAGGTCCCCGCGGTCAGCGTCCCCGTGCCGGTGATAATCCCTCCGTCACTTAATCGCACCCGCCCCAGGCCCTCCGCGAAAGTGGACGTGTCGAACGTGCCCCCGGCCACATGCAGGTAGGCCGTGTCGGCAACCTGCTGCGCGGCCCCAAGCACCAGCTCGCTCCCGGCCGCCACGCGCAGGTAAGAGCTCAGCCCGGCCGCCGCGCCGTTCGTCCCCGCCAAGACGAGCCGCCCCTCATTCACCAGCGTGTTGCCGCTGTAGGTATTGGCCCCCGTGATGGAAAGCGTGCCCGCACCTGTCTTGCTAAGACCCGTCTCCCCAAGCAATCCCCCATCCGAAGAGCTGAAGCCCGCCGTAACATCGAAAACCTCCATCGTCGCGTTAGCCGCAACCACTAAACCAAAAAGATTCAGCGAAAGCGTGTGTGTCGTGGCGCCGGGCAACTCCTCATCCCGCAAGTGCAGAAGATAACTCCCGGAAAACTGCCCGATCGATCCCGGGTTGAGCGTCACCGAAAACGTCTGCGAGCCGTTCGCGGCCATATTGCTGAAGCCCGCCAACGTATCCTGAAAAACCCCCTCTGGCGTCCCCTCCGCATTCACCACCGTCCAGCCCAACAAATCCAACCGCGCCGTCCAAATCGCGCCGAACTCGCTCGCCAAATTGTGGACGGTGAACGAGCTCGTCGCCGGCGCGCCTAACAGATCGACCGAACCGAAATCGATGTCGAAGGAAGTGACCGCCGCCCCCGCAGAGAATGACGGCCGCGCGTAGTCCAGCACTCCGAACGACGTCGTCGCACTGAAATACGGCAACGCCGCCTGCGGACTGGTCGCCTCCACGGCCAGCGTTCCGGTGCGCGCGCCTACAGTGCCCGTGTCCAAGGTGAACTCGTGCACATTGCCGCCGGAGAGCGCCAACGTGCTGCCACCACCCGTAGCTACCACCCCGCCCGCCCCGATGAACGTGTAATCCAAACGGTCTGCCCCAATCTGCACCGCCACCGGCGCCGTGTTCGTCACCATGAAACTCCCCGCCACCTCCGCCCCACGGATCACCACTGCAGGCAGCACCTCCTCGGCGACCACACCCATCCGCGCCGGCAATCGGTAGTCGGCCACCACCGGGATGTGATCCGAGGTCGCCATCAAGGCCAGCAGCACCGCCTCCGCCTGCTCCAACGTGTAGCCCGGAAAAAGCGCCTGCAGCGCTGCAAAACTGTTGGTGCCCCCCGAGTCCAGCGATTGATCGAAGACATGCGTCCCCGTATTGCCGAAGGCCCAATAGGAGTCCTGGATATAAGAAAACCCGCGTCCGCCGAAGACCGGTTCCGTCATCAACTGAAAATCAAACCGGTCATCCATTCCCCCGCCGACTTGCCCGCCCACCGCATCGTCGGAACTCACTGGGGATTGGGTGTGCAGATCCAAGTTGTTCGCCCCGCCCCACCCAGCGGAACCCCATCCCCCCGCAGGCATCAACGGGTCGAACGCCTGACCATAACCGGTCGCCAAAAAATTCTGCATCGCCTGCTCCGTCGGCGAGTAGATATTCAGATCACCGACATAGATCGCCCGCACTCCTTCACCCAAAGCATCGGCGTCCGCCCGGATCTGGGCCACCTCCCACTCACGCTCGGCTGCGTTGGCTGTCCCCGTGCTAGCCCGCAAGTGACTGTTGTAGACATAAAAATCAGCCTCTTCCCCGTAGCCCGCCGGACGGAATTGGTAGCGCATCGTCGCCCGCGGCGGTGTTCCGGAATCCGTCCCCGGCAGCGACTCCGTCGCCTGCGCCGAACCGATCAACTCCACCGAATCCGTCCGGTAGATCACCATCTGGTAATTGCTCGTGTCACGCTGACTGGCCCGATCCTCCGCATAGGCGTAGGTGCCAGGAGCGTAGATCTCGTTTAACGTATCCACAATCGCCCGAACGTTGTTAAAGCTCCGATCCTGCTCCTGCAGCAAAAGAATATCAATCGGACTGGAAAAACCCGCCTTGGCCTGGTCCCCCAGCGCCCGCAGCACCGTCGTCATATCTTCGTTCGTCGGAAAAAGCGCATTGTAGGTCACGACACGCAGTTGCGCCTGCGAATTGGGAACCCCCCACCAGCAGAAAACGACTAAGATAATAGAAACAGCGATACGCATGGGACAACGTGCGGTCGCTCAGTGAGGGCCAGCGACACTTGACAACAGTGATCTCGGTTATGATGTCACAATTTCGACACAATTCAAGTTGTTTCTACCAAAACCAGCGAGGCACAAACAAAACCCAGGCATCCTCTGTCATTTGCCACGCCACCCTTTGCCTTGGGGAGATGGCGCCACTCTGGATGCGTCCCGCGTTCCCGGGGACAACTCAAACTCACACTCAAGTGTGATCTCGCCTCCCAGCGATCCCGCTGCGCGACTGCCGCAAGCAACATTCCATTTGCCCCGGGGCCATCTTCGGTTCGCATCCGCTCGGTTCATCCTTCGCCGCTCACGCCCACTCAAACTTAAACCTCCGGCCCCTAGCCGCTCCCTCCCCCGGTAGGGGGGGGGGGGGGGGGGGGGGGGG
>JBBEEL010000047.1:0-5597 GCA_040880785.1 Akkermansiaceae bacterium | reverse complement strand
CGAGACTTTCAGCGTCCGCACCCTCCGCCCGACGTGGCCGGCCACCGCCAAAGAACTGAAATGAAAGACACAAAAATGAAAGACCCCCTCACCACCATGAAACACCCCCTCACCCTCCTCTCTGCCCTCCTGATCGCACCGCTCGTGGCGCTACACGCCACTGAGGTGCCGCAGCTGCCGGTCGCAGCCATTACAACCGGCGCACCGGAGGGCCTGGCGAGCGTCAGCGCCGACGGCGAGCAGGTGGAGAAGGCGGATCCGATCCTCTACCATGTGGCTATGGAGGGCGCGGATGCCAATCCCGGCACCTCGTCGGCCGCGCCCTTGCGGACCATCCAAGCGGCGGTGGAACGGATGCAGCCGGGCGACATCTGCACCATCCGTGCCGGCACCTATCGTGAGACGGTTGTCCCGCCTCGGGATGGGACGGCGGAGGCACCGCTGGTGCTCCGGGCGGCGCCGGGAGAGACAGTGGTTCTCTCCGGGCTCGATGCGGTCGGGAACTGGGAGCGGGTGGACGAGCGCACCTTCCGCGCCGCTTTCAACGGGGATCTGGGACCGGGTAGCCAGGTGTTCCGGGACGGCAAGCCATTGGTCGAGGCCCGCTGGCCTAACCGCGCGGGCGACGATCCGTTCAATCCAGAGGGGGCCACGGTGCCTTTCGAGGGAAGCGGAATCGAGCGCCTCCACTGCCCGGACTTTCCCGAGGGCTGGACGGCGGAGACGCTGGCTGGCTCCACGGTCTGGTGTATGGCGCAGTGGCGCTGGTCGAGCTGGACCGCGCCGGTCGTCGGCTACGATCCGGACACGCGTGCCGTGCTCGTCAAGGGGCATGACAACTGGTGGGTGAAGGAACAGCACAATCCGGGTCGGGCGGCGCCGCTGCACCAGGGGCGGCCGGTCTATCAGCAGGCGGAGTTCTTCATCAGCAATGCCCGCGCCTTGCTCGACGCGCCGGGCGAGTGGTTCCACGACACCGGGGAAGGGAAACTTTATCTCGCGGTCGCGCCGGGCGACGATCCAAACCGCTGGAGCATCGAGGCGAAGCGGCGGCAGACGGCGGTCGACCTGACCGGCCGCGCCAACATCCACGTCCAGGGCATCCGGGTTTTCGGAGCCA
Organism: Akkermansiaceae bacterium; assembly: GCA_040880785.1. Taxonomy (GTDB): domain Bacteria; phylum Verrucomicrobiota; class Verrucomicrobiia; order Verrucomicrobiales; family Akkermansiaceae; genus Luteolibacter. The sequence continues at coordinate 4,477 of JBBEEL010000047.1, read as the reverse complement.
CGATAACCCTCAAGGGGGCGCGCGACTGCTTGGTTTCGGGGATCACCGCGCACCATATCTGCCATACCCGGGGGGGCTCCACCATGACCCATGTGCCCGGCAGCGAGGGGATATTCATCTCCGGCAGCGGTAATGTCCTGCGCGACAGCGAAATCGCTTTTTCCACGGGTTCCGGGGTGACGCTGCACGGCAGCGGCAATGCCATGATCAATTGTCTCGTCCGCGAGACCGACACCATCGCTAGCTACGCCTGCTGCGTGAGCCTGGGCGGGGCTGGCAATTTGGTCAGCCACAACACCCTGCGCGACAGCGGGCGGGACTGCCTGCAATTTGCCGGTTACGGACATCTGATCCAGTTCAACGATGTCTCCGGGGCCGGGCGCATCTGCCACGACACCGGGGCCATCTACCAAGGCGGCCAGGACGGCGGCGGCACCCACATCCGCTACAACTGGGTCCACAGCGTCGCTACCACCAAGGGCAACGGCATTTATTTAGATAACTACTCGCACAACTATCTCGTGCATCACAACGTGGTCTGGAACATCTCGGGCAACGCCGTCCAGATCAATCATCCCGGCCACTACAACATGGTCTTCCACAATACGGTATATGGCAGCACCGCCAGCACCTACAGTCCCTGGCAGGGCCGAAACACGTTGTTCGGGACGGTGCTGGCGAACAATCTGCTGGCTCGCGAACCGCTCATGAAGGTGGACTGTGGCCGCATCGAGGCCGCGACGGTCCTCCACGACGCGCCGCCGCCGGTCGGGGGCTTCGATCCGGCCCGCGACCTCATCCCCGTCGGCCGCGACCAAGGGGTGCCGCTGCCGGGAATCAACGACGGCTTCATGGGAACCGCGCCGGATGCAGGTGCCTACGAGGCGGGCCTGCCCCTCTGGCGGGCCGGCCACAACTTCGCCACTTCACCCCAACCCGTCCACGAACCCACCGCCTCCTTCCACCGCAACTACCTGACCAACGGCTCCTTCACCTTGGCACCTCAGATGCTTCCTGAGGGCTGGAGCATCGTTGTTGGCCAGGCGAAAGTGAGCCATTTCCCGGGCTTCAACTATCCTGACGCTGACGACAGGTTCGCGGTGCACGGCAACAGCCTCTGCCTGAGCGGCGAGGGCGAAGTGCGGGTCGAACAGACCATCGCGGATCTCCCGGCCGGAGAGTTCGTCTTCGCCGCCTATGTCCGCAGCGAAGGGGCACCGGACGTGGTTCTGAGCGTGCGGACGGGGGCGGGTGAGGAGGTCGCAGCGGCCCGCTACTCGAGTGCCGAGCCGGCCGTCTGGCGGCAAGTAACGACGACCTTTCGGCTCGCGGAGCCCGGCCCGGTCACCGTCGCCATCCTCAAAGAGGGTGCCGGCGACGCCTATGTGGACGACGCTGGCCTCGCGCCGACCTGGCAGTGACCGACATCTTCTCCGCCTGAAAGGACGGTGCATCCATGTCGCAGCAAGGAATAGCACATCATGACTTACCCCAAGCTCATCCCAACCACGACCTTCCACACTATGAAACACACCCACACTTTGAAACACATCTATACGATGAAATACACCTATACTATGAAATACACCCTCACCCTCCTCACCCTTCTCACCGCGCTGCCGGCTCCGTTGCCCGCTGCTGAAACTGCCACACCAAGTAAACTTGAACCAGCGGACGCTCTCGTTCTGAACTATCACCTGATGCATCCAGGTGGTGCGAGTTTGCCGGGCGATCCCAATGCTGCTTTCCACCTGGATGGCACTTACCATCTGCACTACATCCTCGGGCATCGGTGGGAGGAGAAAGGTTCTTTTTCCTTCGTTCACGTCACCAGCCCGGACATGCTGCACTGGACTTGGCAGCCGACGAAACTCCAACCGTCGTTCACGGGTCACGGCATGTTCAGCGGTACCGGTTTTATCACCAAGGAAGGTCAACCCGCCGCCATCTATCACGGCCAGGGATCGGGCCGGAATCAAATCGTGATTGCGAAGGACCGGGAATTGTCCGCTTGGGAGAAGCCGTATCCTGTCGAGGTCAAGAACGCCGACGGCAACGAGGCGAAGCTCAACCGGCACTGGGATCCCGACTGTTTCCTCATCGGCGATACCTACTACGCTATTTCCGGCGGCGACAATCCGCCGTTGATGAAATCGCAGGACTTGAAGAACTGGACATTCGTCGGCGATTTTCTGCACCGCGACCTGCCCGACGTGGCTATCGGCGAGGACATCTCATGCGCGAACTTTTTTAAACTCGGCGACAAGTGGATGCTGCTCTGCATCAGCCATCACCTCGGCTGCCGCTATTACCTTGGCGATTGGGATGCGAAGGCCGAGCAGTTCATCCCGCAGAAACACGGGCGCATGAATTGGCGCAGGGAAGACCAAAGCCTCTTCGGCATGAGTTCGTGGCGTGTGGATTTCTTTGCGCCTGAAAGCCTGCTTACACCCGATGGCCGCCGCGTCATGTGGTCTTGGCTCGCCACTCTTGGCCGGTCGGATGGAACGATGGACAACCGCACGATCCAGTCTCTGCCAAGGGAACTGAGCCTGCCGGATGATGGCATCCTGCGCATCAACCCCCTCCGCGAACTCGAAACGCTGCGCCACGATCTCGTCACGCTCAGCGACATCAAGATCAGCGAACCCGCCAAAGACGTGCTGCTGAGCGCCGCGCCCGGAGGAATGAAAATCGCCACGCTCCCCGGCGATGCAGTCGAACTCCGCATCACCATCGCCCGCGAGCAAGCTGAGCGGAAGCTCTTCGGCTTCACGTTGTTTGCCGACGGCAAAGGTGGTGGCCTGCCGATCCTGTTCCGTCCAGAAAACCACACACTGCGCGTTGGCACCGCCGAGGCGCCTTTCTCCATCACCGACCTCCCAAAGGGCGAGGATGTGGAGTTGCGTATCTTCATCGACAAATACCTCGTCGAAGTCTTCGCCAACGGCCGGCAAGCCCTTGTAGCATCCTTCGATGATTATCGCGGCCAGTCCGACGTAACCGCCTTCTCCGTTGGTGCACCCTTGACCATCAAGAAGCTCGAAATCTGGAAGATCAAGCCCACCAACCAAGGCTTCCTCGAAGCGCAGAGGAACCCTGTCTGGGAGCCAGCGACGAAATGAAGATTCCGAGTGGACATGACAACTCATGAAACCGCCGCCATTGAGGAAGAAAACAACCGCCAGTGACACAGCTAGATGAGCCCGCGGCAGCCACTGACGCCGGGAGGTGGCGGAATCAGGAGTTTTTGGTGCCTCGCCGAACTCCGCTGACACGGCGGCTGGCATGGGTGTGCTCTGTGCCGGGAACTGGCAGAAGCTGGAGGATTTATAGCAACCCTGCCGCCGGGCAAGCCGCGCACGGACACGCTCGAGCGAATCCTTGATCACTGGCGGTCACGCGCCGCGCGCTGATCCTTGACAGGTGATGCCAGCGGCAGGTGCTGAAGTCAGCTCCGCCTCCGCGACAAGTTAACCACCATCATCGTCCAAGCCGGCATCGCTGGCGGGGATGCTGATGGGTGGGGTGACTGCTTCGACGGGCTGGGTGGTGGCAGTGACGGGTGGGCGGGCGATCATGCCCCCGGGAAGTTGTTGGACGGCGGCGGGGGCCGCGGCGGCGGGGTCGGGTTCGGCGGGCGGGGTCGCATCGGTGATGAGCTCCTTGCGGTCCTTGAGCAGGGGTTCGATCAGGTTTTTGCCGATGAGGAAAGTAATGCCTGCGAGGGCTTGCTCTTGCGCGAGCTTGTCGCTGAGCGCTTTCTGACGCTCCGCGAAGAGGGCGTCCTTGGCGCTGGCGTCCTCGGGCGTTTCATCGGCTTCTTTGTTGCGCTCTGCGGGCAGCTCGGCGGCCACCTCGGCAGTTAGCAGATACTGCTGGTCGGCGGCTTCTTCTTGGTCGGGGCTTCCTGCTGCGGTGGCGGGTGTCAGGTGGATGGTGTAGGTGAAGCCCTCGATGGTTTCGATAGCGACCACGCGCTTGCCGTCGTTGCCCTCGCCGCGGCGGGCGGCGAGTTCTGCGGCGGGGACGACGTCCTCGAAGCGGGCATAGGCAAACAGGCTTTTGAGCGGCGCGGTGGCGTTGGTGTCGAGCACTTCGCCGCCGGATGCACCGACGAGGGAAAACTCGGCTTCCTCGCTCGCGCGAGTGAGTTGCCACAGTGGCTCGGAGGGGTCGGATGGGTTGACGGTGATGGATTTGATCTTCTCGATGTTGAGAAACCCGTCGGCCAACCACAACTTCGCCTCGGCCGTGAGGGAAGGAAACATTTCGCCAACGGCATAGAATCCGGATTCGTCGGCATGGTTGCGGATGTAGCGGCCGACGGCATTTCCGCCGCCCATGAGGGAGGACGGGGCGGAGGCGCTTTCAATGCTTTTGCCGAAGGAAACCTTGGCGATTTCCTGATCGGAGGCGTCCATGAAGGTGGCGGTGAGGCCGCGATCCTCGGCGGTGGTGGCATTCTCATCCATGC
>JBBEEL010000046.1:0-5600 GCA_040880785.1 Akkermansiaceae bacterium | reverse complement strand
AGGTGAAGCGGGCGTGGATTTCCGCCGCGTGCCGCGTGCGACCCTTAGCCTCGCTGTCCTTATCCGCCGCTCGTGCCTCTGCCAGCTCCTTGGCAATTGCCGCCACCGCGGCCTCGGTGTAGATGGCGGAAAGCCGTTTGAGCAACTCTGCGTCGGTCAGTCCGCCGTCCGGCATCGGCGGCACCTCCAGGAGCAGGTGGAAGTGGTTTGACATCACGCAGTAGGAAAGCGCCCGGCAACCCGTGAAGTTCTCATACATTCGCATGAACATGCGGAATGCCTCCCGCTCGTCTTGGCCAAACGCATGGCGCCGGTCCACCACGCGGCTGAGGCAATGATAGATTGCTGTCCTAGCCGGGGAATGAGGAAAGGCAGGGGAATGCGGAGAGTTTACCGAAGAACAAAGCCAGCGCGCGCGTCTCATGGCCGAATGATGCAGGCTTAAATGGCGAAAGCAAGCAAAACCTTTTACAAAATGTCTGACACCTTGAATAGGTCGGGCTCATGCGTCCGACCTGTTACAGACAAGCCATCGAACGACTCCGCCCCCTCATGCGGGCATACCTTTGAAAAGTTAGACGACAGGGTTCATACGGTCGCTCAGACAGGCATGAACCAAGCCCTCGCGCGCCCTATTGTCTTTGTTTTTTCCCGCCACCCACTGCTTCCCCATCATTGCTCCAGCGATAATTCGCCGGGTCCTTCACCATCCCCGCCCGCACCGGGTGCAGGTCGATATACGCCGCGATCGTCCGCAGCTTTCTTCATCCCAGCTCATTGCCCCCGCTCCGTCCTTACGGCGATCACGTAATCCAACACCGCCTGCTCATCAGCCGAGGCCAGTCCCGCGTGCTTGATCATCTGCGGTATGGCGTCTTCCCAATCCTCCAGATCCAAGTTCTGCGGCAACTGGTAGCGGTGACACTCCCCGCAACGCAGCATGTAAATTTCATGCCCCCGCTGCAGCTGGTCCAGCGATTTTCCGCTCTTTCTCGCCATCGAGGCACTCGGGTTCGGCACCTCGGAGATGCCGCCTTCCGCCGGATCATCCCCTCCTGCGATGTCTCCCATCAGCGGCGCGGTCCCCACTCCCCCGCATGAAACCACCAAGAAAACTCCTGCCATCACTGCGTAAATTCCCAATAAACCGATTCGCATACCGCGAAGCTAGCCACAGGCACCCCAACCGCTCAACTCTTGTTATCAACTCCGCGGCTGATCGATTTTGACAAATCCGCATTGCCCCCTAACCTGCGCTCCATTCCAAGCTCACGGCGCAGTCTCGCGCCCGTTTTTCCAGATCGACTTATGAACACACTCCGCACCTTCACCACCGGCACCGGCGCCCAAGGCAATTTCCACTCGCTCCCCGCCCTTGCCGAGCAAGGATTCCCCCAGCTTTCCCGCCTACCCGTCTCCATCCGCATCGTACTCGAGTCCGTGCTCCGCTGTGTCGACGGCCGCAAGGTCACTGAAAACGACGTTAAAAACCTCGCCACCTACAACGCGAAGGCCCCCGGCGAATACGAAATCCCCTTCACCGTCGCCCGCATCGTCCTCCAGGATTTCACCGGCGTCCCGCTCCTCGTGGATCTCGCCGCCATGCGCGACGCCGCCGTCAAACGCGGTGCCTCGCCCGAGAAAATCGAGCCGCTCGTCCCCGTCGATCTCGTCGTGGACCATTCGGTCCAAGTGGATTTCGCCGGCTCCCAGCTCGCGCTCGACCGCAACATGGCCATCGAGTTCATCCGCAACCGCGAGCGCTACGAATTCCTCAAATGGGGGCAGCAAGCCTTCGACACCTTCTCGGTCGTCCCTCCGGGCATCGGCATCGTCCACCAGGTGAACCTCGAGTTCCTCGCCAAAGGCGTGCTCGAAAAAGACGGTGTCTTCTATCCCGACACCCTTGTCGGCACCGACTCCCACACCACCATGATCAACGGCCTCGGCGTCGTCGGCTGGGGCGTCGGCGGCATCGAGGCAGAAGCCGGCATGCTCGGCCAGCCCGTTACCTTCCTCGTCCCGGAAGTCGTCGGCGTCCATCTCCATGGAAATCTCGCCGAAGGCGTCACCGCCACCGACCTGACCCTCCGCATCACCGAAATCCTCCGCAAACACGGGGTCGTCGGGAAATTCGTCGAGTTCCACGGCCCCGGTGCCGCTGCCCTCTCGCTGCCCGACCGCGCCACCATCGCCAACATGGCCCCCGAATACGGTGCCACCATGGGCTTCTTCCCCGTGGACGCGGAAACCATCGCCTACCTCAAAGGCACCGGCCGCTCCGACGAGCTTTGCAAAACCGTCGAAAACTATTACACCGCCCAAGGCCTCTTCGGCATCCCCGGCAAGGGCGACTGCGACTACACCGACCTCCTCGAGCTCGACCTCGCCACCATCGTTCCCGCCGTCGCCGGTCCCAAGCGCCCGCAAGACCGCGTGGACGTCCCCGCCCTCGGTGAAAAATTCAACTCCCTCTTCACTGCCCCCGCCTCCGCCGGCGGCTTCGGGCTGCTTCCCGAGCAACGCGACACCCGCGTCAAGCTCACCATGCGCGAGCACGCCGGCGTCTCCGTCGATTCCCTCCTTTCCACCGACGAAGCCCACGCCCCCTTCGAGGGCGAGGAGCGCAACGCCCAGGAGATGATCGCCAACCGCCCGACCCCCGATGTCGTGGCCAATCCCGACCATTTCCCCGACGGCCCGCGCGACCTCGAGCTCACCCACGGCTCCATCCTCATCGCCGCCATCACCTCCTGCACCAACACCAGCAACCCGAGCGTCATGCTCGCCGCCGGACTGCTCGCGAAAAAAGCCAACGCCCTCGGCCTCACCATCGCCCCCTTCGTCAAAACCTCGCTCGCCCCGGGCTCCCGCGTCGTCACCGACTATCTTGAGGACACCGGCCTGCAAAAGGAACTCGACCAGCTCGGCTTCCAAACCGTCGGCTACGGCTGCACCACCTGCATCGGTAACTCCGGCCCACTCCACCCCGCCATCGAGGGAGCTATTCAGGAAGGCCAGCTCATCTGCGCCTCCGTCCTCTCCGGCAACCGGAATTTCGAGGCCCGCGTCCACGGCTCCATCAAGGCGAATTTCCTCATGTCCCCGCCGCTCGTCGTCGCCTACGCCCTCGCCGGCCGCGTCGATCTCGACCTCTCCACCGAGCCGCTCGGCAACGACCAGAAAGGCAATCCCGTCTTTCTCAAAGACCTCTGGCCCAGCCAGGCGGAGATCCAGCAGGCCCTCAAATCCGCGCTTAAGCCCTCCGTCTTCAACCGCCTCTACGGCGACCTCGACTCCGCCAATCCGAAGTGGGGAGAAATCCCCGCCTCCCTCGGAGCCACCTACGGCTGGGATAAAACCTCCACCTACATCCAGTCCCCGCCCTTCTTCGAAAGCGCCGCCAACGCCGCTGGCGACATCCTCAACGCCCGCCCGCTCGGCATCTTCGGCGACTCCGTCACCACCGACCACATCTCCCCCGCCGGAGCCATCAAAGCGACCTCCCCCGCCGGCCACTATCTCGTGGAAAATGGTGTCGATAAAGCCTCGTTCAACTCTTACGGCGCGCGCCGCGGCAACGACCGCATCATGACCCGCGGCACCTTCGCAAACGTCCGCATCAAAAACCTCATGTGCCCCGGTGTCGAGGGCGGCTACACGCTCTATTTCGGCCCGGAATACGTCGAGCCGCCGGACGCTTCCATCACCTGCCCCGCCGGCAAGCCCACCTTCATCTACAACGCCTCCATGGCCTACCAGAAAGACGGCACCAACCTCATCGTCATCGGCGGCGACGACTACGGCATGGGCTCCTCCCGCGACTGGGCCGCCAAAGGCACCCGCCTGCTAGGCGTCAAGGCGGTCATCACCAAGTCCTTCGAGCGCATCCACCGTTCCAACCTCATCGGCATGGGCGTCCTTCCGCTCAATTTCGCCTCCCAGGCGGACTACGAGAAAATCAAGGATCTCACCGACGCCACCTTCGACATCACCGGCATCGATGGAGCCCTCCGCCCGATGCAGTCCGCCACCCTCACCGCCCGCCGTCCGGATGGCACCAGCGTCCAGGTCCCGCTCAAGGTCCGCCTCGATACCCCCGCCGAGGTCGATTACTACAACGCCGGCGGCATCCTCCCCTACGTCCTCAACCAGATCCTCGCCTGAGTTGTGACTTTCCTCAGTTTTGATGATCGCCAGCGTAAAGCCGCCAAGGCGGAGGGATTGAAGGTTTCGCCCCGCGACGTGCCACGGGTATGACAGGGCCTGCATCGGCTGAAGCCTTGGCTCAGCCGTCCCTCGCTATCCCCCGCCTTCGCGGCGATCCATCCATTCCACGACCAGCAGATGGGGAAAGGTGAGCGCAGACACCAAAACCAAATAAAGCGCCACTCCTTCAAAGCTGCTTGGTATTTGATCTGCCAGCCCCCCCAGCAATCCCGCGAGCATCAAGACGGCCGCCAAGGTGAAGGGAAATGCCTGCCACACGAACCTTCGGACTCTCTTTTCGAGCACTGGATCAACAGGCAGATCATCTGATTCATAATGGCAAAGCCGGAGAATATGCCTGAATCCATGCCAACCCGCAAAATACCAGCCGATCGCGATCAAAGGAGGGACGCACCAAAAAAACGCGAGCAAACCCCCATTTTCTATCAGGATCCGTCTGGCAAATAACAGCCGGCTGTGGCGGAGATGAATCCAAAAATCACCGAACAGAAAAATAGCAAATGGGATAAAGATCCATTTGCGCCAAACCTGCATTGGAATCTCGAAGGAGTCCGTGGAAAAAATCTGCACACAGGCGCTTACGAATTCAATCGCCTGCTCTGGAAAGGCCAGAAACGGTAACCCGATCGGGATCAGACCACGCGCAACCAGGTGAATGCCATCCCCAATTCTTCCCCGGAACTGCGGAGTCGCGACCCGGCCAAATCTTTCAAAGGCCAAATCCGCCTTTCCCCAGTGGTAGATGGTCATGATTAAAAATCCCAGCGCCGCCGCAAACGGGAAAACCACCCACAAACCCAGCACAAGGATTACCAACAGCAAGTAAAGAAGCACCACGATCAAAAGCGGTACCAACCGCAGCGGTCGGCCTGCCAGGCCGAGTGCCACAAGATGGTCCACCGCTCCGTGAGGAAGACCAGACAAGATCATTCCCAGCGCAAGCGGCAGGAGGCGAAAGGGTCCTTCATCAAGCCCGAAGAAGACCTGCAACAGGCCCAAGCCGAGAAACAAGAAGGCCGCCCAGTCCGCCCATGATCCACTCCGAAGCGGGACTTTCAAGTTCTCGCGTGGCGGTGCAAGCGGTGCCCATGCAAAAAAGCGTTTCATGCAGTCGGCCGCGGTGGGCGGAGGCTGTGCCAGAGAACCAGACCTTGTGCCAATAGCAAACTGGTCACCACGAAGAATAGCAACTCCTCCAACGGTAAATTGAAAATTTTCACACCCGTCGTCAGCGTGCTGGAAATTTCCCAGATTCCGCTCCCAATTGCGAAGCTGTCAGCCAAGCCGAAATAGATTGATGGGATCAGGGTTCCGATGATGACAAATTTCCTTTCTCTGATCAATACGGCAGGATCGAAAAACCACTGAAT
>JBBEEL010000045.1:0-5661 GCA_040880785.1 Akkermansiaceae bacterium | reverse complement strand
TTGTGGGTAAATTTTTTTCCCCGCCCGAATGGCATTCGGCACGATGTAAGCTAACCCGACGCTTTTTTTGAGTGGGTGTCGTTATTTTTTCCACCCTGCCGGGTCGTGCCAGAGGGTCCGGGGGTGGTTGAAAAAGGGCGCGGGGATTGAACGCAAATGAGGCAGCTCGATTTAGATTTACCCCAGCGCCGGGAGCGCCGACGTCTCCGCCGCCACTGCGAATGGAAAACCAACGAGGAAGCCGCTAACGACGCCCCGTTGGCACCCCATTCTCATAATTGCCAGGAATTTGCTTTTAGTGGGAAGCCTCTGAAACAGCCGTTGGGTCGAGCTGGAGGGCTGGGAAATTGGGGTTCCACGCCTTGCGCGGCATCAACCATCAGGATCGCCCCTTCGCAGACAGCTAGGGCGCGCGAAATCTCATATGACAATCCACATGCCCGGGCGTGTTCAGCAGGTCGAGCTTAGACGTCTTTTCGTTCTTTGCCTTGCATGCCATCGTCACCGGGTGGGACTTGATGGTGATGCCCTTTTCCCGCTCCAGATTCATCGAGTCGAGTCGAGCTGCGGCGCCGTGCTCTCGCGCATCGTCACAGCGCTCTTCGCCTCCATGAGGCGGTCAGAAAGCGTGGTTTTCCCGTGGTCAATGCGGGCGATGACGGAGAAATTACGTGCCAGCTCGGTAGGCATGGGCAGTAGAAAAAAACTTGGGCGACGCGAGGGGAAGCGGGAAACCGCCGACAAGGAACGAAAAATAAGGGACGAGGGTCTAGTCATCACAAAGTTTCAAGCCGCAGCGAGGCTGCGGCAAATTTTTCAATCAGGTCCCGCAGGCTCACACCCGCACCCGCAGATCTCTTATATTCCAAAGCACGCCCGCCGCAGCCGCCCTGCTCCCCCGCATCCGCCGCGCGCCATCCTTCCGCTTCGTCGTGAATCGCTCCCGCGCGCCTGCAAACGCCTCATTCACAAACTCTCTGCTCCCGATCACCGCCCCGTCCGTGAAATACCTCACCCGGCAGCGCAGCATCTTCGCCATGCTCAAATCCGGCAACACCGTCTGATTGTCTTCCGACTCCCGCCGCCCACCGCCTCGCCGTAGCTGCTCCAGCGGTAATCCGTCGGATCCTTCACCATCCCCGCCCGCACCGGATTGAGATCGATGTAGGCCGCCATCGTCCGCGACGCCACTCCGCTTTCCACGATCACGCTCTTATTAGTGCAGACAGCTTGGATTTTCCACAGGGCTGATTCAACCGATGACTCCGGATCGGCGGGTGAATCGACCGCTCACCCTGCCAGTCCCGGGCGCGAGTTCTCCCGTTCGGCATCCGCCGCAGAGGTTCCGGGCCGTCCAGGAATCGAAGAAAAAGCCCGCTCCCTCGCTGCCCGGGATCCTCAAGCGGCTTGACAACAATCGCTGGCCATCACCAATCTCACATTGCGCTTGGCTTTCCTCGCCGGCTTGATGCGCGAATGGGGGCGCTGAGGCAACAGGCCTTCGATGCGGCTTGCGCGGGCTGGGTCTAGCAAGATCCCGAAGCGGTCGCGCTCTATTATGGAACGTCAGAATACAGCGCCGGAAACGGCAATTTTCCCCCAGGATGGCCTTCGCTTGACGGTGGGACGCCTCGGTCCGGCATGCCTTTTCGCCCTTGTCATGCTGGGGATGTCCGGAAGACCCGCGGCGTCTGAAACGACGCGCCCTGCCGAGATCGCGGCGGTGCCGGACGCGGCCGAAGTTTCGCAAAGGACAATCCTGCGTGGCGGATGGACGCCGTCTGCCCCCTTTCAGATGGAAGCGCCCGAGTCAGCCGGCGGGCTTGCGGGTATCGATGTCGAGATCACAAAAGAGGTGGCGCGCAGGGCGGGCCTGGGTGTTCGTCTTGATCAGGAAACCTGGAAAACGCAGCTTGCACGTCTGTCCTCCGGAGAGGCCGACTTTGCCGCAGGAGCCGTGGTGCCGGAGGAGGGGGACGACCGGTTCCTGATGTCGGTTCCCTATCGACAGATGCGGACCGCTTTCTATGTGCGTCAGGGTGAAGAGGCGCGCTACGCGCTTGACGACGTGCCGGCCCTGCTGGACCGCGAACCCGGGTTCCGCATGGGGATCATGGAGGGACGTCTGTTCGGGGGGCCGGCGCTGACCGCGGCAATCGACCGCGCGGCGCGTGAGGGCCGGGTCGTCTTCGCGCAAAGCGAGGAGGACAATTTCACCAATCTGGCGGACGGGCGGATCGACGGGTTTCTCGCCGACAGGATGAGTGCGGCTGCGGTGGCCCTTGCCGCCGGGATGACCTTCGACATGCACAAGACCATCCTGCCGGAAACCACTCCGGTGCGGTTCCTGTTCAGCCGCCGCACGGTCGCACCCGATACGGTCCTGCGGATTGATGCGGCCATTGCCGCGCTGGAGGCGGATGGAACGATCGCGCAGATCGTGCATGGCTACGTGTTCGCGACGGTGATCGGATTTGCGTTTGACACCATTCTGTTCAGAAGCCTCGACATCATCGGCACGATTGCCTTTGCCGTTTCCGGCGTGCTGATTGCCTTTCGGGAAAGGTTCAGCCTGGTGGGCGCGCTGGTGCTTTCGGCCCTTCCCGCCGTCGGGGGCGGGGCGCTGCGCGACCTGCTTGTTGACCGTCATCCCTTGGGCGTGCTGTCAACGCCGCTATATCTGTGTCTGGTCGTGGGGACGGTGCTTGCCGGGCTGGGAGTCATTCTGCTGGCCGATCATGCGCGAAAACACAATTGGCGGATCGCGCAACACCGGCTGGCTGGCAACCCGGCGGTGTTCCGGAACCTGCACGAGTTCAGCGACGCCATCGGGATGAGCGTCTTCACCGTTTCGGGCGTTGCGGTGGCGCTGGCGATGGATGCAACGCCGCTGTGGCTGTGGGGGCCTATTCTGGCGATGCTGACGGCGGCGGGGGGCGGAATCCTGCGCGACATCGTGCGGCAATCGGGCAGCGTGGCGAGCCTGAAGGGCGAGTTCTATGCCGAAGTGCCGCTGATCTGGGGCTTTCTGCTGTCCGTCTTCTTGCTGACCCGCCCGACCATGGTGGTGCCCGAGCATGTCGGATTGGCGATCGTCTTTACGGTGATCGGGGCGTTTGTGACCCGGATCGTCGTTGTGGTTTCAGGCCTACGCAGCCCGCCGTTCGGCTGGCGCAAGGACTGACCGGCGGGCCGGTTGCTTCTGGGTAGGCGGATTTTGTTCCTTTGGCTCCTCCGCCATGCTCGGTTGCACCCGGGCTTTCCGCTCTGGTGGCCGCCGGTCGGAGGCGTGGAGTCTTGATCTAACAACTATTGCAATCCGAGACCCGCGCAGCCCGCCATTCCGACGGTGCAAGGACCGACCGGCGGACCCATGCTCCAGCACATTGCGCAGTCTCTGGTAGCACCATGTCTCTAAACTTGGTCTCTGGGGCTATACTGGCGTTACTAGGGGGGATTTTAAACCCGGCGCCTATACCGCACTGCGATGGACCATGCCCCTGTGGCGCTGCCGGGTGACCGGAGGCAGCGTCTGCAAGAGGCCCTGTCAGGCAAAGGTCCAGCCCCATCATACGGGAACGCCCCTGAAACAGCCGTTGGGTCGGACTGGAGGGTGGGGATGCGGGGGTTGCGGAGCGCCACGCGGTTGACGCACAGGCGGAAGAGTTCAATCAGGCCATCCAGCCCACACTCGCTGAGGTTGCGAAGTCCACCGTCAGGGTGTGGTCCGGCTCGCGGCAGCTTGCATACCATATTGTCATCGACGACGGCACCCGTATCCTCACCAAGTGGAGCGAAATCGCCCGCGACCGAGGAGTACTTGGTGTGGATGCCACCGGAAATGATCGTCGTGACGTGAAATTGTTGGGCGTCTACGAAGAAGAAGATTTCATCGTGTTAGAAATCATCGGCATAGCACCTAACCCTCGGCAGATTTTCCTGCTCACCGGTTCCCTCGTGGAGTCCTGAGGCGCGTCGAGTTGCAGGAAGACTAGACTCCGAAATCCGCAATCGATGCTGCACACGGGTTGCAATTTCGCTAACGACTTCCACAACTTCCACTGACTACCATTCTCTTCTCGCTCGTCCCCGGAAACTGCCCTGGCATTCAAGCCACGCTTGGCGAACGCCGGCGGCGTAACAGACCAAAAGTGAGCGCCCCGCACGTCAGCAGCATCGTGCTGGGTTCTGGAACTGCGGCTACGTACGAATACGTTAGCACGACATTACCGATGGCACTAACATAAGCGTTGCTGGTGCCATCCCCAAGGGTTACCGGTAATTGCCCCGCATCCCAGCGGAGAATGAATGGCTGCGTTCCCGTCATGGTGGCCAAAATTTTGTTCCTAGCTTGCCGATGGCGAGTCATGGGAACTAGCCTCAGCGCATGAGCAGCAACTTAGAAACGTGGATGAATGTGGCGAGTGCCGCCCAGTCGATGATCCCGGTCCTTTCCCTATGCGCCTACATTCCCCAGTGGCGGAAATTGTTCATCACTCGTAACAGCGGAGCCATTTCCGTGGCATCTTGGGCGATCTGGGCTGTCTCTTACTCCATCGCCGTGACTTACTCGGTTCTGCTTCTCAAGGTCACCGGCCGGGGTGTTCCCCTCGTCGCCACGACCACCGCAGGGCTCTGCTTCGTCCTTTTTACCATGGTCCTCGTCTGGCACTTCCGCGACCGGACGAAGATCTGAGTGATTTGGGGAGCAATCCATGAGAGGCGCTTCAAACACTTGGGAAACAGCATGGGGATTTGTTTCAAATGAGACGGGATCCGCCTTATGCCGCCTGTGCTTTGCGGCGACGGCGCAGCACCAGCCCTCCGGCACCCAGAGCAAGCAGTCCGATACTGCTAGGCTCGGGAACCGGCGTCCAAGCAGCGTAAGTGGTGCTCGGAATGACCGTCGTGCCTAGCATTGGATCAGCATCATCGAAGACCAGGCGGGAGAAATCGATGACGACTTCAGAGCCGGACTGATAGGCGTTCACCTGCAAAAAAGCTTTGGTCATGGTGCCTCCATTGATCCGAGAATCGGAAAAATTGATGGGATTCAGGACGCTTCGTGAGATGGAATCCCCATTCACGGAGAGCCCGCCAGAGGCGAACCTAGGATCACCTAGGAAAAAAGACTTATAAATCGACCTACTCAAGACAGCCGAATAAGTCTGACGGAAAGATAACTCTGCCTGCACAGAACCGCCGTTGATTATAGCGTATGCCCAGTTACTGCTATGGATTTCCCCCGTGATCGTGAGATCAGCCAGTCCATCGCCGGTCACATCCGGATTGAGGGTCGCAGTACTGGTGAAGGAGTATCCTACGCCGAGATTGATCTGAACGATGGCAGCTTGGGATTCCACCCCGGCGGCAGCTAAGGCCGCGGCAGTCGGAAGCAGTGTGACTCCAGTTCGATTCATGGTGTTTTGTTTTTTCATATTATGTTTAATATTGTTAGGTATTCTTGGTGAGAGGGGTGAGAGCGAGATTCGGGGATCGGGTGGTGGGCGCGGTGGAGGCTGGGATCGATGACCGCGCGCAGGGCCGGATGGAGGTCTTCACGGACGACCCAGCAAGCCCTGCCTCGATGATTTCGTTTAAGCGGCCTTCGCTTTGCGGCTGCGGCGCAGGGCCAAGCCACCGGCTCCCAGCGCGAGCAAG
>JBBEEL010000044.1:0-5708 GCA_040880785.1 Akkermansiaceae bacterium | reverse complement strand
TGGATTTGGCAGAACGCCATGCTGACCGTCCTGATCCCGATATCGAGGAGCGCATTAACATCGCTCGACGACTTCGAGAAAGTCTCAAAGGCCGAATATCCTCCGATGACTGGATGGAGATGGTTCGGGATGCCCGCCGCTAATCGCTTTATTTTTCGGACTTCATGGAGCATTCATCCATCCATCTGGATACCAACTATCTGGTGTATTTCACAAATGGCGGTAACGAAGCCGCGATCTCCCAAATCGAGTCTTGGCTCAGAGGGAACCACAAACTTTTTGTCAGCGCCATGGCATGGGCCGAGTTCCAATGTGGTTCTCTGAGTGTGCGGGAACATGATATGGCTCACGATGTGATTCACGGCGTCCTGCCAGTGACACTTGAGATTGCCAATCGTGCCGGATTTCTCTTCCAAGCCACCGGTCGCCGCTCCCGCTCCCTGCCGGACTGCATGATCGCCGCCACCGCCATCAGCGAAGGCGTGCCGCTCGCTACCATGAATCAAGGCGACTTCCTCCCCTTCTTGCCCCACGGACTCATTCTCCTTTGAAAAAATCATGAACCCAACCCACGAAAGCCCGCTGTGGGATGAGATCAAGCGCCTGCGCCGGGATCTAACAGATCTGAGCGACCGCCATCACGCCGAGTTCATGCGCATCAGCATCCGCATCGCGGATCTGGAATCGCAGCTTGGAAAAGCGGACGCCCAAGCCGCCACCCCGCCGCCGTTGCCGAAGCTGGTGATTCCCGAAAAACGGCCGGTGCTCATGCCCGCCCTTGCCGAAGCAAGCCTGAAGCCCGAACCCAAGCCCGGGTTAGCTCCCGAGCCAATTCCGGAGCCATCCCCCCCTCCCTCCATCCCCCCCTCTCCCGCTCCTCTTCCAGACAACACCTTCGAACTCGATTTCGGAAAGGTCTGGTTCGTCCGCATCGGCATCGTCATCCTTCTAACAGGTTTGGTCTTCCTCGGAAACTACGCCTACCAGAACTGGATCCGCGAGATGCCGAACGGCGCCCGCCTCGCCGCACTTTTCGCGTGTGCGCTGGCTTTGGTGGAAACGGGAAGGCGGTTGGCAAACAAGGAAAGCCTCCACCGCTTCGGCGAGGTCTTGCTGGCAGGCGGGATGGCGTTTTTCTACTACTGCATCTTCGCCGCGCATCATGTCGCGCGGCTGCGCGTGATCGAAAGCCCCGCCCTCGGCGCGGTGCTGCTTTCCGCCGCCGCACTGGCCATCGCCGCCGTGTCGTGGTTGCGGCAAGCGAAGGCCACCGCCGTTCTCGGCATACTCCTCGCCTCCTATGCGACCATGCTCCAGCCCATCGGTTGGATGTCGTGTTTGTCGAACCTCCTGCTTGGCGGGCTGGGACTTTTCTTCATGCTCCGCCCCGGTTGGTCGGGGCCGGGCTGGGTCTCCATGCTCGGCACTTACGGAGCGTTTCTTGGCTGGCAGCTCTTTGGAGCCTCAGGAGAAAATGTCCGCACCGATGATCCCGCCACCCTCTGGTTTCTGCCGCCGGTGTGGGCCATGTTCGCCATTCCCGGAGCCGTAAACCGTTTCCGCGAAAGCCTTTCCGAACGTGCCCGCGCCTGGTTCACCGCATCCAACAACGCCCTCTTCTTCCTGCTCTTCTCCGGTGTCTGGCTCCACCAGAACGGCAGTGACGGATACTGGAAAGTCGCCGCCGTTTTCGGAACCGTCCTCATCGCGCTCGGCATCCTCGGTCGCCGCCAGAATGCCACCGCCGGCGGCGTGAACATCGGCCAAGGCCTCGCCGTCGTTACCTTGGCGATCATCCTGAAGCTCGAAGGCCACCACCTCGCGCTCGCGCTCGCCTTCGAGTCGCTCAGCCTCGCCATCGCCGCGCTGAGGTTCCGGGGAAAATGCGAGACCGTTTTCTCGCTGCTGGCGGGCTTGGGCAGCGGAGCGCTCGTCGCTCACCAAGCGCTTTCCCTGGGAATGCAAGCTCCGCCGGTATGGAGCCTGTTCCTCGCCGCATCGCTCCTCGCCGCATCCGCTTTCGTGACCGACCGTATCAAGTCCACCCACGAAACTTTCGCTCACTACCTCCGCACCTCCACCGCACTTCTGTTTGTCGTCGCTGTTCTTGTCGCGGCCTACCTCTGCCTGATCCGCCTCGGTGAGGCATCCGGCATCGCCGTGGCCTCCGTGCTTTGCGCCGCGCTTGCAGTCGGCACCCTCCGGCTCGATCCCGCCCGCCGCCTTCCGGAAATCATGTGGGCCGCCCTACTGTTCCTCGGCATCGCCGTTTACCGCATCTTCCCCGAGCCAAGCGCATGGCCGATGGCGCTCGCCATCGAGTCCCTCGCTCTCGCCCTTGTCGCATGGAAATACCGCGCCCGCACCGAGACCGTTTTCGCGCTCCTTGCCGGATGCCTGAGCGCCCGTTTCATCGGCGCGGATGCCTTCGCTACCGACATCGCCAACCGCATCCCGATTTGGAGCGCGGCGATGATGGCGGGCTTCATCACGGCCTCCTCCATCGTCACCACACGGGTGAAAACGGCGGATGAAAATTTCACCCCGTTCATCCGTTTCGCGGGCGTGCTGCTTTTCGCCATCCCCGCCGCCATCGTCAGCGATCTCTGCCTGCACCGGCTCGAATCACCGGCTTCGATTCTCACCGCGATTCTTCTTTCCGGCGCGCTTTCGTTCGCTTCGCTCAAGCTCGATACCCAACGCCTCCAGCCGGAAATCCCATGGGCGTCCCTCTGGTTCCTCGTCCTCGCCGGATACCTCGGATTCATCGAAATGGCGATGTGGCCGCTTGCCCTCGCCACTGCCGTATCCCTCGCCGGAACATGGCTCTGGCACCGCCCGGCGGAAGCCGATGGCCCGCCCCACGATCTGGCCGCGAACCGTGCAATTCCCGCCTACGCCTTCTCATTAGCCACCCCGTTTTTCCTGTGGCTGATCTGTGCGGACTTCATCCAACTCCCCGCGCTTCTCAGCAACCAGGTCGCCGCCTTCCTGCTCGTGCCGGTATCGCTTCTGCTCAGCAGCCCCCGCCTTGCCAAGGCGGCCGCAATTTATTCGTTGATCACACTTTCCTATCTCCTCTTCTCCCCGGCTGAAACGGCTCTGGTCATCTTCGCCTCTACCGGATTCGCCCTCGCTTCCGCAGCCGTCCTCATCAGCCCATGGGCAAAGTTTCAATCTCAGGGTGTCCGCGATACAACCTCGATCTTCCGACTCTCCGCGTTCGTTTCTTACTGCGTGGCTTGGCACACGTTTGCTCCCGGCGCATGGACGGATTTCCTCGCGATCACCTCCCTCATTCTCACCGCCGTTTCCGTGTTCATGAAACGGAAAATGTTCGTCGAGTGCCTCGGCTTCATCGCCATCGCGCTGCTGGGTCTCGCCTTCGAAATGCTCACCAGCCCGTGGATGCGGATCGAGGATGCAGGGACATGGCGCGGCATATCCGTCGTCGTCGCCATGCTCGCGCTGATTTTCACCTACCGCCAGCGCCCGGCGCTCATCACTGATCCGCAGGTTAGGAAAACCGCCATCGCCGCGTTGGCCGGGATCACCTGCCTCACCGCCACGCTCTGGGCCACGCAGATGCTCGTCTGGCGTTTCGGCTGGAAACCGACCGCCGTGCTCTGGACGATCCTCGGGTTCGCCTTCGTCAGCGCCGGCCTCTGGCAACGCTTCCATATCTTCCGCGTCTGTGGCTTCGGCTTGCTCATCCTTTCCTTTTGCAAGCTCTTCGCCAGCGATGTCTGGGATTTCACCGCCTTCATGCGCGTCGTTTCCTTCATCGTCCTCGGCGCCGCGCTGATCCTGCTCGGCCTTTTCTACAACAAGTTCGCGGAAGCCATCAAAGCCCTCCTGGATGACGAGCGGGGGATCAATCGTGAAGAGGAGCTGTAAAGCCACAACACCAGCGGAAAACCCCGGGCTGCCGCCCTTCGCGGCGTCGGCGTCGGCGGTGTTCATTGCCTTGCCATCGCTGATCGCCCCGTAGCCTTTGACATCGTAGTCTCGCGCCTCCAGCGGATGGTGAAATACCAACGCGAATACAAGCGTCGCCAGTAGTATGCTTCGGAGCCAAATCGTCAATTTATCGGAAAGGAATTTCTGCCCCACCTAGCCCGACCTGTCATCACAACCTGATTCATCCTTTCGGATGAAAGGTATTGTGAAAGAACGCCAAGCTGCGCACTGCTGATCCTCCGTAAGGATGAAACATTCCCTCTTGTGACGACATCACCCTCTATTACCTCGCAGACCAAGTTCTAGCGCCTCCGTTGCGAGGTCGATCTCGCCTTCCGTGATCGATAGCGGCGGCATGAAGACCACGGTATCGAGAATGTTGCGGGTGATTAGGCCATGCTTGCGGGCGGCGATGACGGTTTTCTCGCCGAGGCCTTTCTCAAGCTCGATCCCGGTGATGAGGCCGCATTGGCGGATCTCCTTCACGGCGGGATTTTTGGCAAATGCGGCGAGGGATCTGCGTAGGTATTCGATCTTTGTGGGTAGGGTTTCGAAGACCCGATCCTTTTCAAACAGATCCAGAGAAGCAAGCGCGGCGGCGCAACCGATGGGGTTTGCCGTGTAACTATGTCCGTAGTAGAACGCGTTTTCCCGTCCGCCTAGGAACGCGTCGTAAACGGCGGCTGTTGTCAGCGTGGCGGCGAGCGGGACGGTGCCGCCGGTGAGGCCTTTCGCGAGGCAGAGAAAATCCGGGATTACGTTTTCCTGCTGGCAGGCGAACATCGTTCCGGTGCGTCCGAAGCCGGTCATCACCTCGTCGAGGATGAGGTGGATGCCGTTTTCCGATGTCCATTTTCTCAACTCCGCGAGCATTCCGGAAGGCCATGGGCGCATCTCGTTCACGCCCTGGATGAGCGGCTCGATGACTACTGCGGTTACAGTAGTTGGATCGACTGTGGTTAGATCCGCGATGGAGGAGAGGAACTGTGTTTCGAATCCGAGATTCCTGAAACGCGAGAAAAAGCGGTTCACTCCGCCGAGCGAGGCCGCGCCGAGGGTGTCGCCGTGGTAGGCGTTGTCGAAGGCGAGGAAACGCGTGCGATTTCCCTGCCCCGTTTGCATCCGTGATTGCAGCGACATTTTTAGCGCCGCCTCGACCGCCGTGGAGCCGTTGTCGGAAAAAAAGACACGCTCAAGGCTGTTTTCTGGGAAATAGGATACCAGTTTCCCCGCCAGCTCGGATGCGAGCGGATGACCAAGGCCGAGGTAGGAAGAATGGTCGAGCATGGCGGCTTGCCTCGCGATGGCCTCCGCGATTTCCGGGCGGCAGTGGCCGTGGATGTTTGTCCAGATCGAGGAGTTGCCGTCGAGGTAGCGGTTGCCGTTGGAATCCCAGAGCCAAACACCCTCGGCGCGGACAATCATCAGCGGATCATGGCCGGGCGCGCACCATTCGTCCTGCGGCGTGAACGGGTGCCAGCAATGGGCTTTGTCGGCGGCGATGGGATCGGGCACGGGGAAGAGTTAACCGCGAATGGACGCGAAAGAACACGAATTTTGCGATACGTGTTTACGGATTTGAAACTTCAATCTTACTCGGATGCCTTCTACATTGAGGCCGTGCGGGAAAAAATTACAGATTTGTTGGCGGATATCGAGCGTGAGCGGAATGTCCGCATTCTTTATGCCTGTGAGTCCGGCAGCCGGGCATGGGGATTCCATTCGGAGGATAGCGATTATGACATCCG
>JBBEEL010000043.1:0-5798 GCA_040880785.1 Akkermansiaceae bacterium | reverse complement strand
ACCGCAATTATCTTGGAGCCAGCAAGCCACGCAGGGGTTTCGTATTTAACTACCCGCCGGAGGGTATATACGCCGCACGTGCGAATTTTGCATAGTTCGCGTCTCCGATCAGACCGCTTGCCTGCATCCCAAACCCACTTGCCTCAGTCCATGAAAAACTCGACGCTATTCACCAAGATTCTTTTTCGGCCGCTCGCTTTGATTTGCTGTCTCACGCCTCTGCAGTCGAATGCGCAGATCGTCGTCGGCAGTAATGGTCCCAACGAAACTATTTCCACAGCTTTCACCGGCGCCCAGACGCTTACGAAGGTAGGAGGCAATGTTGTCACGTTGACGGGAAACAGCACCTACAGCGGTGGGACATGGCTCACGAGCGGGGCGCTAATTTTTGTCAACGGCAACAACTTCGGGACCGGTGCTCTGACGATTGCCTCACCTAACACTTTTTTGAGTAACTCGACCAGCGTCACCTTGGCCAACAATCTCGTATTCTCGAACTTCAACGGGCTGTTTGACATGCGCTTGCCTAACAATAGCTCGCTTGTTCTCAACGGAACCATCAGTGGCGGTGCAGGCAATACATTATGGAGGTTCAGCGGCGGCGAGGGTGGACAAAATACCGGCGCACTCACCCTCAATGGCATCAACACCTTTGCCGGCAAGCTCGAAGTTTTTCGCGGCCCGCTCATTCTCGGCAATTCCCAAGCCGCCGGAACCGCGCTGATCGTGCTCGACAGCAATCGGAATCCGAATGGTTCGTTGCAGTTCTCCTCAAGCTTCTCGATTTCCAATAATATCCAGACAAAAACCGCGGGCGAGCCAATCGGTGTAGCTTCGGGTCGCAGCAACAATATCACGGGTGTTATTTTCGGAGCGGGCGGCATCAACAAGGTAGGAGCCGGTTCGCTCTACTTGTCGGGCGCCAATACTTACAGCGGAACCACGGTGATCTCCGCGGGGGCGCTGTTTGTGGGTGATGGGGGAACGCGCGGCACGTTGGGCACGGGCAGTGTGAACAACAACGCTGCACTGGTCCTCAACCGCAGCGATTTGTTCAGCATCTCAAACGCCATTTCCGGATCAGGCTCTCTGACCAAACAAGGCTCGGGAACTGCCACCTTGCGAGGTGCGAACACCTACAGCGGATTCACCGAAGTCTATGGCGGCACTCTCGCCGCCGCGGTGGACAACGCTTTCTCCTCGGATTCCGGGATCTACCTCGATGGCGGCACGATCGACATCGGGGCGACGATGCAAGCCGCGCCTTCGCTGACCATTGTCCGTGGCACACACACCCAGACCAATGGGAGCCTGACCATCACAGATCTTTACACTGACTCGTTGCAAATCGCTTCCGAGGCCGGAGAAAGCGCCACCTACAATTTGAGCGGCGGGACCTTGACAACCGACAACCAAGCTAATTTGCAGATCGGCTTGCTGGGCGATGGCACTCTCAATCAATCCGGTGGCAATCTCGACATCACCGGCTATTTCGTGCTCGGCCGGTGGGAGGGATCGCGCGGCACCTACAACCTGACGAATGGTGTGGGTAATCAGTCGGCAGAAGACCGCTTCACAATTATCGGCGAAGACGGCACCGGCGAAATGACTGTCGGCGGCAGCGGTGTCTTCAATGCGGTCAGCACCATCCAGCTTGGTTTGGGTGACGGTAGCGGCACTTTACGCATTACCGACGGCGGCACCGTCAATACACCCGGTATCAACCTCGGATGGCGTGATGCCAACAACTTAGTCTTCGACATTTCCTCGACCTTCGGATCCACGAACTTCTCGGTGCCAATCACCGGCGCCGGTTCGCTGGTCAAAGCCGGCACGGGCACCGTGGTGTTCGACCAGAATAATTCCTATGGTGGAACAACTACGATCAGCAACGGCACACTGGCCGTCAATGGCATCCACAGCAGCGCCGGAACTTACACCGTTCAGACGAATGCGGTTCTGGCTGGAACCGGAGAGATCGAAGGCTTCGTCATTGTGCAGGACGGCGGCACGATCAATCCCGGCATCGGCGGCAACAACGAGGAATTCAAGATCGGCGGGCTCGAGATTCAATCGGGCGGCATTCTCAACGTGGTGCTCGGCGGCGCCACCACCAGCCAATTGCAAGTGGCGGGCGGCGTGAACCTCGGAGCCACCAGCGTCGTGAACTTCTCGACCAATGCTCCGCTGAACGATGCCTTGTATCCTTTCCTGACCTACGGCGGCGCGATCAGCGGGACCTTCGGTGTCACGAACAACGTGCCGCCCGGATACGAAGTCATCCACGACGCGGACGACAAGCTCGTTGCTCTCTTGTTCTCCGCGACGAATTACGCGGTGGCTCCTGTCTTCAACGGAGAAAACGCGGTCATCACGGGCGGAACATTGCCCTTCAATGTTTTCATCTACAACAACACGGTCACCAACGTTGCTGTCACTTCATCTGGCGGCACGAGCACCACGGGAACGGCTTCAACCAATATTCCCTCCGAAACTTCCGACAGCCTCTCCGGACTCGCGTGGACCGGCACCACGGTCGGGCTCAATCAGGCGGGCAACTTCACCAACGTCTTCGCCCCATCGACGGGCCCGGTTGTGACGAACACGGTCAACGTCAACGTCTCGGTCTACGACCACGCGTCGAATGTCACCACCGGCAGCAATCTCACCTTCGCCCCGGTCCACGCGGGCAATCCCAATCCTGTCGCTGCGACCAACAGCATCACGGTGAGCAACCTTGGAACCGGAGGTCCGCGCGTCGCGCTGGGCATGACCAACATCAACACCAACAGCGCCGTGTCGCTCGATGACGTGCGCAACTTGGCGCAAGGCGATTCGATCGAGATCAACGGCCTGCTCGACTCTTCCCTCATGGGACTCGGTCGCTTCACCAACACGGTCCAACTTGTCGCCTTCGACGATTCCGCCCTGAATGGCGCCATCACACTCAACACCAACGCGATCACCGTCACCGGCTACGTCTACAGCGGTCAGGGTGTCTGGAACACGCCGGGCGGCGGCAATTGGAGCAACATAGCGCAGTGGCAAGTGCCAGGCGGCACGCCGGGCTTGGACGGCGAATACAGCGTGAACGACACCGCTCTGTTCGGCGCGAACGGCAACGGCACCGTGACCAACAACGGCAGCGTCCAGATGTTGTCTATAACTTTCTCAAATACGGATGCTTACACCATCGACGGCACCGGCACGATCACTCTGACTTCCGCTGGTGGCAACGCCGCGGCCATAAACACCGCGGCCGGCAGCCACATCGTCGACAACAAATTGGAACTCGGCAGCGATGTCGTGATTTCCAACGCGGCGGACACCCTTCTCACGCTGAACAAACCGGTCGATGGCGGCTTCGGATTGATCAAAGAAGGCGAAGGCACCACGACGCTGGGAGCTGCCAATACCTACACCGGAGGCACGACCGTCAACGGCGGCCTGTTGAACATCGATAGTGCCCGAGGCTTGGCCAATGACGCCGGCAATGCGTTGGTCATCAACGAAGGCGTTGTCTCATTGAACAACAACGACGTGTTCGGTCAGCATTACGGAGCGATCAACACGCCGGTGGTGATCAACGAAGGCGGCACGCTGCAGAGCAGCGGCGCCTACTACAACCCGCTCGGGCCCGTTTATCTGAATGGCGGAAGCATCGTGGCCACGGACGTCGAGCCGACCGGCGGCTATTCCTTCTCCTTCAAGGGCGATGTGATTGTCGATGGCAACGCCACCTCGACGATCGACGGGCCGGGCTTTGCGCTCGGTGCCGACGATGTGGATTTCACGCGCTTTGAAGTGGCCGATAATTCCACGCTCGATGTGATCGGCATTTTGGTCGATGGGCCGTCCGCCAACTACGCAATCTCGCAAGCGAGCCGTCTTGTCAAAGACGGTGGTGGCCGGATGCTGGTCTCCGGCAATAACACCTACAGCGGCGGAACCGTCCTCAATGGGGGCACGCTTGCCACTGGTTCCTCCTCGGCGCTCGGGAGTGGTCCGGTGGAACTTCTCGGCGGCACACTGGAAATCAACTCGGTGCTCAACATCGAGTCTCTGCTTTGGGAGAGCACCGCCAAGATAGCCATTCCCAATTCTTCGGCTGGACACTTCGTCAATGTCTCCACGCCGATCGCTGTCGAGGGCGTGAACTACTTCAATTTGGCCGGCCCGGCACCCACCGGACCCGTCAAGCTGCTTGCTGCGCCGAGTTTAACCGCCAACGACATCAGCCTGTTCGGCTTCGAGGGGCTTGATCCCGACGCCTACCTTCTGGAATACGGCGAGGACGGAGCCCTTTATCTTGTGCTCATCCCCCAACCGGCTCCTGTTCCTGTGCCCGAACCGGAGAAGTCGCGCTATCCGGACTTCACGCAGTTTGCCGGTAATCCGAACCAGATGCAGGTGGCCCAGGCGCTCAACCGATGGGCGGCCTCCAACCCGTCCGGTGACCGTGCCGAGGTGCTCGATGCGCTGGTGGCCTCGGGTGATTACCAGAAAGGCTTCGAGGCCATGATGCCCTCGCAGTATGCGTCGCTGCCGAACATGGCGTTCAATCAGGCCAATGCGCTCAATAGCGGGATGTTCCAGCGGTTGTGGGTCGTCCGCGTCAATGGCCAGGGCTTCTCCTCGACCTTGAGCCCCGCCCCGCTGCAGGGGGAGATGGGTGGGGTCGACGACATGGAGGCGTTCGCCATCCGTCCTTCGCGCGACACCAAATGGGGCACGTTCGTCGACGGCAATGGCATCTTCGCCGACGGCGGCGATGTGGCCAACCTGCAGAACTACCGTTCGCAAAGCGGCGGGGTGAGCGCGGGGGCGTCCTACAAATGGACCGACAACTTGGCCACGGGCGTGTATGTGGGCTACCAAGGATTGCAGGCGCAATATGACAATGGCCAGACGATCGACAATGCGGTGCGCTTCGGGGTCTTCGGCACCTACGAAATCGGCGGGCTGTATTTCAATGCCTTGGTCGGCGGGGCTTACCACGACTACTCGGTGGAGCGCGACATCGAGTTCGGCTCGATCGACCGCACGGCGCGCGGGCGTCCGGTCGCGGGCGAGTTCGACTTGGCCATCGGCACGGGCTATGACTTCAAGGCCGGCGATTTCACCTTCGGTCCTTTCACCACGATGCAATACACCTACCTTGGGGTGCAGGGCTTCGAGGAGACGGGCGCGGATTCGCTCAACCTCGACGTGGATCCCTATAACTCGAGCAGCCTGCTCTACACGCTGGGTGCCCAAGTGGGTTACAATTTGAAGGTGTCCTCTTCGGTGCTGATCACCCCGACGCTCTTTGCCGGATGGCAGCACGAGTTCCTGCAGGACGGCTACCAGATCAACTCGTCGTTCAACACGGGCGGTCCGGCCTCGCCATTCAGCTACAATACCGGCACGCCGGCCCGCGACAACTTCTACGGCGGCGTCGGGGTGACCGTGGGCATCGGTGAACGCTGGCAGGCCACGGCCATCTACAGTTCGTTCGTTGGAGGCGACAACCAGAACAGCCAGAACGTGTATCTGGGCCTCGGGCTGAATTTCTGAGTCCGATCCCTCCGAAAAGACCCCGGAAAAGGCCTTTGGGGGAGTGGGGGAGGTTTCGCTGCAGTATACCCTGCGCAGGGTATAGCGGGGGATGGGCGGAAACTGGTAACTTGCTCACCGCATGACCGAAAATTTATCCACTTCCGGAGATTCTGACTCGACCGAGCAGCGCGACCGTTTGCTGCGTCGCCTGATCGTCGGCTTTGTTCTCACCGCCGTGGTCACATTCTGGACCGCGGTGG
>JBBEEL010000042.1:0-5840 GCA_040880785.1 Akkermansiaceae bacterium | reverse complement strand
GCGTTCATACCGGGGCTTGATGGGGTTGGCCTTGGGCCGGAAACCGGGGCGGGCGAAAGTGGCGGAATCCGGGATTAAGCTGGGCGAAACCACCCTGAACACGGCGGAAATGTTGAAAAACGAGGACAGCGAAACCTTTTTGCAAGACTTGGGAATCGCAAGAATGCTGCGCTGCCGGATCCGGTATTTCACGGATGGCGCGGTGATCGGTAGCAGGGAGTTCGTGAACGAGGCGTTTGCGAGCGCGCGGGAACGATTCGGAGCCAAGCGGAAGGACGGCGCGAGGAAATTGAAAGGCGGAGGTGCGGCCGCAAGCGGGAAATTATGGAGTTTGAGAGATCTCCGAAAGGGAATCGCTTGAATGGCATGACGCGTTCGACGATTATCAGTACTTGATTCAGTAGGCAAAAATTTCGTCGTCCTTGAAGGGGCGCTGGATCTCGGCGGCAGCAGCTTCCGCTGAGTCCGAGGCGTTGCAGACGTTGGGGCTTCCGGGTCCCCGTTCTTGAAGCCGAAATGGCCTTTCCTCCGAGTCGGAAGCGCTCGGGCGGGAGCCTGCGTGACGGAGCAAGCCAGCAGCGCGGTGAGGACCAACAGGGCACGAGAAACGCGAGTTTTTGATCGCTTTGAGAATCGCAGGCGTGCTCCAGTCGTCAGTCCGCCGCCCGTGCCTGCGATTGCAGGCCGGCCGGTGCATTTGACACCAATCACCGGTCGGATCATCATTTCATCTTGCATTCTGCGCGGTCGGCAATACCGCTCCCTGCACGCAGTCCGGTGATTCCGGGCGGTTACGATCCAACCCGATGCGCCCGTCCCGGGCGTGCTGGCAGGAGTTTCCGTCGCTGGGGTCAAGGGCTCGTTTTTCAACAGAATCCATCTTCAACCACAGCCTTTCCCAAGCAAACGAATCCCATGGAAAATCAGACTTCTCCAAGCCCGAACTCCGACACCGCCGCCGGCCAATGCCCATTTTCAGCCGGTAACACGGCGCGCAACAGTCGCAAAGGCACCCGAAACCACGACTGGTGGCCCAACCAACTGCAGCTCAACATTCTGCGCCAGCACTCGTCGCTTTCGGACCCGATGGGAGGAGATTTCAACTACGCGGAGGAATTCAAGTCGCTCGATCTAGCGGCGGTGAAAAACGATATTTTCCAATTGATGACCACCTCCCAAGACTGGTGGCCGGCGGATTACGGGCACTATGGGCCGTTTTTCATCCGCATGGCCTGGCACAGCGCCGGGACTTACCGCACCGCCGACGGTCGTGGCGGCGCAGGGGCCGGCACTCAGCGATTTGCGCCGCTTAATAGCTGGCCCGACAACGTCAATCTCGACAAGGCCCGGCTGTTGCTGTGGCCGATCAAACAAAAATACGGGCGCAAACTCTCGTGGGCCGATCTGATGATCCTCGCTGGCAACTGCGCGCTCGAGTCCATGGGCTTCAAAACCTTCGGCTTTGGTGGCGGCCGCGCGGATGTGTGGGAGCCGGAGGAAGATATTTACTGGGGGACCGAGGGCGAGTGGCTGGCTGACAAACGTTACTCGGGTGACCGCGATCTGGAAAACCCTCTCGCGGCGGTGCAAATGGGCCTCATTTACGTCAACCCCGAGGGCCCGAATGGCAATCCCGACCCCATCGCGTCGGCCCGCGACATCCGCGAAACGTTCGGCCGCATGGCGATGAATGACGAGGAAACTGTCGCCCTGATCGCTGGCGGGCACACCTTCGGCAAGGCCCACGGCGCGGCGGATCCTGAAAAATACGTCGGTCCGGCACCCGCCGCAGCGGGCATCGAGGAGCAGGGACTCGGCTGGAAAAACAGCTTCGGCACCGGTAACGCGGGCAGCACTATTTCCAGCGGCCTCGAGGGCGCATGGACCACCACGCCGACGCAGTGGAGCAATAATTACTTTGAAAACTTGTTCGGTTACGAGTGGGAGCTGACCAAGAGCCCCGCCGGAGCCCACCAGTGGCGGCCCAAAGCTGCGGCCGGTGCCGGCACGGTCCCGGATGCCCACGATCCCGCCAAACGGCATGCCCCCATGATGTTCACTTCGGACATCGCCATGAGGATGGACCCGATTTATGGACCGATCTCGAAGCGTTTCTTTAAAAATCCGGACCAATTCGCCGACGCGTTTGCCCGCGCCTGGTTCAAGCTCACCCATCGTGACATGGGCCCGAAGGTGCGCTATCTTGGCCCGGATGTGCCGGCCGAGGAATTGATCTGGCAAGACCCGGTTCCCGCAGTGACCCACCCCTTGGTCGATGCCCAGGACATCGCCGCGCTCAAAGCCAAGCTCCTGGCATCGGGGCTCCCAGTCTCCGTGCTGGTCTCCACCGCATGGGCCGCCGCTTCCACCTTCCGGAATTCCGACAAGCGCGGCGGGGCAGATGGCGGACGCCTCCGCCTGGCACCCCAGCAATACTGGCAGGTCAACCAGCCCACCTCGCTTGGGCAAACGCTCCAGACGCTCGAAGGCATCCGGAGTGAATTCAACCACAACGCCACGGGCGGCAAGCAAATCTCCATCGCGGACCTGATCGTGCTGGCTGGCTGCGCCGGCATCGAGAAAGCCGCGCAAAATGCCGGTCACCCCGTGGCGGTGCCTTTTACCCCCGGACGCGCCGATGCCTCGCAAGAGCAAACCGATGTGGCCTCCTTCGCCATGCTCGAGCCGCAGGCCGATGGATTCCGCAACTACCTGAAAGCCCGTTACACCGTTTCCGCGGAAGAAATGTTGGTCGATAAGGCACAGTTGATGACGCTCACTCCGCCGGAAATGACCGTGCTTGTCGGTGGGATGCGCGTGTTGAATACCAACTTCGACCGCTCACAGGCCGGCGTTTTCACCCATCGTCCGGAAGCGCTCACCAACGACTTTTTCGTCAACCTGCTCGACATGCGGACGACGTGGAAAGCCATCACCCCGCACGAGGATTTGTTCGAAGGCCGTGATCGCGTCACAGGTGAGGTCAAGTGGACGGCCACCCGCGTCGATCTCATCTTCGGCTCGCACTCCGAGCTGCGTGCCTTGGCGGAAGTTTATGGCTGCGGTGATTCCCAGGAAAAATTCCTTAAGGACTTCATCGCGGCGTGGACCAAGGTCATGAACCTGGATCGCTTCGACTTGGCCTGATCTCCAAATTCTTGTATCAGGCTCCGGACAGGATGTCCGAGCCACAGTGGCGGTGTAAATCAAGATGCTGCTGCTGCCGTAAGCGCGGCGGGCGACGAGCGTGAAATCCTCCGCGACCGGCGAATCCTGGTGGGTGGAAATTTCCGCGATCACCCAGCCGTCGTGCGCGAGGCGAGGCGGGAGCAGGCCACCTTTCAGGAGGTCGCCGACCAAGTCCTTGTCGCCGTAGTGTTTCCAATACGGCGGATCCACAAAGATGAGTTCGTATCTCGCCGCATCGCGCTTGAGGAAGGAAACAACCTCGGCTTTCACCGGGTGGCCGCCATTGAGGCGGGCTTTGGCGAGATTTTCCGCGATGACCTTGATTGCCTGGCGGTGCTCGTCGACGAAAGTGCAGGCTGCCGCACCGCGGCTAAGCGCCTCCAACCCGAGCGCGCCGGAGCCGGCGAAAAGGTCGAGCACGCGGGCGTTTTCCACCTTCTCGCCGAGGATGGAAAAAACCGCTTGGCGGACGAAATCCGTGGTCGGCCGGGCCACGGCTGAGGGCACTTTGATGGCGATGCGCCCAGCCTTTCCGGCGATGATTCTCATGGGCGGAGTTCCTCAGCGCTTGGGTGCGGCGGGCGGCTGGATCTGTCCGGCTTTGCCCAGCGCGAAACGGACGACCAGGCTCTTGTCGAGCAACTGGGTGCCCTCTGAGGAAAGTTCCTGCGCGCGATAAACCAGCAGGCCGAATTTCTTGTCGGCAAAGCGGCCGATGGCGAAATTCTCCTTGGTCTTGCCTAGCCCGGTTTCCTCTTCGAATTTCCATTCTTGGCCAGTCCACTCGCCGAGGATGCTGGAGGCGTCCGCCGCGATGTCGTCGATGCGGGCGAGCTCACCATTCGGGGAGCGGAAAGTGTCCTCCTTCGCCTGATAGCGCAGGGTCGTGAGTGTGCTCGCGCTGCCAGTGGACATGATCGACCAGGTGTCGCCAGAACTCTTGCGGAGCAGCAGCATGACCTCTTCGACGGGCTTGAACTCGCGCTTGTTCCAGAGCGCGAGGTAGTCGTCATATTCCGTTTTTGTGAGACCGAGCCGCTCGTCATAGGGCAGCGGCGAGCCGGTCTTGGACGAGCCGGAATGCTCGCGGAACCACTCCGGGTCCTTGCGCGCGGCCGCCTCGACCTTGTTGATATATTTCTCGATCTCCGGCGGCGGCATCACCATGCCGACCTGGCCTTTTACCGGAATGTCCTGCTCGAAGAGCCCGACAAAAACCTTGGGGACCTCGGAGGACAGGCTGGCAACAAACGAAAACGCGATGAGCGGTAGGTGGAATTTCATAAAACCTGCGGCAACCTGTCTGGCGACCCGCGGAAATTCAAGCGGCAATCCGAAATGGCAAATTATTGCGGCTCCCCGGCGGGAAATATCTCGGCGATGGATGTTTCAAGTTTGTCGTCCATCCAGCGTTCCAGCGCGGCCTGCATCGGCAGCAGAACATCGGGCCGGCCGCTGGCGACATCCGACTCGCCGTGCGGATC
The DNA here is from genome assembly GCA_040880785.1 of Akkermansiaceae bacterium. Taxonomy (GTDB): domain Bacteria; phylum Verrucomicrobiota; class Verrucomicrobiia; order Verrucomicrobiales; family Akkermansiaceae; genus Luteolibacter. The sequence continues at coordinate 1,167 of JBBEEL010000042.1, read as the reverse complement.
CTCGGCGATCCAGAACAACGCGAAATGCCGCCCGCCTTGTGCAGTGGGCGTGCAGACGAGTTTCCAGTCGCGGGTCCGCAGGCAACGTTGTTTCGCCTCGACGAGCCGGTCCTCGTATTCCCGCTTCAGGACAAACTGATAGTTGTAACCGGGGTCGATCCAAGTGAGCTCATCCATCGGCGGGAGCTTGGGCCGCTCGACGCCGGGCACGCTGAAATGGATGAAGGGAAATCCGGTCTCGCCGTAAAACGGGCGGACCTCCGGAGTCTCGGTCCCGCGGATCCAGCCAGCAAAACTCTGCCCCTGCCAAGTCGGGGATTGCTCCACTTGGATGAACTCGGCAAGGGTCGGGATCAGGTCGATGAGGCGGACGGTTTCCGGGATGACCTGCGGCCCGCTGCCGGGAACGTGGACGATCATCGGCACGTGGTTCGCCTGGCCACCGCCGTTCAAGGTGAGGCCGTGGCCGAGGGTAACGCCCGGCTCGTAATGGTCGTCGCCGTGATCGGAGGTGACGACGACGATGGTGTGGTCGGCGAGGCCGTTGGCTTCCAACGCAGCGAGGATCCGCCCCACGCAGTCGTCGAACTGGCGGGTGGAGCCGTCATAGAGCGCGCGGATTTGTTTCACCTCCTCGGGCGGCAGGGCTTTCCACTTGGATTCCAAGTCGGTGCCGCCGATGAACGAATCGATGTCGAAATCCACGCCACTCTTGTTTCGCCCCTGATAGGCCGGATCCGAGAACAGGCTCAAGTAGGGTTCGCGGCTGCGGTAGGGGAGGTGGTTACAGGAGTAGAAGACATGCCAGAAAAACGGCTTTTGCGCCTTGGCGACCTGCGCCAGCCTGTTCTCGACCCGCGCGGTGACGACCTCCGGCGTGACAAACTGGGCGAAGGATCCGAGTTGTGGAAATATCCGATAGCCCAGGGTGTTGTCGAAATAAAGCGGCACCACGAAATGCGCCATCACCACGGCTTGGCTCATGTAGATTTTGAAGTTATCGAAACTGGAAACGGAGATATGTTCGAAGCCGAGCGGCATCATTTCATAATAGCCCGCGCACCAGTCGCCGATGGCGGCGGTGTCGTAGTCGGTCCCGCGCAGCAGCCAGGGCAGCGTGACGATGCGGTGGTTGGTGGCCTCGACGGTTTCCTTGTCGGGATACAT
>JBBEEL010000041.1:21100-35675 GCA_040880785.1 Akkermansiaceae bacterium | reverse complement strand
CCGTGGTCGATATCTTTGTCTGTTCCCTCCGCCGCAGCCAAGCGGGCGAGACGCCCACGCTCCTTGAGGATGTGGCCCGGGCATCCTGCCCGGAGCCTTCGGTGTCTTCATCAGCACCGTCACCTATCCACGTGAACCGCTTATGGAATTCATCTCTTTCTTCGCCGTAATCGCGTGGGCGAGACGCCCCACACTCCTTGACGTGGCCCGGGCATCCTGCCCGGAGCCCCCCAAACAAAGTGCCCTCTACCCAAACTCCAGCGCAGCGGGGGTCCTGGCGCTGAAAAGGAAGATCCCACCTTTGATCCCTCTAAACAAAAAAAGGCACCTGGAATCTTCAGTCCATGAAGCCGGATCCATCAAGCGCTTCGCACCCGCTTCTCTGCCTTCAGCATTCCGCAACCCGCGGCGACATCGATCCCGCGACGCTGACGAAAGGTGCACGGAAAACCGCCTTCGATTAGAATTTGCTGGAACTCGTGCCCGCTGCTGCTTTCCACCCCGCCGAAACCACCTGTCGGATTGAGCGGGATCAAATTGATGTGGGCATCGATCCCGGCTAACAGATCTGTCAGGCGGCGCGCGGTTTCCGGCGAGTCGTTTTTACCCGCAATCAAGGTCCACTCGAAAAAAATTCGTTTACCAGTAATTTCTCCGTATTTCCGGCAGGCGTCGATGAGCATGGCCAGCGACCAGCGCTTGCTCGCCGGCACCAGCGCCGAGCGCTCCTCCTCGGTGGAGCCGTGCAAGCTAACCGCCAAACGATAGGGTAACCCTTCTTCCGCCAAGCGCAGAATACCAGGGACCACGCCCACCGTGCTGATCGCGATCCTCGACGGCCCGATGCCGACGCCCCGCACGTCGGAAATGGAGCCGAGCGCTTTCATCACGGAATCGTAATTGTGCAGCGGCTCGCCCATGCCCATCAGCACCATGTTGCGGAGACGCTTGTTAGGATTGATGGATTTCAGCACCCGCCGTGCGTGCAAAACCTGCGCGACGATTTCCCCCGGCCGCAAATGCCTGACAAAGCCCATTTGGCCGGTCGCGCAGAACACGCAGCCCATCGCGCAGCCGGCTTGCGTGCTTACGCAAACCGTGTGGCGGCCTTCGTAGCCCATCAGCACCGTCTCGATCGTTTGGCCATCGCTCAGGCGCAGAAGAAATTTCCGGGTCAGGCCATCGCTGCTACGGATTTCATCGACCACCATGGGTGCATCGAGAAAAAACGCCCTCCCCTCCCCCACCGATTCCTCGACCCAGCGCTGAAGTGGCGGGAGGAATTTCCGCGACGCGAGATCGCGCTCGCCGTCGCGGTGGATGGCTCGCCACAAGGGTTTTGCATGATGGAGAATCACGCCGGAGGCCGCTAGCACTTCCACCAGCCCCGGAAAATCGAGGTCGTGCAGGGATCTTGGCGGCGGGCAGTTCACGCCTGAATGCAAGCGCGCCGGGTGGTGCATTCAAGCATGATTTTCAATCCGCTTCAGTCGAGCACCTTGATCCGGATGTTCTTGTAAAGCGAGGTGCTGCCCGGGTCATGCGACTGGATCGCGATCGTTCCGCCCTCCGCCAACAGCTTGCTGCTGCCTTCTTCGGTCGGGTAATCGACAAGCTCCTTGTCGTTCACCCGCACCGTCACCCGCCCGTCCTTGACAATGATGACGTATTTCATCCAAGTGTCATCCTCGAAGGGCACCAGATTTTTGACCGTGCTATAAAGGCTGCCCGATTTCTGCGGATCCTTTTGGGTGTTGTTCACTTGGACCTCGTAGCCGCTGGGCCAGCCTGCATCTTGAAAAACCGTGTGGAAGAAAACGCCGCCGTTGGAACCCTTGCGGGTCATCACGTCGAGCCGCAATTCGAAGTCCTTGAACTTCGCGCCATTCACCGGCCCCTCGTAGAAAAGATGGCTGCGCTTGCCAAAAGCCTTGATGGCGCCTTCCTCGACAGAAAAGGACTCGGGGGACTCATTGCGTTTCCACCCATCCAGCGACTTTCCATCGAATAAGGGAACAAATCCCTCCTCGGGTTCGGAGGCGGAAAGGGGAATCGCCAGCGCGGCGATCACGGCAAAAGCAGTCATAAGCATTTTCATGTCGGCAAACTACGCCGCCAAATCCAGCCGATTATCAAGCCCAACTACTAAAAAGCGCAGCGCCGTCCGCGGGTGCCGGGCAGGGACCGATGCTCCGGGCGGTCCGGTGCGTGAGGAGTGAATGGATGGCGAATGAAAAAGCCGGGACGTCCCCGCATTCACATGATCATTCGCCACCCACGCGCCGGACGGCTCGGAGAGGCCGTCCCTGCCTGGCAGCGAGGCTGCGCCGCGCAAGGCACCGGCAGGGAAGCAGGGTGATGGCAGGAACCCCGGCGCGTCAGGCGCGGCCGGTGTAGGAATGGTCCTCGGTTTTCACGTTGATCTTCTCACCGACGTTGATGAAGAGCGGGACTTGGACGATGAGGCCGGTCTCCATGACCGCGGGCTTGTAAACATTGTTGGCGGAGTCGCCCTTCACGCCCTCGGAGGACTCGGCCACGGTCATGACCATGGAAAGCGGAAGATCCACGGCGACAACCACGCCGTCGGCGACCATGAGGTTGTAAAGCTGGCCCTCGATGAGGTAGTTTTTCACGCCTTCGATGAGGTCTTCAAACACCAGTGCGTCCTCGTAGGTATTTGGATCGAGAAAGTGGTAGCCGCTGCTGTCCTTGTAGGAATATTCGTGCGGGGTGCGCTCGAGAATGACTCCCTCGACGCTGTCGTTCGAGGTCATTCGCAGGTTGAATACCTTCTTGGTGGCGACGCTGCGGATGGACATCTGGACGTAGGAGGCCATCCGTGGTGGCGTCTTCAGTTCGTGCTCGATGACGAGGCAGACTTCGTTGTTGTGGCGGACGGCGTGTCCTTTGCGGAGATTGATGATGGGTGTGCTTGCCATAATTTCGTCGACCGGGATAGGCCGGGGTGCCGCTGGAGGCAAGCCCGGAGTTTCCCGCGGAGCATGCGATGCCGGGGAAAACCCTTTCAGCGAACGGTGTCGTGCCACCTTCGGCGCCCAGTGAAGTTGGGAATCAGTTTTCTGCCTGTTTTTTCTTCACTCCCGGAGCGATCGCGTCGATGGCGGCCAGCAGCGGGCCGTCCAGCGCCGGCGACTGGAGCGAGGCGAGCGAGTCGTCGAGTTGCGCGACCGTCCGCGCGCCGATGATCGACGAGGTGATGGCAGGCGAGCGGAGTGTCCACTGGATGGCCATGTGGCTCAGCGTCATTCCGTGGGCGGCGGCGAGATCGCTCAGCGCACGGATTTTTTCCTGTTGGGCGGTGACTTGTTCGATTTGGAGAAATCCCTCGCTGCGGGCGGCGCGCGAGCCTTCCGGGATCCCGTCGACATACTTTGGCGTGAGCATCCCCTGCGCGAGCGGACTGAAACCGACGCAGCCGATCCCCTCATCCGTCAGATAATCGAGAATTCCCTCCGTTTCCGGCCAGCGGTTGAGAATCGAATAGGGCGGTTGATAGATCAGGCAGGGGACGCCCATTTGGCTGAGGATCCTGACGGCTTTCTTAAGGCGCTTGAGCGGGTATTTTGAGAGCCCGACATAGAGCGCCTTGCCGCTGGTGACGGCGGTTGCCAGCGCCGACATCGTTTCCTCAAGCCGGGTGTGCGGGTCCGGGCAATGCGAGTAGAAAATGTCCACGTAGTTTTGCCGCAGTCGTTTGAGCGATTGGTCGAGCGATGCGAGCAGGTGTTTGCGCGAGCCGCCGCTCCCGTAGGGGCCGCTCCACATGTCGTGGCCGGCCTTGCTGGTGATGATCAGCTCGTCGCGGTGCGGGGAAAAATCCTGCGCGAGAATGCGACCGACATTTTCCTCAGCGGAACCGGGTGGCGGGCCGTAATTGTTAGCGAGATCGAAGTGCGTGACGCCGCGTTCGAAGGCCCGCCGCATGATCCTCCGGGCTTCTTCGAAGTCATCGACATGCCCGAAATTATGCCAGAAGCCGAGGGAAATGGCGGGCAGCAGGAGACCGGAATTGCCGCAGCGCCGGTAAGGCATACGGCCATCGTAACGGGCGGGATCGAACATGGCTGCAATCTGCGTTCCTGCCGGCGGCTTGCCAAGCCCCAAGGGCGTCCGGGCTCTAAGTCGTGCCGGCAATGTTGAGATGGAATAAGCGCATGTGCACTAGGAAATCTCGACTGCGTCCGACCACCGCCTAGGCTGAGCGCGTTACCAGATACCAGTCCAAACACTCAACAATCTAACTTATGATCAGGCACTTTGGCATGTTTCAGTTCAGGTCCGGCGTCACCGGCCGCGAAATCGATGGCTGTTTTTCAGAAATGATGGGAATGGTGGGAAAAATCCCCGGTTTGCTCTCCATGGAGCACGGGCCCTACGAGAGTAGTGAGGGGCTCAATGACGGTTTCACTCACGGTTTCATCATGAGTTTCGACAGCGCCGCCAACCGCGACGCCTATCTGCCCCACCCGGAGCACGAGCGGGTCCGCGACATCGTCGTGCCGTGCTTGGAGCGGGTGGTGGTGTTCGACTTCGAGGTCTGAGATTTCACTTCACTTGCCCCGGTTCAAGGACTGGCCTGCGGGCGAAGACGCAGGATCAGCTTGCTGCCAAGTTTGGGGAGATGTGCGGTGGCGATCTGCCAGGCCAGCGCCTCGTTGGACGACTCGTGAAAGCCGGGGAGGCATAACAATTCATCGCCGAAAGTAGCCAGCGAAATGACACTGCCGCTGGAGTCACTGAGGTAGCGGTGCGGCCCGTCGCCCTCGGCGACGATCACCGAACCCGCGAAGAGAAGGGTGTGGGCGGGAAACTTCTCGGCCACCTCCTCCGGACCTGCCTCGTCGCCGTGAGTGTCGTGCCCTTCGGCCCGCTCGATAAAATCGCTGATCGGGCGCTCCGTTTCGGCCCCTGTGGGATCTTTGAAGACGAGAAAAACCTCCACCGGGTCACCGCTGGGAGGGTTGTGCCTGAAGCGGGTCATTTCCGGATTGATCGCCTGTTGGCTGGCGGGCGAGCCGGACTTTGCCCCGAGCAGCAGCAAGGCGGTGTGAATGTGGCTGGGCTTGGCCTCGACCATGATCAAGGATTCGTGTTCCTTGGTGTCCTCGGTGCAGGCGATCAGTTCAAGCAAGCCCTCGCCGAGGCAAACACGGCTCGCGACGTCCACGCACCATTGGTCGAGATTGATTTTCACGCCGGGCAGGGAGAGTTTTTCGACCGCGGCTCTCATTGCGGGAGAAATCGGAGGGGATTGGGCCGCCGTCGTTTCCGCTACTGCGGCGGTTTCCACCACGATTTCCGCGCGGGTGGAATCGGTAGTAACCGATACAGCAAGCAAGAAGCAGGAGAGATCCCGGAAGTTCATCACGGAAAAAGCGATGGCATGGGTCCGGTGCAAACACAAGCGCGTGGCGCGAATCCGCGGCATTTCGCCACATTCTAGCCTCCTAATCCTTGGATGCAGCGGGTCCTCCGACACAGGTCCTCTTCTGAGAGGAGGGGAGCACAAAAAGGCTCCCTGTTTCCGGAAATTTACTGAAGAAATGTTTTGTGTTTTCATGCTCGGCCTATCAGAGTTTTAGCGTGTGGTTGAAATTGCCGAGCGTCGGATCGTAGCACTGCTACGGATGTTGCTTTAAATCAAACCCACGCCAAAGAAGTGCTTCCCATCCCTGGTTCTTGGGTTTTTCCGGTGATGGGGGGCGCTTCGATAGGGCTTCCAGCTCGGGTTTCTGGCGGGCAGAGCTGGTGGATTTGTTGTCGCTTGTGAGACCGGTGATTTTCCGCTAGTGGTCCACCCATGACTTTTCAGCAAAACGAGCCGGCAATCGGAGTGGTGGGTGGCAGCGGCCTTTATGAGATGGATGGCTTCGAGGAAATCGAATCCATTTCCGTGAAGACCCCCTTCGGCGAGCCGTCCGACCCGGTGATCTCGGGGCGCATCGGCGGGCGGCGCGTTTGTTTTTTACCGCGCCATGGGGTGGGGCACCGGATCTCGCCGCAAGAGATCAACCACCGGGCGAACATCTGGGCGCTGCGCTCGCTCGGGGTGCGGTGGCTGATTTCCGTGACGGCGGTGGGCAGCCTGCGCGAGGAGCTGGAGCCGCGGCACATGGTGGTGCCGGACCAACTGCTGGACCGGACCGGCACCGCGGGCAAGCACACGTTTTTCGGTAAGGGCATCGTGGCGCATGTTGGATTCGCCGATCCGTATTGCGGCGATCTGCGGCAGCGGCTGTTGGAGTCCGCCCGCTCGCTCGCGCCGGTGGTCCACGGCGGCGGGACCTACCTGTGCATGAATGGTCCGGCGTTTTCCACCCGTGCGGAGGCGGCGCTGCACCGGCAGGTGGGCGCGGATATCATTGGCATGACTAATGGTCCGGAAGCCCGGCTGTGCCGCGAGGCGGAGATTTCCTGCGCGGCGCTGGCGCTGGTGACTGACTATGATTGTTGGAAACAGGACGAGGCCGCGGTGGAAGTGGAGACGGTCTTGGAAAACATGCAGGCGAACAGCGCGCTGGCGAAGCGCATCCTCAGCGACGTGATCGCACGGATCCCGGCGCTGCCCACCAGCCCGCCGCACCGCGCGCTGGACACGGCGATCATGACCGAGCGCAAGCTCTGGCCCGCGGCGACGGTGAATGATCTCGCGCCGATCCTTGGCCGCTTCCTCGCCGACTGAGCAATTTTACCCATCCGCCCGCGAATACGGTTGCGGCTCCGGTAAGCCGTGGATTAACTGCCCTGAGTATGGAGTCGAGGGACAATTTACCGCTGCAGCGGTCCGGACAGGTGCTGATTTTATTGGCAGCCTTGGTTCTTGTCGTGACTGGATTGAAACTGGCGCAAGGATTTTTCCTGCCCGTTCTGCTCGCCTTTTTCGTGGCGACGGTGAGTTTTCCTATCACTAACGCGCTGCGGAAGCGCGGGGTGCCGCGCAGCTTGGCGGTGCTGATGACGGTGCTGATCGATTTCGCGTTCATTGCCGGGATCATTGTGCTGGGAGTCACCTTGGTGGGGGATTTGCAAAAGAAATGGGACGAGCGCTACGCCGGCCAATTCTCGCAGCAAGTCCGTAGCGGGGCGGAGTCGCTGGCGGGCAAGCTGGAGCAGTGGGGGGTGGAGGATTCCAAGGAGAAGATCCAGCTCGCGGTGGAAAATAATCTGGCGAATCTTCAGGATATCCGGTTCGAGCGGATTTGGGATTTCAGCACCGGCTTGCTGGGCCATGTGGTGGGATTTTTCGGCACCTCGCTGATCGTCTTGATCCTCACGGTCTTCATGCTCTCGGAGGCGCGGATGTTCGGGCGGCGGCTCGAGGCGATCAGCCAGGCGCAAGGGCCGAATATTGAACGGATGTTGAGCGCGACTCGCGACATCCAGCGGTTTTTGGCGATCAAAACGGCGATTAGTTTGGTGACGGGATTTCTCGCCGGGCTGCTGTGTTGGGCGGCGGGTTTGGATTTTTATGTGCTGTGGGGGATTCTCGCCTTTGCCTTCAACTACATTCCGGTCGTCGGCTCGCTGATCGCCGGGGTGCCGCCGATGATCCTTGCGCTGCTGGTCGCCGGGCTGCCCAACGCGCTGCTGGTGGCGGGGGGCTACCTGTTGATCAATAATTTTCTGGGTAATTTCATCGAGCCGATGCTCGTTGGGCGGCGCTTTGGGATCTCCACCCTGTTGGTGGTGATTTCCGTGCTGTTCTGGGGCTGGGTTTGGGGCCCGCTGGGCATGCTGCTGGCGGTGCCGTTGACGATGATGCTCAAGGTCGTGTTGGATGGGAGTGAAGATTTCCGCTGGATCGGTGTGGCCATTTCCTCCGAGCAACCGGGTGCCATCGCCGAACTGCTGGTCATCACCCCGACTCAGATGAAAGACGAGGTCGAGGTGCCTGCCACGGACCGGGTGGGGACTTGAGCGGATGGCTGTCGCGGCGCGTGGCGCGCCGCAGGGGCGCGGCCTCTTCGCGCCGCAGGCGGCTAAGGCAAGGACGGACTCTCCGAGCCGTCCGGCGCGTGGGTGGCGAATGATTTTGTGAATGCGGGGACGCCGCGGCTTTTTCATTCGCCTCCCATTCACCCCGCACGCACCGGACCGCCCGGAGGATCGGTCCCTGCCGGGTGCTTTACGCGGCGCAGGGACTAAGTCCCCGGATCAAGCCGGGGCTCCGAGGACGCCGGGGATCGGGCCGGGGCCCTCGGGGCGGTCTTCTTCAGCGGCCTTGCCGGCGGGCTTTTTCTTGAGTTCGTCGGGGACTGGAGGTGGCTTGGGCGCGGACGGTGGATCACGCATTTCTCCGTGATCGATGATGTCGCGGAGGTGGTTCGCATCGAGGGTTTCAAACTCGAGGAGCGCCTTGGCGATGAGCTCGACCTTGTCGCGGCCTTCTTCGAGAACGCGGGTGGCGATGGCGTAGGCGTTGTCGATGAAGAGCTTGATCTCCTCGTCGATGGTCTTGGCGGTGCTCTCGCTGTAGTTGGTGCGGCGACCACCCATGTCGCCACGGCCGAGGAAGACGGGGCCGTCACCCTCGCCGTATTCGACCATGCCGAGTTTTTCGCTCATGCCCCATTCGCAAACCATGTGGCGGGCGAGGGCGGTGGCTTGGCGGATGTCGCCGGAGGCGCCGTTGGAGACGTCGTCGCTGTGGAATCCCTCGGCGATGCGGCCACCCATGGTGACGATGAGGTTGGCGAGGGCTTCCTTTTTCTGGGTCGAGTATTTGTCGCCGTCGGGCAGATACATCGTGGCACCAAGGTAAGGGCCGCGCGGGATGATGGTGACCTTGTGGAGCGGATTGGTATCCGGCAGGACCATGTTGAGGTAGGCGTGGCCGGCCTCGTGCCAAGCGGTGCCGGTTTTTTCTTTCTCAGACATGGCGAGGCTGCGGCGTTCGCGGCCCCAGCGGACTTTATCGCGGGCTTCTTCCATCTCGTCGAGGGTGACGGCGGTGAGACCGCGGCGGGCGGCGAGCAGGGCGGACTCATTGATGAGGTTGGCAAGCTCGGCTCCGGAGAAGCCGGGGGTGCCTTTGGCGATCTTGGAGAGGTCCACACCGGCGGCGAGTTTGATTTTCTTGACGTGGACGCGGAGGATTTCCTCGCGGCCGTTGACATCGGGAAGGGAGATGGTGACCTGACGGTCGAAACGGCCGGGACGCAGCAGTGCTGGGTCGAGGACGTCCGGGCGGTTGGTGGCGGCGATGATGATAACGCCTTCCTGGGTGTCGAAGCCGTCCATCTCGACGAGGAGCTGGTTGAGCGTTTGCTCGCGCTCGTCGTGACCGCCGCCCATGCCGTGACCGCGGTGGCGTCCGACGGCGTCGATTTCGTCGATGAAAATGAGGCAGGGCGCATGTTTGCGACCTTGTTCGAACATGTCGCGGACGCGGGACGCGCCGACGCCGACGAACATTTCGACGAAGTCGGAGCCGGAGATTGAGAAGAACGGGACATCCGCCTCACCGGCAATGGCGCGGGCGAGCAGGGTCTTGCCGGTTCCGGGGGAGCCGACCATGAGGACGCCCTTGGGAATGGACCCGCCGAGTTTCTGGAACTTGCGGGGGTCGCGGAGGAAATCGACGATTTCGAAGAGCTCTTCCTTGGCTTCCTGGATGCCGGCGACGTCCTTGAAGGTCACCTTGTTGCGGTCCATCGTGAGCAGCCGGGCCTTGCTCTTCCCAAACGACATCGCGCCGCGGCCGGCGGATTTCATCTGCTGGCGGAAGAGGAAAAACAGGATCGCGATGATCAGCAGGAAGGGTAGGAAGGTGAATAGGGCCCCGCTGAGGTAGTCCTTGTTGCGCTCATAGCTGGCCTTGTCCTTGACGAGCTTGTTGAGGTCCGCGCTTTGGATGGCGGTGGAGACGGGCACGCTGAAGGCGACTGGCGGGATCGGATTGCCCTGGGCGTCGACCGCGGCAACCGGGGCGCTGACGAGCTGGCGGCTGCCGACGATGACGGCGTCGTCCGAGCCGGGGGTGGTGAGGACGCGGAGCGGATTGCCGACGTCGTTGATGACCACGGATTTCATGGCCAGCGACTTGCGGAACTCGGCGAGCGAGAGGGTTTCCACGTCGTTGATGAGCGGGCGTTCGCTGGCGTCCTCGACCTGTTGGAAGCGGATGTCGCTGCCGAGCAGTTCGTTGATTTCCTCGCGCTGGAGGGTGAAATTCACCGGGACGCGGAAGTCGCGGGTCGGCTGGTCAGTGGTGGGTGCCTGGTAGGCGGGGATGACCCAGCCGGTGATGGTGGCGTCAAAGGAAGTGTCGGTGGTGATCACCTTGAGGGGCATCTTTGGGTCGTCCACGACGACCCGCTCCTGATCCCAAGCCTGCTTGAATTGAGAGTAAGTCATGGGGGTGACCGACTTGTTGGTGATCGGGTTGAAGAACGCCACGCCGAGGATGACGGTGGCGACACTGAGGAGCACGAGGAGCCGCCAGTTGAAACCGTTGGTGTCGCCCGGGGTCTTGTTCGGGTTGTTGGAAGGCGGTGTTGAGTTCGGTGAGTCAGACATGATTTAGCTGGAAAAAATCACGGACAAGAGGGGCCTGCGCGACTGGAATAGCGCGGGCATGTTGCCGTCCGGGAGTAAGGGATGATACCGTAGGGGGGTGAAAAGCAAACCACTTTTTTGCACAGCTCTTGCGGGCGGGTTCGGTGTCTGACTACAACTCGTTTGTGGAATTGCCCGTGCCTTTCAAAGATCCGCTCCAGACGTCGCAGCGACGGCTCAGGCTGCAACGTTGGTTGCAGGCGCTTCCCGGTGTGGGGCGGATGCGGGCGCTGCGCCCGGGGGCGGACGCGCATGTGGGCGTGCTGGTCGATGCCTTCGCCGCGTTCGCGACGCTCGACAACGAGTTGAGCACGCTGGAGGCGGACCTGATCCTGGACATGCTGCGGAGCGCGTTTCCGGAAGTGGACCACGGTTGGCTGGGGCGGCGCTTGCAGCGGGCGGTGAGAAATCCGCGGCCTTTGCAGGGGCTGGCCGCCGAGCTGAAGGATAGCTTCGACGACGGGGGGAAGTTGGCGCTGGGCTTGCAACTGTTCACGCTGGTGGATGCGGCGGGGCGCTCGGAGCGGAACCGGACGAGCTTTGAAGTCTTCATGCGGCGACTGGGGCGGCCGGATTACGGGGTGGCGATCCTGCGGGAAATGCGCGGCGACGCGGGAGAACCGCCGGACGACGAGCTGCCATTCGAGCGGCTGGTGTTCGGGCGGGACGGAGCGGACGTGTTGCTGCCGCCGGCGGCGATCGACCAGGAATTCCGGGTTTACCGGGCGGGGGATTTGATTTTGGTGAGGAATACGGGCATCGCGCCCTTGTGGATTCGTGGGCGGTCGGTGGAGACCGGCTCATTCCTGCGGATGCGCGAGCGGCAGCCGTTGGTGGTGCCGGGCTGGATGCTGAGCTACGAGGATCTGATGTTTTTCCTCGATGTGAAACGCACCGGAAATTCCCCGGCGGTGTTCCTGGAGGCGGGCGACGCAGGGCTGACCGCCGAGCGGACGCGGGGGCGGCAAAGCGTCTTGCGGGTGAGCTTCGGCTTATTCGCGGAGGTCGAGGCGCTGCGCGACACGGACCTGCACGCGGGCAGCCAAGGGCCCCTGAGAAAGGGCGACATCGTGCGCTGCCGCAACCATGAGCGGCTGGGGGATGAGTCGGGCTTCAGCCTCTCGATCAACGACCTCCGACGCAAGGCGACACAGTCCGGGCGGCGTTTCCGGCTGGCGAGCGATCGCCAGGAATACTTGGTTTCCAATGACGCCGCGGCCCTTGAGCCGGGGGATTTGCTGCTCGGGGCGAAATTGGCCCCTAAATTCGTGCTCTTCATCCGCTTCGACGCGCAGCGGGCGGAGGGCGAGCTGGTCGTCCGCGAGAGTAATGGGCCGGTGTTGGTGGACGGCGTGCCGGTGCGCCAGACCGCGGCACTGCGCGATGGCTCGTTGATCCGCTTGTCTGGCAGCCAGGCGGTGCGGTGTCGGTTTAGCGAGGGCTTTTTGGACGAGGAGCGCACCTTGATCGAGTCGCTTGAGGTGGAGGACTTGATCCACGACTTCGGGAAAGATTCGCGGGCGCTGGACCATGTGAATTTCGGGGTGAAACGCGGGGAGATGCTCTGCATCATCGGTCCGAGCGGCAGCGGGAAAAGCACCTTGCTCTCGGTGCTCTCGGGCCAGCGCGAGCCGACCCGTGGGAGGGTGAAGCTCAACGGGATCCCCCTCTATGAGCGGCGCGAGCAGTTAGTCCCTTTCATCGCCCACATGCCGCAGGAGGAGGCGCTCAATCCGCAACTCACGGTGCGCGAGCATTTGCGCCACGCGCTCACCATCCGGCGGCCCGCGCTCTCGCTGGCCGAGCGCGAGCGGCGGGTGGACGGGATGCTGGCGGAGCTGGGGCTCCAGTCGATCTCACACCGGCCGGTCGGCTCGCCGGGGGAAAAAACCATTTCCGGCGGCGAGCGCAGTCGCTTGAACTTGGGCGTGGATCTCGGTAGCCGGGCGGAAGTTTTCCTCTTTGACGAGCCGATCTCCGGGCTTTCGTCGAAGGATTCCGAGCATGTCGCGGAGACTTTGCGCTCGCTGGCGCGGGAGAAAATTGTCATCGCCTCGCTGCATCGGCCGGGGGCTCCGGTGCTGCGCTTGTTCGACAAGGTGCTGCTGCTCGACAGCGGCGGCAAGCTCGCCTACTTCGGCGCACCGGCGGGGATGGTCGGGTATTTCCGGGACGCCTGCAAGGAGCTCTCGATCACTCACCCGTCGATCCCGGCGCAGGTCCCGTTGGGCGCGGATTTCGTGTTCGATGTGCTGGAAACACCGCTGAGTTCCATCGGCGGCGGCTCGAACACGGGAGCGGCACGGCGTTTTCCCTCGTCGTTCTGGCAGGAGCGCTTCGAGAGCATCCACCTGATGCAGTCGTTGCAGGTCGGCGGCGGACCAGCCTCCAAGCTCGGCGAGCTGCGGCAGGGCGAGCGCTTGCCGGTGCCGCCGCAACCCTCGCGCCGCCTGCGCGCGGTGGTGGCGGTGTTTTCAACCCACTTCCTGCGCTCACTGTTCTCCAAGCTGCGCAACCGCGGGACCCTTTACAGCACGTTTCTGGAAGCCCCGCTGCTGGCCGCGCTCATCGCGCTCACACTGCGCTCGTCGGCGGAAGGGCCGTATCACTTTTCCACCGCCCTGCATATTCCGGCCTATCTTTTCCTGAGCGTCACCGTGGCGATGTTCCTCGGGCTCACCAACTCGGCGACGGAGGTGCTGCGCGACCGGCCGATCTTGCGGCGCGAACGCAACTGCCAGGCGGGCGCGGGGTCTTACGTGGCGGCGAAATTCGCCGCGCTCGGAATCGTGGCCGCGGTCCAATGCTTGGCTTACCTCATCGTCGGCAACCATTTTTTGGAAATCAGCGGCATGCTGCCCTATCACTGGCTGTGGATGACGCTGACGGCATGGACCGGCACCGGCATGGCGTTAGTGGTTTCCTCCATGGTCAAGACCGAGCGCGCGGCGCTCACCGCGGTGCCACTGTTGCTGGTGCCACAGATGTTGCTCGCGGGAGCCTTGGTCTCCTACAAGGAAATGAATCACGGCCTATTTGAGAACTCCGTGGACTACCGTGACCGCGGTGGAGTCCCGGTCCCGGCGGCGCTCATGCCCTTGCGCTACGCCTACGAGGCGATGATCGTCAGCCAAGCGACGCGGAATCCGTTCGAGGTCGAGCGGATCCGCCTGCAGCGCCGGATCGACAGGATCCGCTTCCAGGAGCAATCGATGCAGCCACGGCAGGTGGCGCGCTTCGAGTCGGTGAAAGAAGGGCTGCGGCGTCTGCTCGCGTCCGGCGCGTCATCGCAGGAGGAGGCCTCGGCCTTGGTCGAGCGCATCCGCCGGATCGCCATGTCCGGCACGCCGATCGAGGTGGAGACGATGATCGTCTGGCCGGAGGACGACCGGGAGGCGCGCCCAGCCTCTGAGTTTTTCGTCAACGAGCGGATCGATCTGCTCGTGCGCGAGGGGGAAACTTTCCGCAATGACTACCGCAACACCGAGCGGCGGGTGGTCTTCCACGCTTTGCAAAAGCCGCTTCCCTTCAAGCCGTCCGGGCTCAATGGAAATGCTGCCACCTACCAGCGAGCCGACGACCAGATTGAAACCTTGAAATACTGCGGCATCCTCCTTCTCCTCATGATTCTGAGTTGCGGCGTGATCTCCGCGGTCGCGATCACCCGTCAGAACCGTCAGACGCGGTGAAACGTTTCACTCCGCGGCCTGCGGCGTGGCGACCTTGGCCAGTGCTTCCACCACCGCGGTGACCGTGGCTGGGTTGAGGGCTCGTGGAACGACCGCTCCCAGCACCATGCGCCCGGAGGCAGTTTCCACCGGGATGAGCTCCAGCGTGGCGTCGGCACGGATTTTGACACGCACGCTGCCCGCGGAAGCGCGGCGGTGGGAAGCCAGCGCCAGGCTGCGGCCGAAGAAGTGCAGGCGCCCGTGTGCGCTCTCGTCGAAAATCACGCCGCCCACCGCATCGAGGATAAACACTTCGGTGGCGGAAA
>JBBEEL010000041.1:0-21000 GCA_040880785.1 Akkermansiaceae bacterium | reverse complement strand
TCGTCGAAAATCACGCCGCCCACCGCATCGAGGATAAACACTTCGGTGGCGGAAAACTCCCGGTGCATCCAGTCGCGGAAACGGGTGAGACCGTCGAGGAAGGGCTCGCGCACGCCGGGCACCGGCGTGGATTGAGGAGCTCTCACTGTAGGTTCCGCGGCTTTGAAAACCGGCTTTGCAACTTCCTCGCGGGCCACCGCGGGCGGCTCCAGAGGATCGGAAGTGAAACCAATAAATCCCTCGTCGAAGCCAGCGTCGGTGGGGCTGGCCACAGGTGCCGCACGGTTGGGCCGCATCAGCCGGTCGGCCATTCGCCTGACCTCGATCGGATCGAGCCATGGATTAATCGGGTTCATCATGCGCGGGCGGCTTGGTGGCCGGCTAGGGGTTTGAGTTTGGCTTCAATTTCAACCCGCAAGGAGTCGAACACCCGTTGCGCGCCCGCGCCATCCTCCAGCACGCCGACAGGCAGGCCGCGCGCGCTGGCCCGGACGAACAGCCCGTCGCGTGGGATCTCAGTTTGGAAAACCATTTCGGGAGGCAGTAGTTGGCGCAGGGCGGTGGCGGCGGCGGTGCTCTCCGTGAGTTCGTTTTGCACCATCGTCAGACAGACCCCGAGCACGCTGAGACGGGGATTCATGACCCGCAGGCGGCTGAGGCCTTCAAGCAGCTTCGGCACCGAGCGGATCCCAAGCGGCTCGGCCTGCTGGGGAATCATCACCGCGTCGCTGCAGGAGATCACATCGCCAGTCACGCCGAAAAGCCCGCCCGCCGTGTCGATCAGGCACAGCTCGAAGCCGCGCGCGGCCGCACCGCGCAGGAAGGCGCGGACTCGGGCGAGGTGGGCTCCCATGCCGCCGCCGGCCTCGTAGTCGCTGGCGAGGCCGCAGGCCACGAGAGAAAAGGTCTCCAACCGGGTGGGCACGATCAAGCGTTCCAGCGGGATGCCGGGGTCGGCCAAATAGTCGTAAAACCCGGTCAGCAGCCGCGACTGGCGGGTCAGGGAAAGTCCGACGGAACCTTGTGGATCCGCATCGACGAGCAGGGTTTTCACACCCGCACGCGCGAAGGAATGGGCGAGGTTGATTGAGACGGTGGTTTTACCCACGCCCCCTTTTTGGCTGGAAACGGCAATACTGGTCACGCGAGGCAGGAAATTCTGGTGCGAGGCTAGCTTCGGCTTGCCACATCGGAAGTCTTTTCTTCATGATGCGGGTGCCAAGCGACAGTTTGATTCTAAAAAACCCATCCAAAATTTGATCATGTCACGCCTTTCTTCCGGTTCCATTGGGCTGGCCATCGTATTGGCAAGTCTCACGTGGGGAACTTCGGGTTGCCGTAAATCCGGCAGCGTCGCCACGGATGCCGCCAGCCCGCCCGGAAAAATCGCCTCGGAGCTGAAAACCAACGGTCTCGCCCAGCTACCCGGGGCGGTCTATCGCAGCCAGGCGGACTCACCGATCCATTGGCAGCCGTGGACGAAGGAAACGCTGGACCACGCCGTAGCGGCCAACAGGCTGGTTTTTGCGGTGGTGGCGATGCCTCAACAAGCCGCGTTCCGAGCGGTTCTGAAGAACTTGGCGCAGGATTCGGCGCTCGTGTCCCTCATCAATGAAACCTACGTCCCGGTGATGATCGACGGTGACGCCGCACGCGAAATCGGCATCCTAACTGCGGATTTGTGCGCGGAAATCAAGGTGCCCTTGCAGCTTCCCTTGTTCCTGTGGATGTCCCCGGAGGGCAATCCGGTGGCGTGGGTCCCCGTCACCAGCGAGGCCAGAGTGGCGGAATTTTTCAATCAATCCCACACGATGGTGAGCCGCATGTGGATCGACGACACCCAATATGTTATTGCGAACAGTGCGCTGGACAACAGCAATCGCCGCGCCCGCCTCGCCAGCCGCAGGAATACCGCGGTGATGA
Organism: Akkermansiaceae bacterium; assembly: GCA_040880785.1. Lineage (GTDB taxonomy): Bacteria > Verrucomicrobiota > Verrucomicrobiia > Verrucomicrobiales > Akkermansiaceae > Luteolibacter. Next base: position 19,077 of record JBBEEL010000041.1, on the reverse strand, counting down.
GCCATCAGCCTGGCGAAGACGCGGTCCGCGGCATCCGCCAGCTCGCGTCTTTTTATGACCCGTATTCCCGCACCTTCGACGAGGCTGGCGGCTTGTTTCCGGCGGGTGCGCTCGATCTTTTCGCCACAACGGCAGTGCATCCCGGAGTCCCGGCGGATTTGCGCACCCGCTGTCTGGAGACCACCCGCGAGCTGCTGTTGGACTTGTTGCCCAGCGCGATGTTTGACCCGCTCGAGGGCGGGGTCTTCTCCTCGCGCCGCGGGAAATCCTGGTCTTTACCGCTGTTCACGCGGGATTGCGTCGCTCAGTCCCGGGCGGCGGTCGCGCTGATCCACGCCTACCGGGCGACGGACAACCAGGCGGCCTTGGACAAGGCACTCGGGTTGATCGATTTTGCCGAGAAATCCTACACGACTCCCGAAGGCCTCTTCTCCGTCGGTATGGTCCACGCGACCGACCCCGCGGCTTGGCTTTGGAGCATCGAGGAAATTGAAAAAGAACTTCCCGCGGCAGACGGGGCTTGGTGGATCGCCGCGACCGGGATGAAGGGGCTGGGGAATCTGCCCTCGGAGACGGACCCCCACCGGGAGTTCTTCCGTAGCAACAGCCTGGGACTGAAAAAGTCCCTCGCGCAAATCGCCGCCGCCCAAGCGCAGCCGCTGGAACTCTTCCGCCCGCGGTTCGAAACGGTCCGCAAAACCTTGTTGAAGGCCCGCAACAGCCGCCTCGGACCGCTGGACCGCGACGATTCCTCACACGCCGGAGCCTCCTTCCGCATGGTGTCCGCTTATGCCGCGGCCTTCGGTGCCACCGGTGACGTGGCTTTCCGCGAAAAGGCCGTCGATTTGCTTGAAAAATCCCGTTCGGCCTTTGGCGAAGGTTCGCGTCTGCGGACCTTCAGCAAGGCCGCGCCCGGATCCGTCGGTGCCGGCCGCGCGTTTGTTTATGCCCTCGCCTTGCAGGCCGCGCTCGATGTTGCGATGATCACGTCGGACGACGCATGGCTGAGGTGGTCAGAAGATCTGGCAACGACCGCCGCCGAACTGTTCACCGACGCGGAGTTTCTCAAGGAATGCCCCGACGACGCGAAGGTAATCGATCTGCCGGTGACAGACTTGGTGATGCTCTTCGACGATTCCACCGCCGGTCTGATCTCCCTGGTTGAAACCCGTCTGGCCGGGTGCAAGCGGCCGCTGGTCGCCTCGTTCAGCCAGTTGGCCACGCCGCTTCCACGCTATGCAATCGAGCGGCCGATCCTCCACACCGACCTGCTGCAAGCGACGGTCGCCCGCCACTTCAACGTGACGCTGGTCATCGGCCCGGAGGTTTCTCCCGACCTGAGGCTGGCCATTGAGCGGCTCCCGCTGCGGATGATCCAGCGCCGGTCCGCAAAATCAGAAGATGCGGTTCCAGCGGAAGCGGTTAAGATTCTGTTCGCGAATGATGAGCCTCGGGTGGTCTCCACCGTGGAAGCACTGAAACAAGCGCTTTCATCCTCGCCTAACTAAACTAATTTTTATGAAATTTCATTTTCCCTTTGTCACGATTTGCCTTCTGGCTACCTCGTTACCCTGCCCCGCTGATACGTTCACCCTCAAGGACGGCAACATCCTCGAAGGTAAAATCCTGCGCGAGGATGGTGATTCGTATGTCATTGAAATCCAAATCACCCGGACGATCAAGGACGAGCGAAGTGTGGCCAAGGCGGACATCTTGAAAATCGAGCACGAGCAACTGGACCTGACCGCGTTCGAAGAAATCGGGAAGCTCGTTCCCACTCCGGACCTCCTCGGGAAGAATGACTATCGGCAGCAAATCGCCCAAGTGGGGCAATTTCTAAAAACCTACCCGGAAAGTATCAAGGTTGGGCAGGCCGAGGAAATTCAGGAAACCTTAAAGTCCGAGGAGGCCCGGATCGAGGCCGGTGGCATCAAGGTAAATGGGGAAATACTCAGCCCCAGCGCCTACAAGGCGAATGCCTATGAACTCGACGCACGGGTCCAGGAGGCAACGATCCGCGGCCTGATCGCCCGGGAAGAAATGCTTGCCGCGCTCCGGGCGTTCGCCGAGTTCGAGCGTGAATATCGCGCGACTTTACCTTACGGAACGCTTGCTCCGTTGATGAGACGGCTGGTCAGCCTCCAGGTTGAGAAAGCCAAGCAGCAACTGATGACGCTGGAAGATCGGTTGATCACACGCCAAATCGGCTTGGACCGGATGACTGTGGAAGATCGTCCAGTGACTAAAAGGGCCATCCATGATGAGGCGCAGGCGATTGAAGCCCGTTTCAAGGCGGAAAAAGATGCCAAAATCAACTGGGTGAGCACCAGCCCGTTCCACAAGAACTCGCTAGAGGAAACCGTCCGCTTCGGCAGCAGCGAGCTGGCCCGCCTCGCAGCGGTGCCACCCGTGCGCGGTGACGACGGCGGCCGTGCCTATCGCGACGCGTGGAGGGCCATCCACGGCACGACGGATCCCGCCGCGGTTTCCGCCGCCCTTGCCGCGGCGCGTGCCGCATCGATTGCGCCGCGCTACATCACTCTGCTTGAAGAGCTGGCGAAAAAAAATTAGTAAGTCCCCATGTCCGCCTCCCGCACCGCCAGCCGCAGCCGAAAAACCGCGGAGACTTCCATCGAGCTTTCCATCGACCTTGATGGCTCCGGAGTTTCCACCATCGACACCGGTATCCCGTTTTTCGATCACATGCTCACGCTGTTTTCCAAGCACGGGCTGTTCGATCTCAAAGCGAAGACCATCGGCGACATCGAGGTGGACTATCACCACACCATCGAGGACACCGGCATCGTCATCGGCGACTGCATGCGCGAGGCGCTTGGCACCAAGGCAGGGATCTGCCGCTACGGCTGCGCCTACTTGCCGATGGATGAGACCTTGGTGCGTGTCGTCGTGGACCTCAGTAACCGCCCGCATCTGGAGTTTCGCGCGCCGGCCGGCACCCCGTCCGCTCCGCACATGCCGTTCACCTTGGTGGAGGAATTTTGCCGCGCGGTCGCTTCCAACCTGCGGGCGAATATCCACGTCGAGCTGCTCTACGGCCGCGATGGGCACCACATCGCCGAGGCTGTTTTTAAGGGGCTCGCTCGTGCCCTTCGCGCAGCCTGCGAGCGGGACCCGCGCGTGAAGGGAATTCCCAGCACCAAGGACACGCTGTGAAGGTCACCTTGATCGACTACGGCGCCGGAAATCTCCGCAGCGTTGCCAATGCCCTGCGCGCCCTCGGCATCGAGCCGCACATCGCCGCCACGCCCGACGGATTGGAGGATGCGACCCACCTGGTGCTTCCCGGTGTCGGCTCGTTTGGCGGTTGCATGGCGCAGCTCGCCAATCGTCAACTGCTCAAACCGATCCGCGAGTGGCTCGCCGCCGGCAAGCCCTACCTCGGGATCTGCCTTGGCTATCAGATCCTCTTCGACTCCAGTGAGGAAAGCCCCGGCGTGGCGGGCCTCGGCATTGTTCCCGGCACGGTGCGCCGCTTTGCCCGGACTCCCGGCTTGAAAATTCCCCACATGGGATGGAACTCGGCCGTGCCGCGCCTGCCCGACAGCGGGCTCTGGGCCGGCCTCGGTGCCGCCCCCTATTTCTACTACGTGCACTCCTATTTCCCGGTGCCTGCCGACGACGGAGTGGTCGCCGCCCGGACTGGCTACGGTGCGGACGATTTCGCGGCAGCCATCGAGTTGCCAAACCTGCTCGCCTGCCAGTTCCACCCGGAAAAAAGTCAGGAAGCCGGCCTCCGCCTGATCCAAAATTTCCTCAGCTTGTTAGCGACGAAGTCACCACTGATTGAGGAATAAGTGTTCGTTAGATTCGTGGTGCCTGTTTTCCTGCTTAAGGTATCAGTCAGTCAGGCTAAACGGGAATACAGGCTCCGGGCAGGATGCCCGGGCCACGTCAAGGAGTGTGGGCGTCTCGCCCACGCGGCTTAGGCGAAGGAAAAAAGACCAAGAGTTCGACCAAGGAATCCAAGCACACGCACGGAAGGTGAAAACCGAGAAGTTGGCGTTTGTTAGCCTCCGGGCAGGCAGCCCGGGCCACCCTAGCAAGGGTATCCTGCCCTGTCAGCATCAGACACAAAGAAGAGACAATCTAATTTTGTTAGCTCAATAGCGCATCACCCGCGAGAGAAAACGCTGACAGAGAGCGGATCGCGGGCTGTCGAAGAGTGAACTTGGCGGCGCAAGTTCCTCGGTCTGCCCCGCGGCGATGAAGGCGATCTGGTCAGCCACAGCGCGGGCGAATCCCATCTCGTGGGTGCTCAAAATGATGTCCTGCCCCGCTTCGACGAGTTCCTGGATGAGCTCCAGCACCTCGGCGGTCATCTCCGGATCCAGCGCGGAGGTGGGCTCGTCAAGGAACAGGACTTCCGGCTGATGGACGACCGCACGGGCGATGCCGACGCGTTGTTGCTGGCCGCCGGAGAGCTGCGCGGGAAGCTTGGTGGCGTGGTCGAGCAGGCCAAAGCGGTCAAGCGCCTGCTCCGCCAGGGCATGCGCCTCAGCGGGCGGGTGGCCGTGGACTTTTTCCAAGGGCAGGGCGATGTTGCGGAGGGCACTCAGGTGAGGGAACAGGTTGAATTGTTGGAAAAGAAAGCCGTTCCGCCGACGGTAAGCCTGGAGCGAGGCGGGGTCTGCGAGCAGACCGCGACCGTTGATCGCGACGCTTCCTTGGTCCGCCGTTTCAAGCCCGCCAAGGACGCGCAGCAGCGTGCTTTTCCCACCGCCGGACGGTCCGATGAGGACGAGCACACGCGCGGACGCGATCGGCAGCGTCAGGCCGTCAAGCGCGCGGGTGGCGCCGTAACATTTCACCAGGTCATGGACATCAAGTTTCATGACGGAAGCGTTTTTCCAGCCAGTGCGCGAGCCAAGCGACCGGAATTGTGAGTAAAAGATAGCCGACGGCCAGCGGCACATAGCCCTCCAGTCCGGCGTAAGTCCGCGAGATGAAATTCCGCGTGTTATAGAAATACTCCGCCACGCCAATCACGCTGAGCAGCGAGGAGTCCTTGATGAGCGAGACGAACAGCCCCGCCATCGCCGGCAGCACGCGGCGCAGCGCCTGCGGGAAAATCACATAGCGATAGACTTGGAAGCGGCTGAAGCCGACCGCCCGCGCCGAGTCCCACTGCGTCTTGGGAATACTCTCCACCCCGCCGCGCAGGATCTCCCCGAGATACGCGCCTTGGAAAACCGACAGTAGCAGAATGCCGATGATCAGCTTGTCATCCAACCCCTGCTCGCCGAGCGGCCGCGAGATGAGCGGCGCGAAAATCACGAAGTAACCGAATAACAGATGCACCAGCAGCGGCGTGTCGCGCACGAACTCGAGGAACGCGCGGCTCGTCCAGCGGACGACGACCCATGGCGAGCGCTGCCCGAACAAAAACAAAAGCCCGAAAACCATGCTGCCGCCCAGTGCGGCGAAGGAGATCCCGAGCGTCACCAGCCAGCCGCGCCAAAGCGTCTCACGGTATTCCCAAGCCTTCGACCAATCGGTTTGATTTCCCAGCGTCGCAAAAACCGTGGTGCATAGCCAGCCCACGAGCGCCACCAGCATGACCGCTACCACGACATTCCCGATGAGCGAGCCCCGTTTCATAACCACCAACGGGAAAGGCACTCTCTTAACTTAACGTTCATCTGCGTTCATCTGCGGTTAACCCCCCATTTCCGTCATCACCGTAAAATAAACGGAATGCCGGCTGCCTCGAGGAACTTCTTCTCATCCTGCAAATACTGCTCGCCGAGTTTCTCAAAACCGTCATCCGCGCGGAAACGATTAAGAAACTCATTCACTTGTTGCAGCAGCTCCGGCTTGCCCTGCGCGATGCCGATCGCCCATGACTCCTCGACGAAAGGATCCAGCAGGCCACGGGTGGTCGCGGTGTTTTCCTCCGCGTACTTGAAAATACTCAGTTGATCGTAGATAAAGGCGTCCGCCCGACCTTGGGCAACCTCTAACACACAAGCAGTTTGATCTTGGAAAATCACTCGCTTGGCATCCGGCAGATTGGCAATCGCCCAAGTCTCGCCGGTGGTGCCCGCCTTCGCGGTGATCAGGCGGCCGGAGGTTCTCAGGTCCTCGACGGACTGGATCGGTGAGTCCTTGTGGACCAGCAAGGCGAGGCCAGTGAAGGCGTAGGGAGCGGAGAAATCGATCGATTCCCGGCGGTCGGCGGTTGCGGTCATCGAGGAAAGAATCAGGTCGATGTTGCCGGTTTTGAGCGCCGGGATGAGGCCTGAGAAATCCATCGGCACGATCTTGAGCGGGCGTCCAAGCTGGATGGCGAGTGCCTCGGCGATTTTCACGCTTACGCCGTCGGGCTTGCCGGACTTGTCCTGCATCTCAAATGGCGGGTAGCTCAGGTCCATGCCCACGCGCAGCACCGGCCCCTCGCCCGCAATGCCCACCCGCTCGCTGCAGCCTGTCGCGGCGAACAGGCAGAGACCCGTGGCGATTTGCAACAAGAGGCGGCGGTGATTCATGGCGGGACGATAGACAAGAGCCGACGGAAACAAAGCGGATAGTGACAATGAGCTCGGGCATGCATTCTTCTTATATTCCGTGTGTCCTGTATTCCACTGCCAACATCTTCGGTTCCACCGATGGCTTTTGAAACCCCGGCGGCGACCAAGTCGCAGGGCGTTTTTCTTTTCTCGCTTCGAGCCTTGCCTTGAATGCCGGCCTTCATCGCGCAATGCTCCGCCATGCCACGTCTTGCCTTACTCCAGTCCGGGACTTTTCCCTCGAAATCCGAGGCCTTCGACCACCACGAGAAGCTCATCCGCGCAGCCGCGGCCGGGGGGGCGCAGATCGTGGTGACCCAGGAGCTCTTCCTGACGCCTTACTTTTGCACGGTGGAGGATCCAAAATTATTCGACCTCGCCGATCCGCTGCCGGGGCCGGTCACCGACCGCTTGGGGAAGCTCGCCGGCGAACTCGGCATCGTGCTCATTTCCTCGCTTTTCGAGCACCGCGGACCCGGGCTCTATCACAACACCGCCGCCATCCACGATGCCGACGGCTCGCTGATGGGGCTCTACCGCAAATCCCACATCCCGCAGGATCCCGGATTCGAGGAGAAATTCTACTTCACGCCCGGTGACAGCGGCTGGCCGGTCTGGGACACGCAATTTGGTAAAATCGGGGTGCTGATCTGCTGGGACCAATGGTATCCCGAGGCCGCGCGGTTGATGGCGCTCGGCGGCGCGCAGCTGCTGGTTTACCCCACCGCGATCGGCTGGCTGCCGGAGGAAAAGCCAATGCTCGGCGACGCCCAGCACTGCGCCTGGGAAACGGTCCAGCGCGGCCACGCCGTCGCCAACGGCTGCTATCTCGCCGCCGCCAACCGCACCGGCACCCACGACGGCACCGAGTTCTGGGGCCGATCGTTTGTGGCGAATCCCTACGGCGAACTCGTCGCCAAGGCCTCCACGGAGAACGAGGAAATCCTCCATCACGACCTCGATTTCCAAGCGGTGGAAAATTTCCGCCGCATCTGGCCGTTTTTCCGCGACCGCCGCATCGACGCCTATGGCGACCTAACCAAGCGCTGGCGCTGATCCGCTCATTTTTTCACCTCCTCGTGCCAATCCGGGATCACCCGGAACTCTTGTCTCGGGTAGCCGCTGATGATTTTCCCCCGGTGCTCCGGTTTCTCACCCTCCGCGGCCAGGGCGATCGACAGCTCACTCGCCCAACGGCGGCGGGCGCGGGCCGGCACCAAGTAGCGGACCGTGCAGTCGGTCCACGCGTCGGCCAGGCTGATGAAGGCCTTCGGCTCGTCCTCCACATCGAAGGCCAGCCGCGCCCGCGCCAGCAGCTCGAGGTAGTCGTGCGCCGGCTCCACCATTTTCGCTCCGAATAAATCGCGGGCCACCCGCTCGAATACCTTCACCGTGTAGCGCAAGTCGCTCTCGTTGGCCACGCCAACCGTCACCTCGTCCCAGACATAGGGAAAATCCCGGCTGTAGTTGATCACGTTGGAGCGCAGCACCTCCCAGTTCGGGAAGGTGATCATCGCGCCGGTCGCCTGCGCGCCTGCCACCGGTTTTCCCGGGCCGCCGGCTTCCCACACCGTCGTCGTCAGCACGTCGATTTTGTAAACATCGCCGAAAACCTCCCCCACCTCGATCCGATCGCCCACCCGGTAATAGCCGCGGAACGAATTCATCAGCCACCCGGTAAAGCTCTCGATCGGCGTCTGCAGCGCCCACGACAGCGCCAGCCCGACCAACCCGATCGACCCGAAAAGCGCCCGTGCGTCCCCTGCCAGCACACTCAGCGCCGCCCCGGTCGCCAGCAGCACAATCCCGATCTGCACCAGCGCGGCAAGCGCCGTCGTCCGCTCCCATTTCCCCAAAGACCGCTGGAGCAGCGCCCGCACACCCCGGCCCAGCAGGACCGCGAGGAAAATCAGCAGCGTCGCAATGATCACCCGCGGCCACATCGCATAAAACCCTATCACCAACTCGCGCACCGTGCTCGTCGCCTGCTCAAGCGAGGCCCCCGGATCGGTCGGCAACTCCACTGCCGCCTCCTCCTCCGCCGGTGACAGCGCGGTTGCCTCCACTTCCTGGCCGAGCGTTTGCTGGTCGGTCACCCAGATCATCAAAATGAGCGCCGTGAGGGCCACCGCCAGCGCCGATCCCTGCCGGAAGCGCCGCAGCCGGCTCTGCGCGCCCTGCCGCGCATCCTTCACCCGCCCCGGCCCGCGTGGCTGCTTCCGCTTGGAAATCCGCCGCCACGCCCGCGGATCCACCTTCCGCCCTTGGGCGGCGCCCCGCCGAGCGGAGGCGTTCGATCTGGCAGTGGGATGGATGCGGCGAGAAACCATGGGGGCGTAAGAATACCCCATCTCCGCCCCTGCCGCCACGGCGAAATCCGTTATGGTTTTTTCGGAAGTGCGAACGCGATCCAGGTGTCGCCGGCGGCGCCTCCGAGTTTTCCTCCGCCCGTGGCCGGGATGACGACGTATTGGCGGCCGGCGACCTCATAGATCGTTGGCGGTGCGGTGCGGTGCCGTGCAATGGCAACACATGGCTCCAGACACGCCACAACCGGTCATCCGACCGAGGTGGTTGGGCGAAGCGCAGCACATAATGGTGCAGCAACTCGCACCAGTGATGGAGCGCCGCCGGCGCGGCAAGCTCTCCACCGCACTCCGCGTGCAAGCCGGCGATGGCCGCCCGCAACGGTGCCGCCTCGTATTTCCCGGATAGCGGCGAGAGTGAGGAAACAATCGGCTGCGTCTCCCGACTCTCCAGATACCGCACCCAGGCAAACTTCCATGGCTTTCCCGGCAGGCACCGCATCGCGTGCATCCAGACTTCTCAGATTCTCGGGGTTGATCAGCCGCGCCCGGAGAATCACCCGCGATCGTGTGGATTGCGAACAACAACTGGTGCCTCCCACGCCTCTCAATCCGCTGGACGACGCCCCCCACCCGCCACCAACCTACGCCTTGCCAAGAAGTTGCTCAAGACGGATCTCAAGGCAATTAAATCCGCGATCTAACAACCATTAATCCATCAGGCCGACATGAATTTCAATCAAACTAACATCAATCAATTGTTCAGAATTAGAAACCTGGCGTTGGCGCTGCTGCTGGGGACCACGTGTGTGGCTGCGGACAAGCCCAACTTCGTGATCATCTTCACCGATGACCAAGGCTACGCGGACCTTGGCTGTTTTGGGGGCGATCATGTCAAAACACCTCGCATCGATCAGATGGCTGCGGAGGGTGGCAAGCTGACCAGTTTTTACGTTGCCGGTTCGCTCTGCACGCCGTCGCGTGCCGCATTGATGACCGCAAGTTATCCAAAACGGGTTGGGCTTGCCGCGGGTGTGAATCTCGCTGGAGACAAGAAAGGTCTCAATCCCAGCGAAGTGACCATCGCCGAGCTGCTCAAGACCGCGGGCTACGCCACGGGCATTTTCGGCAAGTGGCATTTGGGCGATCAGCCGGAGTTTTTTCCGACGCGCCAAGGATTCAGTGAGTTTTTTGGGCTCCCCTATAGTCACGACATCCACCCCTTCCATCCGGATGACAAAAAATACCAATTTCCACCGCTCCCCTTGATGGAAGGAGAGAAGGTGATCGAGGAGGATCCGGATGCCGATTATCTTACCAAGCGTATCACGGAGCGGGCAGTTGATTTCATAGCCAAACACAAAGACGGGGCGTTTTTCCTCTATGTTCCCCACCCCATCCCCCATCGCCCGATCCACATGTCTCCGCCATTCATGGAGGAAGTTCCGGGGGCGATCAAAGCGCAGCTCGAGAAGGAAAAGGAAGTGAATTACCTCGTTCGTGACAAAATCTACAATGAGGCGATTGGTGAAATCGACTGGTCGGTGGGAGAGATCCTCGATGCCCTGAAAAAGAACGGTCTCGACGAGAAGACCGTGGTGATTTTCACCTCCGACAACGGGCCCGCAGTCGGAAAGGCAACTCCGCTTGCGGGAGGAAAAGCCAGCCCGATGGAGGGAGGAATGCGTGTGCCGGCGGTGATCCGCTGGCCCGGCATCATTCCTCCCGGGCAGGTGAATGATGAGTTGATGACGACCATGGATTTATTGCCGACCTTCGTCAAACTCGCTGGCGCTGAATTGCCCTCCGATCGCGTGATCGATGGTAAGGATATTTTCCCGGTGCTCAGCGAAGGGGCGAAAAGTCCGCATGAGGCCTTTTTCTATTACCAGGGCAATACGCTCAAGGCGGTTCGTTCCGGGAAGTGGAAGCTGCACCTCGGCAATATTGGAAGAAGTGATCACGCCCGCCCCGGAAAAAACTCTGGTTTGCCGAACACCGCATTGTTCGATCTGGAAGCGGATATGGGCGAAAGGAACAACGTGCTCAAGGAGCATCCTGAAATTGCCAACGAGCTCAGGGCTCATGGAATCGCCTTTGAAGTAGAACTGGATAAAAACAGCCGTCCCGCCGGTCTCGTGGCAAACCCAAAGCCACTAACAATAAAGGGTGCTGCGAAGGCTGAGTGATAGCGAAGCAGTAAACGCGTCATTCTGATCGATCAGATATTTCAACATGAAGAATAAATTACTGGTTATCGCTTTACTCTCTGCCGGGATCGTCTGCGCAAAAAAACCCAATGTTGTGTTCATCTTCACCGATGACCTCGGCTATGGCGACCTCAGTTGTTATGGAGCAACGAAGGTGCGGACGCCGAACATCGACAAGCTCGCAACCGAGGGGAAAAAGTTCACAGATGCCCATTCCGCTTCTGCGGTCTGCACGCCTTCGCGCTATGGCTTGCTCACCGGCGAATACCCATTCCGTGCCGATGGTGGGAAAGGCCTCTGGGGGCCTGCACCGGCCGACAAAGCGCTGGTGGTCGATACGGAAATACTCACCATTGCTGATGTTTTCAAGATGAGTGGCTACGATACGGCGGTGATCGGCAAATGGCACTTGGGCTTCGGCAAGGGGAAAAACGATTGGCAGGAGCCGCTGAGGCCCGGTCCCCAGGATCTCGGTTTCGACTACTATTTCGGAATGCCGGTTGTGAACAGCTCTTCACCCTACGTCTATGTGGAGAACGACCGCATTGTCGGAAATGATCCCGCTGACCCTTTGGTCTACGTTGGGAGAAACTCGGAAAAGAAGTCCACGCCCATCACGCCCATTCCCGCGGAGGCTGGGGCGCGCTCGGCGAACATGTTCAGCGGAGCCACCGAAGCTCACGGGCTGTTCAATGACTACGAGGTCGGCACCAAACTGACCGAAAGGGCGACGGAGTGGATCAAGTCTCGCGAGAAGAAGCCCTTCTTCTTATACTTCTCGACAACCAACGTGCATCACCCTTTCACGCCAGCGAAGCGGTTTCAGGGCTCCAGTGAGGCTGGGCTTTATGGGGATTTCGTGCATGAGCTTGACTGGATGGTTGGCGAGATCAGGAAAAGTCTCGAAGAGGCAGGTGTTGCGGACAATACACTGATCATTTTCACCAGCGATAACGGCGGCATGTTCAATCCCGGTGGGCGTCATGCCGCGGAGCTGGGACACCAGATCAACGGCGATCTGCTGGGTTCAAAATTCGGGATATGGGAAGGCGGACACCGTGTGCCCTTCATCGCGTGGTGGCCCGGGAAGATTGAAGCCGGATCGGTCTCCGATCAGATGCTCAATCTCGTCGATATGCTGGCCACCTTCACCGTCCTCACGGAACGGAATCTGAGTGAATTCGATCAAAAAGACAGCATCAACATGCTCCCGGCGCTGACCGGCAATCCGGAGCAACCGCTGCGGACGGAGATGGTCATCACTCCCAACAAACCCACGCACATGGCGCTGCGCAAAGGAAAGTGGATGTATATCCCTGCCCAAAGCGACGGTGGGTTCACAGGCTCAAAACCCGGTGACCATGCTTGGGGTGGGGCCGCAGTGACGAAACTGGTCGATACGCCAAACAGCGACATTGAAAACGGAAAGCTGAAAAAGGATGCTGCTCCTGCCCAGCTCTATGATCTCGAAGCCGATGTGAATCAAACTCAAAACGTTCACAATAACGACCCGGAAATAGTGGCACAGATGGAGAAGGATCTCTCGAAATACAAGTCCGGCAGGAAAGAGAAATGAACCCCATGTCTTGCAAGCAGTCTGGGCGCACCTGTGGTTACGAAGGATGTGAAAATCAACAAGACGATTCTACTGGCGCTTCTTCAAGTGTGGCTGACTCCTGCAGTTCTCGCCGGAGCGGACAATAAGAGTGAGGGAACAGCAACCATCCGAGGGACTGATCTGACGACATGCCCTCCCTTGACATCTCGATTCGAAAAGGTTCGGCTCTCTCTGCTATGAATTTCCGTTCACTCATCATCCTTGCTCTTGCCGCTCTCGGTTCAATCGCCTCGGCGGCAGAGCGACCGAACCTCGTCGTTTTCCTCATCGACGATATGGGCCTGATGGACACCTCGGTGCCTTTCCTCACCGGAGCGGACGGAAAGCCCGAGCGATATCCGCTCAACGACTATTACCGCACCCCGTCGATGGAGCGGCTCGCGCGGCAGGGGATACGGTTCAATCAATTCTATGCGATGAGCGTCTGCTCGCCGACCCGCATTTCCATCCTCACCGGACAGAACGCCGCTCGCCACGGTGCGACCAACTGGATCGATCCGGAAAACAACAATGCGGGGCCCCGGGGTGCGCCGGACTGGACTTGGGAGGGCCTGAAGCCGGGCGACACGACTCTGCCGGGTCTCCTCGGCGCGGGAGGCTACCGCACCATCCACGTCGGCAAGGGGCACTTTGCACCGCGTGAATTCGACGGGTCCGATCCCTCGAAGATCGGCTTCGACCGCAACATCGCCGGCGCCTCTTTCGGCGCTCCCGGCAGCTATTTTGGCGAGAAGAACTACGGTGGCGACGGCAAACGCGCCCGTCACGCCGTGCCTGACCTTGAGAAATACCACGGCACTGGAACCTTCCTGACAGAAGCGCTCACCATTGAAGCCAATGCCGCGCTGAAGGAGGCGGTTGATTCGGGCAAACCTTTCTTTCTCCATTTCGCGCATTATGCCGCCCACTCGCCCTTCGATTCCGATCCGCGCTTTGCGGCGCATTACGCGGACTCCGGCAAACAGGCGGCGGCCCAGGCCTTCGCCACCCTCATCGAGGGGATGGACAAATCGCTCGGCGATCTCCTCGACCATCTCGAAGCGCTCGGCGTGGCCGAGGAAACCCTCGTGATTTTTCTCGGGGACAATGGATCTGACGCTCCCCTCGGGAACCAGCACGAGGTCGCCTGTGCGGCTCCGCTGCGCGGGAAAAAGGGAGCCCATTACGAAGGCGGCATGCGTGTGCCCTTCATCGCCGCCTGGGCCAAGTCCGATCCTGACAATTCTCTACAAAAGGCCCTACCCATACTTGCCGGTGCAATCCAGCCGCAAGTCGCGAATGTCACCGACATTTTCCCGACCCTGCTGCAGGTCGCCGGAGTCGAGACGCCCTCCGCGCACGCCGTCGATGGCAATGCCCTCCAGCCACTCCTCGCTGGAAAAGCCGATGCCTCGCGCCCGGAGCAATTTCTGATGCATTACCCGCACGGTCCGCATCGCAGCAATTACTTCACCGTCTGGCGCGACGGAGATTGGAAAGTGATCTACCACTACCTGCCAGACGTGCCGACCCACGGAGGGTTCATCCAGTCCGGCGGAGCGCGCTATCAGCTTTTCAACCTCGCGGAAGATCCCTTCGAGCAGAACGACCTCGCGACCAAACGACCGGACGATCTGCGCCGCCTCATGGAGGGGCTCATCGCGCAGACCGGGGCCCATGGAACGCGCTATCCCGTCGCGGAGGACGGCGAGACCCGTCTGAAGCCGGCCCTGCCCTGAGGGCCACCCGTCCGTCTGGAGAACATTCAACACAACTCACGCTGGAGGACTGAGATCAGCCGACTTTCGCATTTTTTTTGGAAGAAGACCTTGGCCTACCACCGTATCTAGGCCACTAATTCACTCACTTTATGATTCGAACCATTCTTGGCGCCTTGGCGCTCGCCTCCGGACTGCACGCCACCCCCCTTCTGGAAGCTCCCGCCAGCGGCGAGCGGATTGTCCTCATCGGAAACGGCCTCGGCGAGCGGATGCTCGACCACCCTTATTTTGAGGCTGACCTCCACCTCCGCTTCCCGGATAAAAACCTGGTTATCCGCAATCTCTGCCACCCCGGCGACACCCCCGGTTTTCGCCCACACCCTTCTCGTCAGTCCCAGTGGGCCTTCCCCGGTGCCGAGAAGTTCCGTCCGCAAAACACGCCCCACGCGGGTAATGGCCACTACGCCAGCCCTGACCAGTGGCTCACCGATCTCAAGACCGACACACTCCTCGCCTTCTTCGGCTACAACGAATCTTTCGACGGCCCTGCCGGACTGGACAATTTTAAGGGCGAACTCGACGCGTTCATCACTCACACCCTCGCCCAAAAATACAACGGGCACAGCGCCCCCCGGCTCGTCCTCGCCTCGCCCATCGCCTACGAGGATCTCTCCGCGGAGCGCGACCTCCCCGACGGCCGGGCGGAAAATACCAACATTGCCCTCTACACCCGGGCCATGGCTGAGATCGCCGCCAAACACTCCGTCGCCTTCATCGACCTCTTCGCCGCCACTGAAAAAATCGACTCGCCAGTCGGTCAGCCTTTCACCCGCAACGGCTTCCTGCCCTCCGACTCGGGCTACCACAAGCTCGGGCTGATCCTCACCGACGCGCTCTACGGAACCACCCCCCGTAAGGCCAAAGGCAAGCCCGCTGCCGTTCTTGCCGCCGTCGCCGACAAGGAATGGTTCTGGTTCAACGACTACCGCATGTTCAATGGCGTGCACGTCCACGGCCGCCGCTACGCCCCGTTCGGCCCGACCAACTACCCGTCGGAAATCGCCAAGATGCGCGCCCTCACCGAGGTCCGCGACCGCGCCATCCATGCCATCGCGAATGGCCTCACGTTTGACTTGGCCGCCGCCGACAAGGCGACCCCGCCACTCGCCGAGATCACCACCAACTATGCTCCCAGCGTCAAGAATGGCCAACTCAAATACCTTTACGGCAAGGAGGCTCTCGAAAAATTCACCCTCCCCGAGGGCTATCAAATTGAACTCTTCGCCTCGGAAAAGGAATTCCCCAACCTGGCGAACCCGATGCAAATCTCCTTCGACAACCGAGGCCGCCTCTGGGTCGCCACCATGCCCACCTACCCGCACTACCGCCCCGGAGATCCCCTCCCGGACGACAAGCTCCTCATCTACGAAGACACGACTGGCGACGGCCGCGCCGACAAGGAAACCGTCTTCGCCGACAAACTCCACCTGCCCATCGGCTTCGAGTTCGCTCCCGAGGGCGTTTATGTCTCCCAGGAACCGCACATCATGCTCCTGCGCGACACCAATGGCGACGACCGTGCCGACAGCCGCGAGGTCATCATCACCGGTTTCGACACCCATGACACCCACCACGCCATCGGTGCCTTCGCCGCCGACGGCTCCGGTGCCTTCATGATGGGCGAGGGCGTCTTCCTTCACTCGAACGTGGAAACTCCTTACGGCCCCGTCCGCGGCGTCGATGGCGGGTTTTACCGCTTCAGCCCGCAACGCACCCACCTTGAGCGCACCGCCCAGGTTTCCATTCCCAACCCCTGGGGCATCGCCTTCGACCACTGGGGCCAGGACTTTTTCATTCATACTTCGGGCCCGTCCATGAACTGGATGCTCCCCTCCTCAATCAAGCCCACCTACGGTGGCCGCGCCCCGCTGACCAAGGATCTCGCCCCGCCCGATGCCAAGGTCCGCCCCACCTCAGGCCTCGAGTTTATCTCGTCCCGCCATTTCCCCGATGAAGTCCAAGGAGATATCCTGCTGGGAAATGCCATCGGTTTCCTCGGCATCAAGCAGCACTCCATGAAGGATGACGGCACCGGCTACAAAACCAACTTCCGCCAGGACCTGGTCCAGTCCTCCGACGGAAATTTCCGCCCTGCGGACTTTGAATTCGCCCCTGATGGCTCGCTCTATCTCATCGACTGGCACAACGTCCTCATCGGCCACATGCAACACAATGCGCGCGATCCCCTCCGCGACCACGCCCATGGCCGCATCTATCGCATCACCTACCCGTCGCGGCCGCTGGTCGAGCCCGCCAAGGTGCACGGCGCACCGATCGCCACCCTGCTGGAAAACCTCAAGCTGCCGGAATACCGCAGCCGCTACCGCAGCCGCCGCGAACTCCGCGCCCACCCCACCGATCAAGTCCTCGCGGGCATCAAAACCTGGTTAGCCAAGCTCGATGCCAGCGCACCCGGCCACGAGCACCACCAGCTCGAAGCCCTCTGGACCACTTGGGGACTCAATGCTGTGGACCCCGACCTACTCCTTGAACTACTCAGTGCCAAAGACTTCAAAGTCCGCGCCGCCGCCACCCGGGTGCTCCGCTACAACACCCACCGCATCGCCAACCACCCCGAGCTGCTCGCCACCGCTGCATCAGACCCCCATGGCCGCGTCCGCTTGGAAGCCATTATTGCCGGCTCATGGCTCGACAATTCCGTCGGTAAGAAAACTGTCGCGCTCGCCGCCAGCCAGCCGCTTGACGACTGGACCACCGGTGCGGCCAAGACCGCGGGTGACCGCCTGGCCGGACTCGCCGAAACCGAGGTGGACGAAAACCCGCTTCCTCCCGTTCCGGGCCACCTCGACGACAATGGTAAAAAGCAGTTCATCGCCGGCCACGAAATCTATCACCGCGACGCCCACTGCGCCGTTTGCCACCAGCCGGACGGAAAAGGCATCGACCCCGCCTTCCCGCCCCTCACCGAGAGCCCCTGGGTCTCTGGCGATCCCGAGCGCCTCATCAAACTCACCCTCCACGGCCTGATGGGGCCTTTCGAGCTCCACGGTAAGAAATATGACGGGCTGGTCCCCATGACCCCCTTCGGCGGCATGCTCGATGACTCCGAAACCGCCGCGGTGCTCACCTACATCCGTAACCGCTTCGGCAACCAAGCCTCCGCCATCCAGCCCGGCCAAGTCGCCGAGGTCCGCGCGGCGACCAAGGACCGCAAGGTTTTCTATCAAACAGAGGAACTCCTCAAGGAACACCCGTTTCCAGCCAACTGAAGCGGCAGCCGGTCCCACCCCGGCTCACTCCGCCGGCTTCTTCTCCGGCACTACCAGTGTCATTCCCTTCAGCAAGCGGCAAAACTCCTTCTTGGGCAGCACCGCCTGGATCCCCTCACCTTTCGGGCTGCCGTCGCTTGACTTGTATTCCACCTCGTAGCGGTCCAGTCTCACGATCCGGATGAAGTGCCCGCCCTTCTGGTAGATCTGGTCTTGAAATATCCTCATGCCGCAGACTGCCGGGACTCCGCCCGTCTGGCAAGCAGCAGCAGCAGTGCTTGAACAGCCGGTCATAGAGATGGAAGTCCGCCAGCGAGCGCCCATCGTTGGATTTGGGGAATCGGCGTATTGCTGTCCAGCTTGCTTCCCAGAACAGAACCCGAAAATAGGCCCGGCTCCAAGGACTGGCACCCCGGGGAAGGACTGATACCGGGGATTATTTAGCAGTGAGGCGGCCAAGGCACCCAGCTCCTTGCGCCCGCGGACCCGCCGGAAGCCCTCCTGGGGCCGCAACAGCACCACGCCCATCCACCGCGTCAGTTGATCGGTCTTTTCATTCTCATTCCTCATTCCAACGACACACCTTGTTCAGTTTCCCAGACAATTTGCAAACCAGCGACGGAGGAGCGAACGGGGTTGACCACCAGCGACTGGTTCGAATCTATTTCGGTGACACTACTGCACGGATTCGGAAGAACCGCTTTGCAGTAGAAGATCCGTAGGTTCCAGGATTCACAGGGGTCCAAGAAACTAGGTCTTCGCTTGATTCGATTATTATTTCAACAGGCCCAGACGCGTCTGAAGGTATCACAACCGTGTTGGTCGGAATTACGTTAGTCGAAGAAATCTCAGTTATTTCCAGTCCGACTATGGCCCGAGAATTTCGACCACCTTGATCCATAACACGGATTAGGGCTGGTCCGGTAAATCTTGGAAAAGCCGAAGGAGGTCTTTCAGAGGTATAGCAGAGATTAAAGTTAAATGGGTCACCATTCTTTTCAATTTCCAACCTTGAAAAAGTGATCGCCTGTCCAGGTGTGCCAGGTTGATCTGTCCCTGTAGCCAAATCGACTGAGATAATCTCAATGAGATAACCAGCTGGGATATAGATATCCTGTCTTCCGTTAACGTGGTCGCCCGTCGCAAGCACTACATACGGTGGGGGCGTTTCCTCACCATAAGATGGAGTTAGTGCGAAGCATAGTGCGCAGATAAATGAAATAATATGTTTTGTTTGCATGTTTTTTTGAACAGTTTTTATTCGAAATGAAGAATGCTCCGCAGCACGCCGGGTTTTGGCGGGAGTCGGAGCTTTCACGGCAACTTCCATGTGCCGAGAAATGGTTTTCAAGACCGCTGTGTCAAGATTTCTGGCTCTTCAGAAAAATTTGTGGGTGAATTTGGGTTCAGGTAGATCTCCAAGTGT
>JBBEEL010000040.1:0-5961 GCA_040880785.1 Akkermansiaceae bacterium | reverse complement strand
CTTTCTCCACGGCTAGCCATCGCGGTAGGCCGCCTCAGCGGCGAAGTAGGAAAGCGCGTTGATCTCGGAAAGCGTGTGACCGCGGGCGGCGGTGAACTGCCGGCGCAGCGTGTCGTCCGGAATCACGGCGAAGGCGTATCCGAGCCCGGCGATGTTCCACGTTTTGCTTGGGGAAAGCAGCGTGATGCAGCGCTTCGCGAGGTTTTCCGGCAGGTTCAGCGCCGAGAAATGGGGGGTGGCGGTTTCGTCGAAAATCAGGTCGCAGTGGATTTCATCGGATACCAGCACGAGCTCGTGCACATCGCAAAACGCGGCGAGTTTTTCTATCTCCGCTTTTGAAAATACCCGCCCGAGCGGGTTCTGCGGATTGCATAACAGGAATACCTTTGTTTCCGGAGTCACCGCCTTTTCCATCGCTTCCCAGTCGAAGGACCAGACGCCGTCCGTTCGCGCGTGATCGACGGTGATCAGGGCCACTTTGGCATCGTGATGCACGCCGATGAACGGCGGATAGACGGGGGTGCAGGTCATCATCGCGTCACCCGGCTTGCAATAGGCGCGTCCGGCCAGCGACAAGGCGGGGACGAGGCCGCCGAGATGGACGATCTGTTCCAGCGGCACCTCCGCGCCACGGCGCTCGCGCAAGTAGGTGATGACGGCATCGTTCAAGCCCTCGTGCGCCTGCGCGTAGCCGAAAATGCCGTGGTCCACCCGCAGGTGCAGCGCGTCCAAGATCACCGGGGAGGACATGAAATCCATGTCGGCGACCCAGAACGGATCGAGCTCCGGGCGGCGGTCGTATTTGATACAGCCGGTCCCGCGGCGCGTGATGGGCGTGTCAAAATCAAAGTTCATGCGCGGCGTTTGTGTGAATGGTTATGAGAGCGCGGCCGGATACTCGCCGGTTTCGATCAGCTTCCGAATGGAGGCGACGACGTGTTGCTTGTCGTCCGGGTAGGTGACGCCGAACCAATGGCTCGTGGTTGCGAGCACGGCGCAGTCCGCCTTACCGGCGCGGATCAAGGCGTCCACCACGGTGGGGATGTAATACTCGGATTTCTGCTGTTGGCCGAAATGGGTGAGGAAGTGGATGAAGTCCTCCTCCAAGTGTTGATAGAACCCTTGATTGAATGCCCAGAAGTTCATGGAAACCGGGGAGTCCTCGCAAATTTCCTTGAGTGTCCCATCGAGTGCATTTCCGCGGACGACGCTGTCGGCCCCGCGTTGGATGTCGACATATTCTTCCACGCCGGTGAGCAAGCCGTCCCCGCTGCGGGTGCAGATGCCGCGGTTGACGGCACCGTGATCGGACAGGGTATTGGCGAGGGGATATCCCACCATCGCGTAGTGTGCCTTGGTGGCTGCCGCATCAGGCTGGCTGAGAAATCCGGCGGCGCGCTCGTAGGCATCGCTGCCGTAGAAATCGTCCGCATTGATCACGGCGAAGGGGCCGTTCACCAGATGGCGCGCCGCGCGGACGGCGTGGGCGGTTCCCCAGGGTTTTACCCGGCCCTCGGGAACGCTGAAGCCGGTGGGTAGGTCGTCGAGCTTTTGGAATGCGTAGTCCACCTGGATCCGATCCGCGAAACGCGCGCCGACTCCGATCCGGAATGCTTCGGCGAAGTCCTCGCGGATGACGAAAATCACCCGCCCGAAGCCGGCGCGGATCGCGTCATAGACGGAATAATCGAGGACCGTCTCGCCGTTTGGCCCCATCGGGTCCATTTGTTTAAGGCCGCCATATCGGCTGCCCATCCCGGCGGCGAGAACAAGGAGTGTTGGTTTCATGAGTGGGTGTGACGCGGGTGTGGCGGCAAGGATCCGCCGTGCGGGAATGAGATGCCAACTGGAGCCCGCGCTGGCAACCCCTCATATTTTTTGGTGCTGTCCGCAATTTCGGGCCAGCCCGTCACGGCCCTGCCATCCGGGTGTCCGGGCAGGTGCGCTACGCAGTCTCCGCGCCATCTGCACACCTTGCGCAGCTGACCCTTGGCTAAGGGTTCTTCCGCGGGGGCCGTTGGACGATGCCCGAGACCACCAGCAGAATAAAAAAGATCACGAAGAGAATTTGTGCGATACTTGCCACCGCTCCGGCGAGAGCCGAGAACCCGAGGAGCCCGGCGACCACGGTGATTACGAGAAAAGTGACAGTCCAAATAAACATATTTGCATAGGGGTTCCGCCCGCCCCCATTGCAAAATCCGCGCCACTGCGGGACCGGGTTTGTAACTGGTTTATGGTGAGTTTTATGCGCTACAATCTGGCTAAACAAAAAATAAAATCGTTGCACTCATCAAGCGCAAATTGCACGTCCCTGCAGGTCGGGAAGCTGTCTTTTCTCGATTTTCAAGACAGCCCCTGAGGCTGGACTCCGCCGCTGGCTTCTGGTCCTGTCGTTCGAATGTTGACTGACTTGCCACTGCTTCCGCTCGTTGCGGTATTTTTGCTGATGTCGGCGCTTTATGGCTCGGTGGGTCACGGCGGTGCCTCGGCTTACCTCGCAGTGATGGGACTCATCGGCATGGCTCCGGCGGAAATGAAGCCGGTCGCGCTCACGCTCAATATCGCGGTTTCTCTGTTGGCGCTATGCATTTTCGCCCGTGCCGGGCATTTCCGCGGGCGCTTGTTTTGGCCGCTGGCCGCCGCCTCGGTGCCTGCCGCGTTTGTCGGAGGCTGGCTGCAATCACCCGATTCGGTGTTCAAGCTGATCCTCGCCACGGCGCTGGTATTTGGCGCGTGGCGGCTCGCCTGCGGCGGCAAGGCGGACGAGGTGCTGGCCCGCGAGCCGCGCTTGCCCACGCTGCTGGGGCTCGGACTGGGGCTCGGGTTTCTATCCGGTCTGATCGGCATTGGCGGCGGGATTTTTCTGACGCCGCTGCTGATCCTGTTCCGCTGGACTCCGGCCAAGCCCGCCGCCGCGGTTTCCGCCGCTTTTATCTTTGCCAATTCGCTTTCCGGGCTTTCCGGCTTCCTCGTCAAGGGCGGGGAAATTCCCCAGCTGACCTGGCTGCTGCTCCCCGCGGTGATGGTCGGCGGCGCGCTGGGCTCCCGCTGGGGCAGCAAGCGGGCGGGCTCTCCGGCGCTGCGCCGAGCGCTCGCCGCGGTGCTGGTGGTCGCCGCGGTGAAATTTGTGGGAGGCTGAGGAAACGCTGCCGCGCGCGCCACGAAAACAGCCGCCCCTCGCAGGGCGGCTGCTCGCACACTCAAATTTCATTGAATCACCAGCTCAAACGCAGGCCGGTCGTCCAGCCCCAGCCGTCGAAGGCACCACCGTCGTTAGCTTGGTCGTTCATGCTGACGTATTGGAGGCCGGTTTGCAGCTTGAGCTTGTGGCCGTAGAGTAAGTAGTTCAGCCCGAGGTAAGCTTCCTGATATTCGTCGCCGCGTCCGCCGTTGAGGGGAAAAGTCTCGTAGCGACCGAGGCGAATTCCGTTAGGCTCATCACTGTCGATGTAGGTGTAACGGAATATCCCCTGCAGCTTGTCGGTGAAATTATAGTAAGGCATTAGGACGAGGCCCATTGTGTCAGGTTGCCCGGAGTGACCGTCGCCGGCAGAGAGGTCGCCACGGAAGCCACAAGCTCCGTTCTCGTAAGCGAAGTTCAGCGAGAGAATGTGACTCAACGCGCGGTTTGTAAAAAGGCCAGAGGTCGGGGTTTCCTCGTTGTAAACGTAATCAAGAGCGAGCAGGGCCTTGTCCACGGACAGCGCCTTGCCGAAATCGTAGCCGACGGAGGCAAGCCAGGTGGTTCCTGCATCGAAATTTCCGAACTCGGTGTCCTCCTCGCCTTGGGAGAAGACTCCGACTTGATAGCTCCACTCTTCGATTTCGCCGCCGGCGGTGAGGCCTGGCAGATACTCGGTGGTGAACCAGAGGTTGTTACTCAGGTTGTTGCGGTCGATGGTGAGCAACTCTTTTGACGAGGTTTTACCGTCGAGGGTGAAGCCCATCCCTTGTTTACCGAGCTTGATCTCAAAGGCTTTCGAAGGTGCCCAGCCGATGTAGGCGTCTGTCAGGCGGCGGTAAACCGGGGCCTCGTCGGGATCGAAGTCCGCCTCGATGTGGGCGGTGAAGTCCTTGAAGAGAGTGGCCTTGAAGCCGCCGCGCAGCCGCCGCCAACCGCCGAAATCGTAGCTGATATCTTCGTCGCTCACCCCTGCGGCGGGAGATCCCTCACCGTCCACGATCGCGTAGTCGAGTTGCAGGCGGCCGGTGAAGGCGAGTTTCTGGATAACCGGGTTGTTGGGGTTTTCATAGAGCTTGACCAGCGACCAAGCTTGGTCGAGGGACTCTTTCAGCGGATCGGCGGAGGTGAGTTCTGCGGCGAGGGCCAGGGAGGCCGGGGCGAACGCCAGAAGGAAGGCGGCGGAGCGGGTGGACACGATGGAATGCATGATGGTTTTCTTTTAGTTTGGACACGCAGCCGCTTGTGTTGGCGAGCGATGTCACGTTTTCGTCACAGAGCGAATGCGCGTAAACCAACTTTTTGTGACGGTTTTGTCACCGCTTCGTCACATTCGGCGCGAAATCAGCCCGTCCAACGACCAGCGGCCCGCACCGACGATGAGCAGGAAGGTGGAACCGAAAATCATGCAGAGGTCGTTGCGGGACTCGTGCAGCATGCTCCAGAAGCCGTAGCGGGGTAGCTCGCGGAGCGAAAATCCCGCGAAGCCGTGGCCGAGGAGGATCGGGATTTTGATGGAAATCATCGCGACGATCATCGCGATGATGAGGGGAATCGCGGCGAGGCGGGTGAGCAGCCCGAGCAGCAGCAAGCCACCGCAGACGATCTCCACGGCACCGACGAAGGGGCCCATCAATTCGGGCGCGGGGATGCCAATTTTCGCGAAGCGGCCCGCGCCCAGTTCCGCCGGATAGAGAAACTTCTGGATGCCTTCGGATAGGAAAATGCCGCCGGTCATGATCCGGATCAGGAGCGTGGCGGCGGGGGCTTGGGTCTGGAGAATTTTTTGGATCATGGTTGGGGTGGGTGCGGCGAAGAAAGAAGGGGAACTTAAACCGCGAATGGATGCAAATGAACGCTAATTTTCTGTCAGCCACAAAGGGACGATTTTGACTGACAATTTAAGAATTTTTTAACCGCAGATGAACACAGATGCACGCAGATAAAGAGGGATTTTGGTTAATTCTAATCTGCGTTCATCTGTGTTCATCTGCGGTTTATATTCCTCTTCATGGGTCTAAACCTACAGGATTGTAGCGTCTCGCTCAATGCTTCTTCAATACCCCAGCCCGACTCAGTCTTCCGGCAGCAGCGAGCGGGTTGGCAGGAACAAGCGGCGTGATCCCGGCGAGATCGATCGAAAGCCGAATTTTTCGTAAAACGGGATGAGATCGTCGGTCGCGGCCGGGCTTCCATCACTCGCGCCCTCACCTTGGCGGATACTTCCTCACTGGAAATCATCCGCGCAGTGCCTTCGTCGATTTCCTTCGCGCGTCGATTGAGTTCATCTTTCCATTCGGGATTCAGCTCGAAGCCGTTATCCTCGTCCAGGCTTTCCAACAGTCGGCTGGCGAGCCGGGAACGGTCTTCAAGCGGGGGGTGAAGGACTTCATCCTCGAGGTGGGCATAGGAAGCGGATCCGGCCATGGATGGAGGGTAAATCATCGGCGCGGTCATTCCAGCGATTTTCCGCAGGGGCCTCACCTCGGGTGGCCGAGGGCGGCGAGGAGGCGGTGCTGGGCGATGTTGTAGTCGAGGACGGCGTCGATTTCGGCTTGGCGGGCCTCGGCGAGGGTCTGGATGGAGGCGAGGGCCTCGATGGGGAGACCTTGGTTCTCTTGGAGGCGGGCGGTGGTGAGTTCGTAGGATTTTCTGGCGTGGCCGGCGGCCTGGCTGCCGATGGCGAGGCGGGCGCGCTGGGCGTGGACTTCGGCGCGGTAGCCGGCGACGTCGGAGGCGATGGAGTCGAGGGTGTCGGCCTCGCGGAGGCGGGCGAG
>JBBEEL010000039.1:13714-36440 GCA_040880785.1 Akkermansiaceae bacterium | reverse complement strand
CGCCGAAGCGAAATTCGGCTTCGGTGTTTCCCACAGCGCCCACCTCGTTGGAGGCGCGGCCATCGATGCGACCGGCCACCCGCTGCCACCGGAAACCATCGCGGCTTGCGAAAATGCGCAGGCCATTCTCTTCGGTTCCGTCGGCGGCCCGAAATGGGAAAACCTGCCACCCGACATCCAACCGGAACGCGGCGCACTGCTGCCGCTGCGCAAGCACTTCGGCCTCTTCGCCAATCTCCGCCCCGGCGTTTGTCTGCCGGCGCTGACCCACGCCTCACCCGTCAAACAGGAGCTCATCGCCGATGGATTCGATGTCCTCTGCGTCCGCGAGCTCACCGGCGGCATCTACTTCGGCACGCCCAAGGGCCGCGAGGACCGCGGCGGCGAGCCAGTCGCCTTCGACACCATGGTCTATCAAAAAAGCGAGATCCAGCGGATCGCCCGCGTCGCCTTCACCGCGGCGATGGGCCGCAAAAAACAATTGCTCTCAGTGGACAAGGCCAACGTCCTCGCCACCTCCGTGCTGTGGCGCGAGACGGTGATCGAAATTTCCAAGGAATTCCCCGAAGTCCAACTCTCCCACATGTATGTGGACAACGCAGCCATGCAGCTGATCAAGCGCCCCGGCTCCTTCGACGTGCTGGTCACGGAAAACCTTTTCGGCGATATTCTGTCGGACGAAATGGCCATGATTTCCGGCTCCCTCGGGATGCTCCCTTCCGCCTCGCTGGGCAAGCAGCGCGAGGACGGGCTTTATTTCGGGCTATACGAACCGTCCGGCGGCTCCGCTCCCGACATCGCCGGGCAGGGCGTCGCCAACCCGATCGCGCAAATCCTCTCGCTGGCCATGTTGCTGCGTTTTTCCCTCGGCGAAATCGAAGCCGCCAACGCGATTGAAGCGGCAATCGCGAAAACCATCGCCGCTGGGTTCCGCACCGGCGACATCGCCACCCGCCAGCCGGGCGAGACGAAAGTCGGCAGCAAGGCGATGGGTGACGCGGTGCTGGCGCGGCTATGAAAATGGGATGAGCCCCGGCGGGCAAAGTCCGTGGTTATCAGCTTCTCACCCGCAGGATGCCGCCAGTTGAAAATGAGCGTTCCTTCGCGTCCATTCGCGGTTCCATTCTCCATCCCGATCCTAACTCTTCCGCGGCCGGAATCCGAGCGCGAAGCGCAGCAGCACCAGAGGCAAGGCGGAAAGCACCAACGCGGCGGCCGCCGTCTTGAGCCCCGGGTAAACCCGCGCCGCCTTGCGGTCCAGCGCCACCAGCGACTCGGCCACCACCTGCTGCTTGGGCACGTAAAATGACTTCCTTGCCGGCATGCCCGGTGAGTTCTCGTCGCGCCGCGCCACAGTCCCAAACTCGGTCCGCACCGGCCCCGGACACACCGCCAACACCGGGATCCGGTGCCCCCGCAGCTCGATGCGCAGCGCTTCGGAAAAACTCGTCACATATGCCTTGGTCGCCGCATACACCGCGAAATCCGGAATCGGGATCACGCTGGCGAGCGAACTGATGTTGACCACCGCCCCGCCGCCACGGCGGATCATTTCCGGCACCAGCGCGTGCGTCAAATGCGTCAGCGCCTCGACATTCAAGTCCAGCATCGACTGGAGCTTCTCCCAACTGGACGTGGCGAATTCCCCGTAATCCCCGAGGCCGGCGTTGTTGATCAAGAGATCCGGCCGCAGCCCCTGCTCGGCCAGCGCCGCGAGCAGTTGCTCACGCTCCGCAACCCACCTCAAATCCGCCACGAACACCCACACGGTGACATGGGGAAACTCGCCGCGAATCCGATCGGCGAGCCGCTGGAGCAGCGACTCACGGCGCGCCACGAGAACGAGCGTGTCGATCCGTGGCGCAATCTGAAGTGCGAACTCCTCGCCCAATCCGGACGATGCGCCGGTGACGAGAGCACATGAAAAACGGGTGGGCTGGGGCATGGCGCAAGTCCATACACCAAGCCGACCGATTACGCCATCTGAGTTTCGCCGTTGGGACCTTGGGTCACTTGGACGATGCGCAGCGGCAAACGGACGAGGATCTCACCGTCGCAACCGATGTCGATCGAGTAGATGCCCGCTTCCTCGAAACGCAGCCCTTGCAGGTTCATCACGATGTTGCGAGTCAGGAAAGGCACGTTTTTCGGCAACTGCACCTCGAACTCCGGCTCGATCGGCATGTTGTTCGGGTCGAGCGATTCGCCGTCCTCGTTGATGATGTTGATGGAGAGCTTGTGACGGCCCGCGTCTTCCGGAGTGAAGCAAAAACGCATCGCCAAGGCGCACGATGGGTGCACCACCGGCACGGCACGGGCCGCGAGGGTGTCGAAGGTTCCGGAAATGACGAGCTTGCCATTGTAGTCGGCGGCGAAGTCACAAAGCGTGGCGATTTGGATGTCCATAATTGAAAATACTGGGGTGAGATTTAAACCCGCCGCACATTTTCGTGCGGCGGGGTCCTTGTCTGAAGAGATCCCGGCCCGGCGTAAAGCTCAAACGCGCCCCGCAGGGGATTCTGAATTCCCCTCCCCCAGCGGAACTCAAGCCCTCGCGCTTGTGAAACGGCCGCTCGCCGTCCGCTACGAGGAAAATGTCGAATCGCTTTTCCGGCTGGGAACCAGTAGCCCAAGCGAGGTCACCCAGTTTCTAAAGGATGCGGAAGCATGACGGTAACCAAGGTCAAAGCCGCGTCTTGTCTTTCCTGTCAATTCCGCCAGAATCCACTCCAAGGCCCCCCAACGGCCGCAATTTCCTGCCCTCATGCTCCTCATCACTAACGCCCGCATCGCTTCCGAAAACTCGCCCTCCCTTGGTGATTCGGATGTTCTCATCTCAGACGGCAAAATCCAGCAGGTCGGCAGCGGCCTCGACGCCTTGGGTGCCCGCGTGATCGACGCCCGCGGGCGGATCCTGATGCCCGGTATGTTCGACGCCCACGTGCATTTCCGCGAGCCGGGATTTGAGGGCAAGGAAACTATCGCAAGCGGCACCGAAGCCGCAATCAATGGTGGCATCACCGGCGTAGTCATGATGCCGAACACCCGCCCGGCGATCGATTCCGCCACGGTGGTCGCCAACGTGCTCGACATTGCCAGGCGTAGCGCCCGCATCCCTGTTTACACTTCCGGGTGCGTGACCAAGGGCCGTCACGGCAAAGAACTCGCGGGCATCGACGGGATGCGCGCACTCGGCGTGAAAATGCTCACCGACGACGGCGACACCACCGCTGACGCCTCCGTGCTGCTGCGCGCGATGCAATACGCCACCGAGTTTGGCATGTTCTTCGCCAGCCATTGTGAAGTCCCGGAACTCGCCGGCCCGCGCGCACTCAACGATGGCGTCACCAGCTACCGCCTCGGCATCAAAGGCTCACCCGCCTGCGCCGAGGAAATCATCATCGACCGCGATATCCGCCTCGCCCACGCCGCCGGGGCGCACATCCACATCCAGCACGTCTCCAGCAAGCTCGGTATGGAAACCATCGCTTGGTGGAAAAGCCGCGGCGACGTCCGTGTCACCGCCGAGGTCTCGCCGCACCACCTGCTTTTCAATGAGGAGGACATCGGGGATTTCGACACCAACTACAAAATGAACCCGCCACTGCGCACCAAGGCGGACAACGAGGGCCTGCTGCAAGGGCTCATCGACGGCACCTTCGACCTCATCGCCACCGACCATGCGCCCCATACGCGCTTTGAGAAATCTCAGGACTTCGTCAGCGCGCCTAACGGCATCACCGGCATGGATACCGCTCTAGTCTCGCTCTATCACCACTTCGTCGCCACCGGGAAA
Source organism: Akkermansiaceae bacterium (assembly GCA_040880785.1). Lineage (GTDB taxonomy): Bacteria > Verrucomicrobiota > Verrucomicrobiia > Verrucomicrobiales > Akkermansiaceae > Luteolibacter. The sequence continues at coordinate 32,644 of JBBEEL010000039.1, read as the reverse complement.
TTCGGCTGGGATCTCGTCATAAAACGCTACTCTGCCGAGCCCCGCCGCTTGATGGGCCTGCCGGTGCCATCCATCGAAGCAGGGCAGCCCGCAGACCTCATTCTGTTTAATCCCGACGCGGAAACCACCTTCAGTGCCGCGTTCATGAAATCCAAATCAACCAACACACCTTTCATCGACCGGACGCTCAAGGGAGCGGTCGATCTGGTCGTTCTGGGAGACCATATTCTGTTGGACCGCTGAGATTCCCAGCAGTCCGCACTGGCTTTCCACCCTCCGGGCAGGATGCCCGGGTCACGGGGGGGAGCGTGGGCGTCTCGCCCGCTTGGCTGCGGCAAGGTGAAGAGCAAGCCGCTGCTACGACATCCGGCGGATAAAGCTTGAATGGATTCGGATGTTAGGCTCCGGGCAGGATGCCCGGGCCACGTCCTCAAGGAGTGTGGGCGTCTCGCCCACGCGGCTCAGGCGAAGGGAAAAAGACCAAGATTTCGACCAGGGAATCCAGGCACACACACGGAAGGTGAAAATCGAGAAGTCGGCGTTTGTTAGGCTCCGGGCAGGATGCCCGGGCCACGTCCTCAAGGAGTGTGGGCGTCTCGCCCACGCGGCTGCGGCAAGGTGAAGAGCAAGCCGCTGCTACGACATCCGGCGGATAAAGCTTGAATGGATTCGGATGTTAGGCTCCGGGCAGGATGCCCGGGCCACGTCCTCTCTCAGACGGGATTGCGGGCGATCCAGGCGAGGAACTCCTGGTTTCCATCCATCCCGGTGATGGGGGAGGGGATGAGGCCGCGCCATTCAAACGAGTGCTCTTCGGTGATGAATTTGCGGATCTTCTCGACCGCTTGTTGGTGGAGCGCGGGGTCGCGGACGATGCCGCCTTTTGCAATGTCCTCACGCCGGAGCTCGAACTGCGGTTTGATGAGGCAAACGACACTGCCGCTGTCCTCAAGCACGGAGAAGACGGCTGGCAGGACTTTGGTGAGAGAAATGAAGGAGAGATCCATCACCGCGAGCTGGACTTTTTCCCCGATGTCTTCGGGGACCATGTGGCGGGCGTTGAACTGCTCTTTGACGACGACGCGGGGGTCGCTGCGGAGTTTCCACACGAGTTGATTGGTCCCGACATCGACGGCATGGACGCGGAGGGCGCCGCGCTGGAGCAGGCAGTCGGTGAAGCCGCCGGTGGACGCACCGACGTCGATGCAGACCCAGCCGGCGGGCTCGATTTGGAAGCTGTCGAGCGCGGCTTCGAGCTTGAGACCGCCGCGGCCGACGTAGCGCTGCTTTTCCTTCACCTCGAGCGGGGCATCGGGGGCGAGCTGGGTGCTGGGCTTGTCAATGATGCGGTCGCCGCTGCGGACTTCGCCAGCGAGGATGAGCCGCTTGGCTTGCTCGCGGGAGTCGCAGAGACCACGGAGAACGAGGAGGGCGTCGGTGCGGTCTTTTTTCATCATTTCAGCGGGCCTCAGTGGTCGGCGCGGTAGTGCTCGTGGAGCAGATCGCGGCCGAAGTCGCCATCAAAATCCCGCCAGCTGGCGTGATTGTGATTGGCGTTGTTTTGGACGTTGGCGGACTCCATCAGAAAGGTCGGGCCTTGGATGCGGTAGTAATAGGCCTCCCCGGGGCGGGTGCCGCCGGCCCAACCGAAGCGGATTTTCCCGATACCGGCAGTTTGGATTTTCGCCATGTCGGCAGCGGCGATCTCGGAGCGGTAGCGGCCGGTGTATTCAGAGATGAGGGTGAGCAGGGCGCCACGCTGGGACTCAGTCATGTCGGCGGCGGCGATGCCGACGGGGTCGAGGGCGGTGGCCTTGCGTTCCTCCGCGCTGAGGATTTCCGCTGGGGGTGTTTTGCTGAAAATGACCTGGTTTTTTTCCGCAGCGAGGAGGGCGGAAACGAGGGTGCGGGCGAGATCCTCCTCGGCGGCGAGGACGCGCAGGCCCTTGTGTTTTCCCTCGTGGCGGACTTCGGCGGGATTGGAGCCGAGGAAGGATGGGGTGCCGGAGATGCCCTTGCCCTCGACGAGGGTGATGTTGGCGGAGAGGTGGTGGCCCTCGAAGCGCCAGCCCCAGCCCTTCGGGTCGCCCGGGGTGCCGAAGATCGTGAAGTGGTATTTTCCGGCGTCGCGGCGGGTCGGGTTGTTCTCGATCTCCGCGAGGACGCCTTCGAGGCTCATGATTTGCGTGACCTTGAGCGCGCCTTTCTCGCTGAGCGTCGAGCCGAGGAGATTCATGGCGGCCTCGCGCTGGGCAGCGGTCATTTCCTTGAGCGGCAGGCCGGCCCGGTCGCGGGGGGTGAAACGGAAATTTTCTCGTTCGTCGCCGGAGAAGGGGAGGGCGGCCTTGGCTTTCTGGGCCTCATCGAGAGTAGCGAGAAATCCCCCGGCCGCCGCGGAGATCGCGGCATGGGGAAGGTCGGATGCGGCGAGAGGAAGAATGAAAACCGCGCAGAGCAGGAGTTTTTTCATGGGGCACGCACGCAATCAGGAACGGCGGGGGATCGCAAGGACCGTATTGGCAAAGAAAGGCGGCCGGCGGCTGCACTTGCGCCTTGCCTAGCGGGCACTCCGCCGCCAACCATCCGCGGCGTGACGCGCCACCGCACCGACGACCTCAGAATCTCAGGCTTGAACCCGCTTATTTCCCCGGCGGTGCTTGCTTATTATCTACCCCTCACCGAGCAGGCCTCCGCACTGGTTGCCGGCGCGCGCGCCCAGGCCGACGCGATCTTGCGCGGCGAGGATGACCGCTTGCTGGCGGTGGTGGGCCCTTGCTCGATCCATAATCCGGCTGCCGCGCTGGAGTATGCGGCGAAGCTGAAGGAAGAGGCCATGCGCATCGAGAAGGACGTGTTCGTCATCATGCGCGTGTATTTCGAAAAGCCGCGGACGACGGTTGGCTGGAAGGGCTTGATCAACGATCCCCATCTGGACGATTCGTTCGACATCAACCACGGGCTGCGCGTCGCCCGCGGGCTGCTGCTGGATCTGGCCAACATGGGCGTGCCTTCCGGCACCGAATTCCTCGACACGATTTCCCCGCAATACATCGCGGACCTCATCGCGTGGGGGGCCATCGGTGCCCGGACCACGGAGTCCCAGATCCACCGCGAACTGGCCTCGGGACTCTCGATGCCGGTGGGGTTTAAAAACGGAACCGGCGGCTCGATCCAGATCGCCCTGGACGCGATCCAATCCTCATCCCGCCCTCATCATTTCCTTTCGGTGACCAAGCAGGGGGTTTCGGCGATTGTTTCCACCTCCGGTAACGAATCGTGCCACCTGATCCTGCGCGGCGGGAAATCCGGACCTAACTTCGAGAAGGCTGCGGTGGAAACCGCCGCGGTCATGCTGCGCGAACAGAATCTGACCGAGTCGGTGATGATCGACTGCTCGCACGGTAACTCGATGAAGGACTACCGGAACCAGCCACTGGTGGCGAAGAACATCGGCCGCCAGATCGCGGAGGGTTGCCGGGTGATCACCTCGGTGATGATCGAGTCCAACCTGGTGGAGGGCAACCAGAAGCTCGGCAAGGATTTGGCCGCCCTGACCCACGGTCAATCAGTGACTGACGCATGCATCGGCTGGGACGAGACGGTGGAAACCCTCGAGCATCTCGCCGCTGGCGTGCGCAAGCGGCGGGAGACTCAGGGGGGCTGATCTCGTTCTGGTCTGGCATCCGTGCCGAGATTAAAAAAAACCCCGCCTTTGCAGGCGGGGCTGATTTACCGAACGGGGATGGCGGAGCGGACGGGACTCGAACCCGCGACCTCCAACGTGACAGGCTGGCGCTCTAACCAACTGAGCTACCGCTCCATGTCCCGCTCGGGTGGCGGAAGCTATGGACCCGGTCCGGACTGCGCAATCTCTTTTTTGAGCTTTAGCGCATTTTTTCCAGACCGCTTTTCAAGGCTCAGGATAGTGCTTCCACGGCGGCTTCCAGTGAGGCCAGATCCTCCACCGAATGGACGGTGGCGTCCTTGTCGATCTTGGCGACCAGGCCCGCAATGACCTTGCCCGGACCGAGTTCGAGGAAGCTGCGGTGGCCCATCGCGATGAGCGCCTGGATCGATTCCGTCCAGCGCACCGAGCCGGTGACCTGGCTTTCCAACATGCGCCGGATCTCGGCGGGTTCGGCGACGGGACGGGCGGCGAAATTACAAACCACCGGCATCGACGGGGTCTGAATGGATACCCCCGCCAGCTCGGCGGCCAGCTTGTCCTGCGCGCTCTGCATCAGCCGCGAGTGATAGGCCCCGGCGACGTTCAGCTTGATCGCGCGGCGCACGCCATACTCCTTGGCCAGCGCGACCGCCGTGTCGATCCCCGCGGCGGTGCCGGAGAGGACGATTTGGCCAGGGGCGTTCAAATTCGCGACATCCACCTCCGCGGCGGCGGCGAGTGCGCGCACTTGTTCTTCTTCGCCGCCGATGAGCGCGGCCATCGCACCCTCGGTCGCGTTGCAAGCCTCCTCCATGAATTCCCCGCGGCGGGCGACCAAGCGCAGCCCGTCCTCAAACGAAAAACTCCCGGCCGCGACGTGCGCGGTGAATTCCCCCAGCGAGAGCCCCGCGGCGGCCACTGGCGAGAAATTCGAAACCCGCTCGCGGATCAGCGCCAGCGCCATCAGGCCATGTAAAAACAGTGCCGGCTGGCAGCGCGAGGTCTTCGTCAGCTCCTCGTCCGGGCCGTGGAACATGATGTCCGAGAGGGGGAATCCCAGCGCCCTGTCGGCCTGCGCCGCCATCCCGCGGGCGGTGGCGGACGTTTCCGCCCAGTCTTTGCCCATGCCCACTTTTTGGGCACCTTGTCCGGAGAATAAGAGAACGATTTTGCTCATGTCGCCCGAGCTTTAGGCAAGCGAGGCGATGGTGGAAAGGGGAAATCTCCCCGACATTTCCGATCTCAGCCCTATCTCACCTTGAGGAGCGTCCTAACGTGGTCAAATCTGCCACCAATGATTCGATTCAAGATTCTGCCTTTTCCCCTTCTCATCGCGCTATTGGTGCTGCCGGCCTGCCAAGCCATGCGTTTTTACGGCCAAGCCGCCGGCGGGCAGATGGAAATCATCCGCAAAAGCCGCTCCAACCCCGCGGTCATCGCCGATGTGGCCACCACCGCCGAAGTCCGCCAGAAGCTGCTGGCCGTCGAGGGCATCCGGCGTTTTGCCATCGATTATCTCTCGCTGCCTGGCGACAAGAGCTACGGGAGATACGCCGATCTGGGGCGCAAGCACGTCGTCTGGGTGCTTTACGCATCGCCGGAATTCTCGCTGGAGCCGAAAACCTGGTCCTATCCCATCGTCGGTGAAATGGATTACCGCGGCTATTTCCGCGAGCAGGACACGCGTCAGCTCGCCAGCCAGCTGCGGGCGGAGGGCTACGACGTGCATGTCGGCGGGGTCAACGCCTACTCCACACTCGGGTGGCTCCACGACCCGATGCTCAACACCTTCATCCACTACCCAGACATCGACCTGGCAGAGACGATTTTCCACGAGCTCACCCACCGCAAATACTTCCGCCGCGGCGACACGATCTTCAACGAGTCGCTGGCCAATGCCGTCGCCGAGGAAGGCGTCCGGCGCTGGCTGCGGCACGAGGGACGGCTCAAGGAGTTGGAAGCCTACAAGCAACGCCTGGTGCGGCGCGGCGAGTTTTACCGGGAAATCGACCGCGCGCGCTTGCAGCTCGAAGCGCTCTACGCGTCCCGCCAGCCGGTTCCCGCGATGCGGCGGCAAAAAGCGGAAATTCTGACCAATCTCCGCGGCCAGTTCCTCGAACTCCGCCGCCAATGGGGCGGCAGCGGCCTCGATTCCTGGGTCAAGACGGACATCAACAACGGCCACATCATTTCTCTCCAACTCTATCACCAGCACATCCCCGCCTTCGAGCGCCTGCTGGCGGAGTCCGGCGGCGACCTCGACCGCTTCTTCGAGCGGGTCCGCCATTTCAAGATCCCGGGTTGACCCCGACTTGAGCCGCATGGGCCAAGAGCGGTGCAAGTGGTGGTGCAAGTGGTGGTGCAAGTGGTGGTGCAAGTGGTGGTGCAAGTGGCTGTGGGCGTCTCGCTCCAATCTTCGAGGTAAATGCAAAGCCGCAGCATTAGCAAAGGAGCCGAGACAAAGTCCTTGGACTGCGTGCAGCCTGCTGCCGCTTTGAGGCAACGCAGCCTGCTGCTGCCTGACCGTGGCCGGCAGTGAAAAAGCTGTCCATTCGCAGTCGCCTCCGAGCGAACCCCACGGGAGTCTGTTTCGGCCAAAGCGGCAGCAGGCTGCACGCAGCCCAAGGACTTCGTCATCCATCCAAAGCGGTGTCGGAGCTTCGCCCTGCCAACGCACTCCATGATCAGACCAACTCGAGCAATTTTACGAATGCTCGTTCGGCTTCACCTTGGGCAAGACAACCTTGATCTCGCCCCGCGATTTCCTTTTGCGGACTGCGGGAAACAGCGCTAAATGTAGAGATTGCATGGTATGCCGTCAGGGCATCCGCCCGTCGCAGCTAAACTCTCCCCCAAAAAAAGAAAGCCCGGTCTCATGCGTGCGTTCCTCTGCCTTCTGTCAATCGTTCTTGCCGGCTGTGCCCCGCAAACCGCCATCGTCTCGCAACGCGATCTGGTCTCGCAGCGAGCGATATTAAAGCAGGCCCACGCGGAAATCGCGTGGCGGGAACCATGGGCACGATCCGCCGCGATCTTCATCAAACAAGTTCCCGACTCCCCGGCGCGGCTGACGTGGAGGGTCAGTGCCGGAGCCTTTGACCTTTCCGATTACCCTCGCTACAGGGGGATTCACCTGGTTCCCGGCACCGAGCGTGAACTGAAATTCACCCGCTCCGGTTGTCTGGTTGCTTACATCGACCGGGGCAGCTACTGCCTAACCGCGGCTGCTGAGGGGGCACCGGTCTTTCCGGCAAAGTGAGTGGGGTTTCGGCGGTGAGCAGCGCCCGCACCCCACGCCAATGTTTGCTCGCGTAAGCGCGGGAATGGCTTCAAGCTCTCGCCGCCAGCGCGAAGGTCGGCAGGCCCCACCATTCAATTGCGAAGCTCATGCCCTCACGCGGACGCCACCAAAGCTCTTCCAAGGAATGCCATGAGATGATGCGCAAAATCGAGGCGCTCGATGGCGTGGTCGGGGTGATCATCGGCCGATCCTACGGCGGCAAGTCGCTGGGGGCGGGGAGCCGGACGGGGGCCATAAAAGTGCAGCGCAAGGTGTCCGGCGGGCTCAAAGCCGTCACCCAGTCGGCCAAGGGCTTGCAGGAAATCTTCATCCGCACCGAGGCGGGCAGGGAAGACACCATCGCCGAGGCGATTCTCGGACTTTAGGTTCATTAAAAATTCAGGCATTCAAGAAGGTTGCAGGCATCCTGGCATTCTATCAGTCGTGTTGTGAAATGACTCTAACTTCCAAGCGCTCCCAACGGCAAACTGTATCGTTAACTCTATCTCAAAACCATCCCCCATCTCTCGCCGGCGGCAGCACCGGGCAAACCCATCCACATTTCCATGTTCCACAGGCACAATTATTGTCCCGCCCGCGACAAGGATTGTGATTGGCAGTTTCTGGAAGGGTTGGGCATTCCCTAGCCACGCAGCGTGTTGGATGAGGATTTGCGGGGGGCGGGGGATCATCGCAATTAATGTCCCGCCCGCGACAGGGATTGTGATTGGCAGAATCCAAACTCCTCTTCATCGGCGTTCATCTGTGGCTAAATATTTCTTAATCGAGGAATCACTCAAACTTCCTTTGGCACTCGTGCAGGTTGCGGTATGGTGAGGCTCCGCGGCTCCCCGGGGCGGCTCCCTTGGGGATGCCGCCCGAACTCCCCCGCCGCCAAGAATTTCCAACCCGTTCCCATGCAAACCCGACCCGCTCCCGAACCCTTTTGGTATAAGAACGGCGTCATCTATGAGCTCCACGTGCGGGCCTTCGCCGACAGCGATGACAATGGCATCGGCGATTTCCGGGGGCTCACCTCGAAGCTTGGTTACCTCAAGGATCTGGGTGTCACTGCGTTGTGGTTGCTGCCGTTTTACCCCTCGCCGCTCAAGGATGACGGCTACGACACGGCAAATTATTTCGATGTGCACCCGATGTATGGCACGCTGACGGACTTCAAGGCCTTCCTGAAAGAGGCGCACCGGCACGGGCTGCGGGTGATCACCGAGCTGGTGCTCAACCACACGTCCGACCAGCACCCGTGGTTCCAGCGCGCCCGCCGCGCCGCGCCGGGGAGCCGCTGGCGTGAGTTCTATGTCTGGAGCGACACACCGGAAAAATACAAGGACGCACGCATTATTTTCAAGGACATCGAGATCTCCAACTGGACCCACGACGACGTGGTGGGCGCGTATTTCTGGCACCGTTTCTTTTCGCACCAGCCGGACCTCAACTGGGAAAATCCCGAGGTGTATGATGAAATGGTGAAGGTGCTGGATTTCTGGTTCGATCTGGGTGTGGACGGGCTGCGGCTCGATGCGGTGCCCTACTTGTTTGAACGCGAGGGCACGAGCTGTGAAAACCTGCCGGAAACGCACGCCGTGCTGAAGCGCTTGCGCAAGCATGTGGATGAGAAATACGGCGACCGCATGTTGTTAGGCGAGGCCAACCAATGGCCGGAGGACGCAGTGGAATATTTCGGCGGGGGCGAGGGTGACGAGTGCCACATGGCTTTCCATTTTCCGCTGATGCCGCGGCTTTTCATGGCGCTGCGGATGGAGGACCGCGTGCCCATCGTGGACATCCTGGAGCAAACTCCGGAAATCCCCTCGACCAGCCAGTGGGCGCTATTCCTGCGCAACCATGACGAGCTGACGCTGGAAATGGTCACCGACGAGGAGCGGGATTACATGTATCGGATGTATGCCCACGTCCACCGCGCGCGGCTCAACCTCGGCATCCGCCGCCGCCTCGCGCCGCTGCTGGGCAACGACCGCCGCCGCATCGAGCTGATGAACGCGATCCTGCTCTCTCTGCCCGGAACTCCGGTGCTTTACTATGGTGACGAGATCGGCATGGGCGAGAATATCTATCTGGGAGATAGGAACGGTGTGCGCACGCCGATGCAGTGGAGCCCGGACAAGAACGCCGGCTTTTCCCGCGCCAATCCGCAGGCGCTCTATCTGCCGATCATTTATGATCCGGAATATCACTATGAGGCGGTCAACGTGGAGTCGCAGTCGCAGAACCCGCACTCACTGTTGTGGTGGATGCGGCGGCTGTTGGCCCTGCGGAAACGCTATCGTGCGTTAGGCGCGGGCCGCTGCGAATTTCTCCATCCGGAAAATTATAAGATCCTCAGTTATATCTTGCGCTTTGGAGGCGAGACCATCCTCGTGGTGGCCAATCTCTCGCGCTTCGCGCAACCGGTGGAGCTCGACCTGGCCGAGTTCAACGGCCAGGTGCCTGTCGAGTTGTTCGGGCGGATGCACTTCCCACACATTTCCGCTAGGCCCTATTTCCTGACACTCAGTCCGCACGGGTTTTTCTGGTTCGCGCTCGAGCCGCTGGTGGCGGGCGCTCCGGCTACGGCGGGTGCCGCGGCTCCGCCCATCGTGGTGACGGGCGACTGGACCACCGTGTTTGCGGAAAAGGCCAGGACCCAGCTTGAAGAGCGCCTGGGAAGCTGGCTGCCGCAGCAAAGCTGGTTCACCGCGCACCACCGCGGGATCCGGCAGGTGAACGTGCAGAAGGTGGTTTCATTGCCCGGCGAGAAAATCGCCGCGCGTCTTGTATTGGTAGAGGTGGCCTTCGGGCACGGCGAACACGAACTCTACTCGCTGCCGCTGGTCTTCGACCACGGTGCGCGGGCCGACCAAATTCGCGACGAGAATCCCCGCGGCGTGGTCTGTGCCCTCCACCCCGGTGGCGACGCCCCGCAGGGCCTGCTGCACGACGCGATGGCGGATCCGTTGTTCTGTGGCGAGCTGCTGAAATGGGTTGCCAAGCGCGGCAGCCACCCCGGCGACGGGGGAAAACTGGAGAGTTACCACAGCGGGGTTTTTCGTCAGATCCTTGGGAAAAATCCGCTGCCCGAGGCGGTCGTGGGCCATCTGGATCAACGGAATTCCTCGGTCTCTTTTGGCGAAAAGTTGATGTTGAAATGGTTCCGTCGGCTCAACCCCGGCCTCAATCCGGAGATCGAAGTCGGTGGCTATCTTACCGACCACCAGTTTCCCCACCTTCAGCGGCTGGCCGGCGCGGTGGAGCTCAACTCCGGAAAAAGTGCGGGGTTCAGTCTTGCCGTCTTGAGTGAATACATCCCGAGCGCCCGCAATCTCCAGGATTACACCTTCGACGCGCTGGGCCGTTACTATGAACGCATCGCCTCCGAACTGACGGAGGAACTGGCCCTCCCCGCCATGGATGGGCCGCAGGAAAATCCTGCGGATGGCGAGCTTTCCCAGCCGGTGGTGGAAATCATCGGAACCTATCTGGAGACCGCCCGCGCTCTCGGCGAGCGCAGCGCGGAGCTGCATTTCGCGCTGTGCGGCGAGCCGGATGACAAGACCTTCGCGCCGGAATCCTTCACCTCCCATTATGTGCGCGGGCTGTTCCAATCGATGCGCACCACCACCATCCACAACCTGCGGAACCTGCGCAAACGACTGCCGTCGTTGCCGCCCGAGCTGGCAGAGCTGGCCCGCCAAGTTCTTGCCCGCGAACCGGAAATCATGGCCAGCTACCACGCCTTGCAAAGCCGGCGCTTGAACGCCATGCGCATCCGTTGCCACGGCGACTTCGAGCTGAGGCAGGTGCTCTACACGGGGAAGGATTTCGTTTTCATCGACTTCGAGGGTGATCCATCCGCGCCGGTGAGTGAGCGCAGCATCAAGCGCTCCCCGCTGCGGGATATCGCGGGCATGATCCGTTCGTTGCATTCCGCGGCCTGGATTGGCTTGTCCGATTTAGTGGAACGCGGGGGCTTGGAGCCGGATCGGATCCACTTGCTAGAGCCGTGGACCCGGCTTTGGTATCGCTCCGTTAGCCAGGAATACCTCCGCGCCTATCTGGTGACAACCCATCACCACGGGACACTCTCGCAGCCGGAAGATGAGGTGAGAATTATGCTGCCCGCCTATCTCTTCAATGGGGCGATGCACGAGCTCGGCAACGCACTTGCCACCCGCCCTGACCGCCTGCACATCCCGCTCCACGGCGTGCTTGGCTCGCTGGAGCTACTTGAAAAGCCGGGGGAACTCGCTCGCTGGCTGCATAAACCTGCGGTGGAAATCGAGGATGTTTGACCACGGAATACGGGGAGCACACGGAAGGTAAGAAAAGGGAACGCAGCGCGCATTCAGATCCAATTTCCATGTGATCCGTGGTTGCTATCCGCTCTTCCGAAGTTTACGCGCGAGGTCTAACTCTGCGGCGGCCGCCCGGCACCCCACCAGATTTGCTCGAAATCGTTCGGTGGCCTTTCCGCCTGGCGGATCAGGCCGTTGGCGGTGATGCCGAGCCATGGTTGGACTTCGCCACCCATCGCCTCGATGGCATGGGCGGTCCACGTGTTGCACATCCGCGGGGTGAAATAGATGTGCCGCGATTCTAGCAGGACGCCGCCACCCCAGCTGGAAGTGCCGATCACTTTCGGTTTCCCGTCAGTGCCTAGGCGGCTGCAATCATTGAGGAAGGCTGCGAGGTTTTTTCCCCGCTCGCGCGGCACGAGCTTGCGCCAAATGCGTTGCTGCGGGCTGACGTCGGCGACGGGCCCGTCGGTCGGGATCAACTCCATGACCGATGGCGTGGGCGTGAAGAGGGCGCGGAAAAACTTCCATGGCGAGTGCAGGCCTTTTTCCATGTAAGCGGTCTCGTCACCCCAGCTGAGGCTGACGTAACGCGGTTGGCCGAAGCCGTCCGGCGGGGTGAATCCGGACTCCCGCAACCAGTCATAGGGGAAAATCATGCCGGTGTGTAGCGCGTCGGAAACGAGCCAGACGAGAACGTCCGGATCTCGCGCCGGGACCGTGGCGGCGGCCGGGGCCGGGGGCGGGGCCGGGGGCGGGGGCGGGGGCGGGGCAGAAGCGACTTCTGTCCGATAGATCGGCCCGGGAGTGTCCGGCAGGCGGATGCCGCAGGAGCTCAAGCTTGCGAGCGCCAGCCAAGGGGCGGCCGCTCGGATGACCGTCCGTGGGTGCGGCATCAGGCGGGGAGAAACGAGCAGATGTATTCGCAAATCCCGTCGTCCACCTGGATGGTGAAGCCGCTGTTTGCAGGCACATCGAAGGACGCCCCAGCTTCGATGCTGCGGGTTTCGGTGTTGCCGTCGAGGGTGATCTGGCAGGAGCCGGCGATGATTTCCATGCGCTCGGCGGCGGCGGTTCCGAAGTGGAATTTCCCTGGATAGATCAGGCCGAGGGTTTTGCGGGTATTGTCCGGAAAATGCACGGTATGGGAAACCACGCAGCCGTCGAAATAGACGTTGGCTTTGGCATCGACGGTGACGTTGGAGAAGGAGGACATGGAAGCGTGTGGGTGGTGTTTAGGTTGGTGGAAAAATCATCACTCGGTGGGCAGGCCGCTTTCCTTCCACGCCTCCCAGCCGCCGGTGAGGGTGGAGGAAGAGTAGCCGTAGCTGGCCAGGTGGATGGCCACGGCACGCGCATCCGGGCAGGCGAAGTTAGAACAATAGACGACGATGGTTTTGCCCTCGGCCAAGGCGGTTTTGATCTCCGCCTCCCGCGCCGCGACTTGCGCGGAGGCACCCGGTTTCGGCAGGCTGATGGCACTGGGGATGCGGCTCAGGCTGTAGAAAAAGCCGGGGCGGGCGTCGTAGATGAGTGCTTTGCCGGACTGTTGGAGAGCGAAGGCATCGGCTAAGGAAATAGAAGAAACCTTGCCGCGGCCGTTCATCATCGGTTTTTTCTTCGGCGGTTTGACCGGCTCTGGGTTTTGTGCGTCAGGCCCGGTCACGACGACGGGAGAGCCCGGCACCGGTTGGGCGCACGAGGCGATGGCGAGCGCGAGCGCGCCGCTGCAAAACTGGAGCCGGACCCGGATCATTTGACGATCTCGAGGAGCTCGACGTCGAAGACCAAGGTGCCGGCCGGTGCGCCTGGCGGCGGGTTCTCACCATAGGCGAGCTTGCCGGGAATCCAGAGGCGGCGCTTTTCGCCCTCGACCATCAGTTGCACGCCCTCGGTCCAGCCGGGGATGACCTGGTTGAGACCGAAAACGATTGGCTCGCCGCGGGCGACCGAACTGTCGAAGAGTTGTCCATCGGTGGTCCATCCGGAGTAGTGGACCTTGACTTGGTCGGTGGCTTTCGGATGCGCGCTGCCGGTTCCCTTGGTCAGCACGCGCGAGGCGATCCCCGAATCCGTGCGCTGCGCATCTCCGGGTGCGGCGGCGACGTCTTCAGGGACAGCAGGTGGCTTGGGAGCTTGCTTGATAGCAAGGAGTTCGACGTCGAAGACGAGGGTTCCACCGGGTCGGCCGCCGCCCGGGTTTTCGCCGTAGGCGAGGGCGGCAGGGATCCAGAAGCGGCGCTTCTCGCCCTCGACCATCAATTGCAGGCCCTCGGTCCAGCCCTTGATCACGCCGTTGAGCGGGAAACTGGCGGGCTGGCCGCGCTTGACGGAGCTGTCGAAGAGCTTGCCGTCAGTGGTCCAGCCGGAATAATGGACGGTGACCGTATCGGCGGCGGCGGGTTTGGTGTCGCCCTTGCCCTCTTGGAGCACCTTGGAGGCGAGGCCGGAGGCCGTGGTGGCGGCATCGGCGGGCGGGGCTTTGACGTCGGATGGTGTTTCAGGCATAACGGTTTCTGCGCGGGCGGTGATTGAGAGGGCGAGTGCCAGTCCGGCCGCGGACGGGAACAGTGCTCGTAGGGATTTCGTCAGAAAATTCATCCGCGGAAGCTCGACGGCCCGGGCGCATCTGTCAATCCTGTGAATGCATTCGGTGGATTTCAGTGGCACCGGTCGCGCACTTCCATCGCCGTTGGCTCGTGGCAGAAAGGGCATAGAAACGAGTCCTTGAACAGAATTCCCGAGGCCACCCGCAGCCGGTAACTGCCTAGAAATTTGCGCGCGCCACGATGCTTGGCACAGCGCTTGGTGGCTAACACCTCGGTCATGCACAAAGGGCAGCGCGTTCTGGCTGCGAGCAAGCGCTGCAGGATGGCGACCGAAATGATGAGCGCGCCCAGTAAGAGCGCGATGATTGTTAGGTCGCGATCCAGCACCAGAAGGGAATACAGCAGAAGTCCCAGCGTGGCAGGAATGAGCAGCCACTTGAGGCAAAGCAGTAAGGCGGCAATCTGAAAACGAAAAAGAACGGCTTTTGAGCGGAAACAATGCATCTGGGGGTGTCTGGATAGGGGGGTGTCTGGATAGGGGGGCTTCTTGTGTGCTTCCGAAATCAAATTGGCGATCAAAAAATTCGAAAAATTTGATGATCTAATTGCTGTGGACTTGGTGACAAATTATAAACGTTTTTGTTCATTGTCGAAAATGAATCACAGCAAGTTTCTTAAGAATTAAAAAAGAGACACTTGTGAGTCGTCGCCCTGGTCGCCTTGTTTGAAGTTTCCTGCCAAAATTGCGTCGATCCGCATCAAAAGGTCCAGCGATGGAATTTCTTCACCTTCCACCAGAATCCGCAGCCGCGCGCGCCACTCGTCCACGGTGCCCCCTTGTTCGGCAGCGAGGGCCGCTGCCGTCTGGGTGAGACGCCCACTCGCCGCAAACTGGCGGCAGGTCCGGCGCAACCAAGCCTCGAAGTAAGGTTTTTCGGTTTTCGGACTGGGCACGGGGTAGACCTGCCCGGATCTGCGCGAAGGGTCAAGAATTCCATCATTTGCGCGAGCGGCTCTTTTTGCCCATCGGATATTTCACCGGCTTCATCACAGCCGCCGGGCTATCGTTTTTCAAGGCTGCGATCTGGTCGCGCAGGTGGGCGGCGCGCTCGAATTCCAGCCGCGACGAGGCCTCGCGCATTTCCTCCTCCAGCTCGCTGATGACGCGCAGCTTGTCGTAAGTCTGCACGTCGTCCGCCACCATCGAGCGGTTGAGATCCTCCGCCGCCTCGCGGCCTTTTTCGTGAGTGTGCAGGCTGTGTTGCAGGGCGCGTTTGACGCTCTGCGGGGTGATCCCGTGCAGCTCGTTGTGCGCCTGCTGGCGGGCGCGGCGGTATGCCGTCACGTCGATGAGCGCTTGGATCGAGTCGGTCACCTTGTCACAAAAAAGCACGCATTCCCCGCCGATGTGGCGGGCGGCGCGGCCGGCGGTCTGGATCATCGAGGTCTCGTTGCGGAGAAATCCCTCCTTGTCCGCATCCAAGATGCAGACGAGCGAGACCTCTGGTAGATCGAGACCTTCGCGCAGCAAATTGATGCCGATGAGGATGTCGAAGGTCGCCGCGCGCAGCTGGCGCAGGATTTCCACCCGCTCGACTGCGTCGATGTCGGAGTGGAGGTAGCGGACCTTCAGGCCAGTCGTCTGCAAATACTCGCTGAGATCCTCCGCGGTTTTTTTAGTCAGGGTGGTGACTAACACTCGCTCGTGCCGCTCGACGCGCTGGCGGCAGAGTTCGATGGTCTCGTCGATCTGGTGCTTGAGCGGGCGCAGGATGAGCACCGGGTCGAGCAGGCCGGTCGGGCGGATGATCTGCTCGACGACCAGCGGTGTGCCGCGCTTGGACGGATTGAAAAACTCCACGGGTTCTTCGTTCCCGCTCGGCTTGACGCGGGCTTTTTTCATGTCGAATAGATTGACCCGTTTGCCGTCCGCGCCGGTGGCTTTCACCGGGATGAAGCCCTTGTTCTCCGGCCTCGAGTTGACGATCTCAAAAGGTCCCGGCGTGGCGGAAACATACACCCGCTGGCCGGTCATCTGCATGAACTCCTCGAAGCGCAGCGGTCGGTTGTCCAGCGCGCTTGGCAGGCGGAATCCATGATCGACAAGCACCGTCTTGCGGCTCTTGTCGCCCTCGAACATGCCACCGATCTGGGGGATAGTCGCGTGGCTTTCATCGACTAACAGAAGAAAATCGCGTGGGAAGAAATCCAGCAGCGTGTGCGGCCTGGCCCCCGGTTCGCGGCCGGTGAGGTGGCGCGAGTAATTCTCAATCCCCTGGCAAAACCCCATTTCCGCCATCATTTCCAAGTCGTAGTCGGTCCGCATCCGCAGCCGCTGGGCCTCGATGAGTTTGCTTTCCTTTTCAAACTTCGCCACCTGCTCGCTCGCCTCCTGGCGGATCGCGAGCGCGGCGCGTTTCATCTTGTCGCCGGGCGTGACGAACTGCTTCGCCGGGAAAAACGTATGATTTTCCAAGCGGTCGATCATGTGGCCCGTGAGCGTGTGGATGCTGGTGATGCGCTCCACCTCGTCGTCGAAAAACTCCACGCGGATCGCCATTTCATCCAGATACGCTGGGTGGACCTCCACCACGTCGCCGCGCACCCGGAATTTTCCGCGGCCGAAGGCGATGTCGTTGCGCTCGAACAACATGCCGACGAGAGAATTGAGAAATTCCTCCCGCGTGAGTTTCTGGCCCACCCACACGGGGACCATCATGTTTTCGTAATCCTCCGGCGAACCCAAGCCGTAGATGCAGGAGACCGAGGCCACCACGATGGTGTCCTGTCGCGTCAGCAGCGAGCCCATCGTGCTGAGTCGCAGCCGCTCGATCTCGTCGTTGATGGCCGAGTCTTTCTCAATATAAGTGTCGCTCCGCGGGATGTAGGCTTCCGGCTGATAGTAGTCGAAGTAGGAAACGAAATACTCCACCGCGTTATGCGGGAAGAAGTTTTTGAATTCCGAGTAAAGCTGGGCCGCGAGCGTCTTGTTGTGGCTCATGATCAAGGTCGGCTTGCCGTGCGCCTTGATCAGGTTGGCCATCGTGAAAGTCTTCCCCGAGCCGGTCACGCCGAGCAGGGTCTGGTGCGTGTTTCCGGCGGCGAGCGATTTGGAGAGCTTCGCGATCGCCTGGCCCTGATCTCCCTCAGGCTGGTAGTCACTTTCGAGTTGGAATGACATCGATGCGGTCTGCATAGCCCCGCAGCAGGCAGGCTGCAAGGCCGGGAACGGCTTGGTGATTCATCCCATCGTCATATCAAGATATGACGATTTGTTTCTTGATCCATGGAGGATCGTGCCTAAGTTCCGGGCATGCCACAAGCTGACGCGACAACCGAACTTCAACAGGCGCTCACGGAGCGAATTTTCGTCCTCGACGGGGCGATGGGCACCACGATCCGCAGCTACGGGCTGGACGAGGCCGCCGCGCGCGGTGACCGATTTGCCGGGAATGAGAAGGATCTTCTCAACAACGGCGATATTTTGTCGATCACGCGGCCGGAAGTCATCGCGGACATCCACAAGCGCTTCTACGAGGCCGGCTCGGACATTTGCGAGACCAACACGTTTTCCGCGACCGGCATCGCGCAGAGCGAGTTTTTCGTTGAGGACCCGCGCGAAAAGGGCGGTCGCAAGGATCCGGAGTTCTTCCAAAAGATCCTCGAGGACAATTTTTTGAATGATCTTGCCTGGGAAATGAACGTCGAGTCCTCGCGCCTCTGCCGCAAGTGGGCCGACGACATCGGCACGGACACCGGCCGCAAGCGCTACGTCGCGGGGGCCATCGGGCCGCTCACCGTTTCGCTGAGCAATTCGCCGGACGCGAACGACGCGGGCTTCCGCGTGGTGACATTTGACCAGGTGCTCGCCGCTTACCGCCACCAAGTGCTCGGGTTGATCGAGGGCGGCTGCGACATCCTGATGGTGGAAACGATTTTCGACTCGCTCAATGCCAAGGCCGCGGTGGTGGCCATCGAGGAGATTTTCGCCGAGAAAAATTACCGGCTGCCGGTGATCGTCTCCGCGGCCGTCGGGCTCGGCGGGGAAACGATGATTTCCGCGCAAAAAGTCGAGGCCCTGTGGAATGCCTTTGCCCACGTCAAGCCGCTGGCCATCGGGCTGAACTGCTCGCTCGGACCGGACCTGATGCGGCCGCACCTGGAGGAACTCTCCGGCTGCGCGGCGACCTGCATTTCCTGTTATCCGAACGCCGGCCTGCCCAATCCGCTCGCGCCGACCGGCTTCGACCTGGAGCCCAGCCACATGTTCGACTACATGGCCGAGTTCGCCCAAGCGGGCCTGCTCAACTTGGCGGGCGGTTGTTGTGGCAACACCCCGGAGCACGTCGCGGCGATCGCGAAAGCGGTGGCGAATTACGCGCCGCGGGAGGTGCCGGTGGTAGGGTGAAGCGAAACGCAGAGGCGCAGAGGTCGCGGAGAGAGAAGCAGAGTTACCGAACTTATAGAAACAAATAGAATGAATGTGTTATCTGGAGCGGCCGGTAGCGGGGTGAAGCGAAACGCAGAGGCGCAGAGGTCGCGGAGAGAGGCGCAGAGTAGCCGAACTTATGGAAACAAATAGAATGAACGTGTTATCTGGAGCGATTGTCGATTCCGCGATGGAAGTCCATCGGGAGTTTGGTCCCGGTTTACTTGAGCGGGTTTATGAAGCCGCACTGGCGAAAGAGCTTTTGCTGAGGGGAATTTCGTCCCAACGACAGGTAGCCACCCCCGTCGTCTACAAGGGCCAGAATTTAGATGAAGAAGCATATAAAATTGATCTTTTGGTGGAGGAAGCAATTGTGGTCGAGCTGAAAACAGTGTCCGACCTCCTGCCGATTCATGAAGCTCAGCTCCATACCTACATGAGACTTTCAGGGAAGTCCCTTGGTTTGCTCATCAATTTCAATGTGATTCTGCTGCGCGACGGCATCAAACGTAGGGTTATCAATTTCAAATGAACAAACCAAACGCAGAGGCGCAGAGGTCGCGGAGAAGAACGCAGAGTAGCCGGGCCCATAAATCAGGTTGCGTCATCCGCTCCCAATACGACCTCCGCACTCCCTGCGTTTCGTTTGAATTTCCAGCCATCCACAGAAGCGAAACGCAGAGGCGCAGAGGTCG
>JBBEEL010000039.1:0-13614 GCA_040880785.1 Akkermansiaceae bacterium | reverse complement strand
CCGCGCGCTCTGCGTTTCGTTTAAATCTCCGGCCATCCGCACTTTCATCCGACCAAGTGGAACGCAGAGTAGCCGAGCTTGGGAGAGGATTGGATCTCGATGCTATCAAACAAGTTGCGTCATCAGCTCCCAATACCATCTCCGCGCTTCTCTCTGCGACCTCCGCGCCTCTGCGTTTCGTTTAAATCTCCAGCCATCCGCACTTTCATCCGACCAGAAAATCTGCCCATGAAAACTATTCCCCACGCCCTCCGCCTCTCCGGCACGGAGGCCTACAACCACTCTGCCGACAAGCGCTTCCTGATGATCGGCGAGCGCGCGAATGTCGCCGGCTCGCCCCAGTTCGCGAAGCTCGTCCGCGCCGGTGACCTCGAGGCCGCAGTCGAGGTGGCGCGCCAACAGGTCGCCAACGGCGCGAACGTCATTGATATTTGCTTCGACGACGGACTGATCGACGGCAAGGCGATGATGAGCCGCTTTCTCCAGCTCCTGCAAGGCGAGCCGGACGTCGCCAAAGTGCCGATCATGGTGGATTCCTCGAAGTGGGAGATCCTCGAGGAAGGGCTGAAATACCTTCAGGGGAAAGGTGTGGTTAACTCGATCTCACTGAAGGAAGGTGAGGAAACCTTCAAGCAGCAAGCGCGTCATATCATGCGCTACGGCGCGGCGGTGGTGGTGATGGCCTTCGATGAAAATGGCCAGGCCGCCTCCTATGACGAGAAGATCCGGATCTGCGAGCGCGCCTATCGCATCCTCGTCGATGAAGTCGGCTTCAACCCCGATGATATCATTTTTGATCCTAACATTCTCACCGTTGCCACCGGCATCGAGGAGCATAACAACTACGCCCTGGATTTCATCAACGCGACCCGTTGGATCAAGGAGAACCTTCCCGGGGCCAAGGTGTCAGGCGGTGTTTCCAATATTTCATTCTCGTTCCGTGGGAACAACAAGGTGCGCGAGGCGATGCATTCCGCATTTCTCTATCATGCGGGGAACGCTGGCATGGACATGGGGATCGTGAACGCCGGGATGCTGGAGCTTTACGACGAGATCCCAAAAGAACTTTTGGAATGCGTGGAGGACGTGCTCCTCAACCGCCGCCCGGACTCGACGGAGCGTCTGCTCGAACTTGCCGAGAGCTTCAAGGGCCAGGGTGGCAAGAAGCTGGAGGAGGATCTCTCATGGCGCGACGGGCCCGTCGAGAAGCGTCTTGAGCATGCGCTATTGCGGGGGATCGACAAATACATCGACGAAGACACCGAGGAAGCGCGCTTGAAATATGTCCGGCCGCTGAAAGTCATCGAAGGTCCTTTGATGGATGGCATGGGCGTCGTGGGTGATCTCTTCGGTGCGGGGAAAATGTTCCTGCCGCAGGTGGTGAAATCCGCCCGCGTGATGAAGAAGGCGGTTGCCTGGTTGTTTCCCTACATGGAAGCCGACAAGGCGGAGTTCCTCGCCGGAGACATCGCCGCGCTGATGGAAGAAAACCCCGCTCTAACCGACGATGAAGCGCTCAAGCTCGCGGAGCGCGGTCGGTCGGCCGGGAGATTCCTCATCGCCACGGTGAAGGGCGACGTGCATGACATCGGCAAGAACATCGTCGGCGTGGTGCTTTCTTGTAATGGCTTCGAAGTCACCGATATGGGCGTCATGGTTTCCTGCGACAAGATCCTCGCCAAGGCGGTCGAGCTTGGCGCGGATGTGATCGGCCTATCAGGATTGATCACGCCCTCGCTCGACGAGATGGTGCATGTGGCGAAGGAAATGGAGCGGCTCGGTTTCAAAATTCCGTTATTGATTGGCGGAGCGACGACCTCCGCGGCGCACACGGCGATCAAGATTGCCCAGTATTATTCCGGCCCCGTGGTTCATGTGCTGGACGCATCGCGGTCGGTGCCGGTGACCACTTCGTTGTTATCCAAAGACCAGCGCGATGCCTTCGCGGCGGAGAACCGCGAGAAGCAGCAAAAACTCCGCGACAATTTCCTCGGCGGGCCGAAGAAGGAAACTCTATCCATCGCCGCTGCGCGCGCCGCCGGGCCGAAGCTGGATTGGGAGAGCTACACGCCGCCAGTGCCCTCGTTCCTGGGGACAAGAGGCTGTGGCCCGGGCATCCTGCCCGGAGCCTCTTTATCAAGAGAAGAAGGCGGCGGGCAGGATGCCCGCGCCACGTTTCTCCGCGACCTTAGCTCCTACATCGACTGGACGCCCTTTTTCCATGCTTGGGAATTGCGCGGTGTCTGGGACCGGGAGACCAAGGTTCTCAAAACCAAGAACGCCGCAGGTGCGGCGGAGGCGGGAAAACTCTATCAAGATGCAATCACCTGGGTGGAACGGATCATCACCGAGAACCGCTTCCGCGCGGAGGGGATCTATGGGTTTTTCCCCGCCAACGCGGATGGAGATGACATCATCGTCTGGACGGATGAAAGCCGGACGGCGGAGCGCATGCGCTTCCACACGCTGCGGCAGCAAATCAAGAAGGATTCGGGCAAGCCGAACGTGGCGCTGGCGGATTGGGTGGCGGGTGGGAAAACCCCGGATTACATCGGCGGCTTTGTGGTCGGGATTCACGGGGCGGATGAATTTGCCGCGGAAATGGATGCGGCGCACGACCCATATGGCTCAATCATGATCAAGGCGATCGCCGATCGTTTCGCCGAGGCCTTTGCGGAGTATCTCCATCACAAGGCACGGATCGATTGGGGTTACGAAACGGAAGAGGAACTGACCACGGACCAGTTGATTCACGAAAACTACCGCGGCATCCGGCCGGCGCCGGGCTATCCCGCGCAACCGGACCACACCGAGAAACCGCCGTTGTTCGCGCTGCTCGGAGCGCCGGAAGCCACCGGGGTGACCTTGACGGAAAGCTGTGCGATGCATCCCGGAGCGGCGGTTTGCGGATTGTATTTCTCGCACCCCGACAGCCATTACTTCGCCCTATCAGAACTCCAGAAGGACCAAATGGAAGATTACGCCCGCAGGAAGGGCATTAGTTTGCCAGAAGCCGAGCGCTGGCTCGCGCCTTGGCTCGGCTACGCGTGAGCTCAGCTTTCCGCTCGACAGCGGGGACATTCGACTCATATTTCTGCCGGTCTATCACCCACATGAAACACACATTAAAACTAGGAATTACGCTTCTGGCCTTGCACTTTTCGGGGCTCGCCCTAGCCGGTGGCGAAGGCTGGTCGTCCGACTTTGCCGCCTCGCAAAAGGAAGCTGCCGAGACAAAAAAGGATTTGCTGATCGATTTCACCGGTTCCGACTGGTGCGGTTGGTGTATCAAGCTCAAGGAGGAGGTCTTCAGTCATGATGAATTCAAGGCGGGCGTGAAGGATCAATTTGTCCTCGTGGAGCTCGATTACCCGCGCGACAAGTCGAAGCTGTCCGGGGAAACCATCAAGCAGAACGAGGAGCTGGGCGAGAAGTATCAAGTTCGCGGCTATCCGACGATTTTGCTCACGGATGCCGAGGGACGGCCCTTCGCCATAACAGGCTATCAGCCAGGCGGTCCCGAAGCCTACGTCAAGCACCTTGAAGAACTCCGCGCGCAAAAGAGCGCCCGGGATGAAGCCTTCGAAAAGGCCGAGAAGACCGAAGGTGTGGAAAAGGCGAAGGCGCTGGTCGCCGCGCTTGGCGCGATGGGTTTGAACGACGCAATGGTTTCTAACTTCTACGGCGGTGTGGTTGAGCAAATCAAGGTCGCGGATCCGCAGGATGAAACAGGCTTTATGAAGGCGGAGGCTGCGAAACTACGGATTGCGAAATTTCAGGCCGATCTCAATGCATTCGGGCAGAAGCAGGACTTCGATGGCGCGCTTGCCCATGTCGACAAGACCCTCGCGGAAGGTGGCTTCGAAGCCGAGGAAACACAGCAAATGATGATGACGCGCGCGGCGATCCTGGCCCAACAGAGAAAGTTCGACGAGGCGATCAAGGCGGTGGACGAAGCCAAGGCCATCGCTCCTGAGAGCAAGCTGATCGAAGGGATAGACGGTTTCAAAAAGCGACTCGAATCCGAGAAGGAAAAGGCTGGGACCGCAGAACCCGCCGCAGCGGAGTAAGCATGCGACTGGTTGCCGGGTTTGTGATTCTTGCGGCCTTGTTTCTGGTCAGCTGGCTGGTTTGGGGCGGAAATTGGGAGAGCCAATTCACATTTCAAGGGAGCATCGCGTGGCTTGAAGCCGCGGGTTCTTGGGCGTGGGCGGTCGGTATTCTTCTGCTGGCGGGCGATTTACTGCTGCCCGTGCCGGGAACAATCGTGATCTCCGCGCTGGGTTTCATTTACGGGGTGGCGATCGGCGGGATGGTCGCCGGAGTGGGATTGAGCGCCGCGGGCATCTTAGGTTATGGGGTCGGGCGCTTGTGCGGCGGCGGTTTCGCACGGCGTTGGTTGGGCGAGCGCGACTTCGAGGCCGGGCAGCGGATTTTCACCAAGGGCGGTGGCTGGATCGTGGCGATGTCGCGGGCGCTGCCGATTTTACCCGAGGTGATTTCCTGCACGGCCGGCTTGGTGGGCATGCCGTTCAAGCGCTTTGCGGTGGCGCTGGCTTGCGGCAGCTTTCCAATGGGCTTTCTGTTCGCTGCGATCGGCAGTGCGGGCCGCGAGGCACCGGGCTGGGCGCTGATTTTCAGCTTGGTCCTTCCGGCGCTGCTGTGGTGGCTGGCGAGTCGAATCAAGAAGTTCAACATCGGCTCTTGAGTGACGGGTGGGATGACGCAAAGTCGCGCGGTGAAAATCGAGATTATCAATACTGGAACCGAGCTTTTGTTGGGCAACACGCTGAACACCCACGGTGCGTGGTTCGGGCGCGAGTTGTTCAATCTCGGGCTGAGAATTTCCCGCCAGACGACGGTTCCGGATGGCGATGCGATCCGCGAGGTCCTGGCTGAAGCCACCGGCCGCGCGGACGCGGTGATCGTCACCGGTGGCCTGGGTCCCACCAGCGACGATCTCACCCGGGAAATCACCGCGGATGTGCTCGGGCTGGAGCTGATGATGGACGAGGCCGTGTTGCAAGCGTTGGAGGATTTTTTCATGTTACGGGGGCGGACGATGGTGGATGCCAACCGCAAGCAGGCGCAATGTCCTGTCGGCGCGGACATTTTGCCCAATCCGAACGGCACCGCGCCGGGGATTTATGTCCCGCCGCGGATCAACGGGCGGTCGAACTGCGCCGTGTTTCTCCTGCCCGGACCACCGCGGGAAATGTATCCGATGTTCCATGCAGAGGTCGTGCCACGGCTGCGCGCGCTGGCGGGCGTGGAGACCTTCCGCGAGGCGCTGGTCTTGAAATTTACCGGGATTGGCGAGAGCGATTTTCATCAGGGCATCGACGCGCGTCTGGCGGAGGTGCCGGGGCTTGAATACGGCTACTGCGCGCACATCGGCGAGGTGGACTTGCGCTTGATCGGTGATCCCGCCGCCCTGGAGGGAGGGAGGAAAATCGCGCTTGAATCGTTTCAAGCGTTTTTGATCAGCGACGACGGCAGCTCGATGGAAAGAACCGTGGTTAGGTTGCTCAAGGCGCAAGGCATGCACTTTGCGACAGCGGAGAGTTGCACCGGCGGGCTCATTGCTAACCGAATCACCAACGTTCCCGGAGCAAGCGAGGTTTTCACCCATGGATTCGTGACCTATGCCAACGAGGCGAAGACGGAACTTCTAGGTGTCCTGGCACAGGACATTGCAGCGCATGGGGCAGTGAGTGATATCGTTGCCATGCAGATGGCCGAGGGCGCGTTGCGTGTCAGCGGCGCGGACATCGCGGTATCGGTCACAGGGATTGCAGGGCCTGGCGGCGGCACCGAGGAAAAGCCGGTCGGCACCGCATGGATCGCGGTGGCGCAGCGTGGCGGTCCCACCGAGGCGATCTGCGTGTTCCATCCGCGCGGGCGACGGGATTTCAAACTCGCCGTCAGCCAAGGCGCGCTCGATGCGGTGAGGAAGCGTTTGCTTGCTGCTGGTTAGGGGGTACTCCGGCGCACCGCGAGTTCCGGTGCTAAAGAAATAACAAGCGCGGGCTCCCGCGAGACGCTTTTTCCTTTATTCATCGGTGGCCCGCGCGCATTCTGCCGCCAACTCACCAAACCCCACTCACCATGTCACGCCCCGTCACACTCTTCACCGGCCAATGGGCCGATCTCCCGCTCTCCGAACTCGCCCCGCTCGCCTACGAGATGGGCTATGACGGCCTGGAACTCGCCTGTTGGGGGGATCATTTCGACGTCGATGCCGCCGCCACCAGCAAGAGCTATGTGAAGGAAAAGTGGGAGCTCTTGTCCGACAACGGGCTGACTTGTTACGCCATTTCCAACCACCTCGTCGGCCAGGCGGTCTGCGACCTCATCGACGAGCGTCACAAGGCGATCCTCCCGCCGGATGTCTGGGGTGATGGCGACCCGGAATGTGTGCGCAAGCGCGCCGCCAAGAAAATGATCACCACCGGCAAGGCCGCCCGCGCGTTTTTCAACGCCAAGCCCGGCCGCAACGGCAAGGACGAGTTTCCCGCCGTGGTCAATGGTTTCACCGGCTCCTCGATCTGGCATTCCCTCTACGCCTTCCCGCCCACCTCGCAGGAGTATTATGAAAAGGGCTTCAAGGACTTCGCCAAACGCTGGCTGCCGATTCTTGACGCTTTCGAAAAAGCGGATGTCAACTTCGCCCTCGAAGTCCATCCCACCGAGATCGCCTTCGACATCGCCTCCGCCCAGCGCGCTCTGGCGGCCGTCGGGAACCACAAGCGTTTTGGCTTCAACTACGATCCATCGCACCTTGGCTACCAAGGTGTGGACTACGTGAAATTCATCCGCGAGCTCGGGCATCGCATTTACCATGTCCACATGAAGGACGTCTGGTGGAATCACGGCGACGGCTCGGTTGGCGTCTTTGGCGGGCACACGGACTTCGGAGATTCCCGGCGTTTCTGGGACTTCCGTTCGCTGGGTCACGGCGACATCGAGTTTGAGGATATCATCGTCGCGCTCAACGACATCGCTTATCGCGGACCTCTCTCCGTCGAGTGGGAAGACATCCGGATGGACCGCGTCCACGGTGGTGAAGAAGCCGCCGCCTTCGTCCGCAGCGTGGATTTCCCGTCAAGCAACGTGGCTTTCGACGCCGCGTTCGATAAGTCGAAACGATAGTGGTAAGACGCTCACGCTTCTTGACTAGTCGCCCGAGCTGTATTGCGCCAATAGTTCTTCGGCTTTGGCGGGGCTGATGCCTTCGTGGAAATCGTCGTTGACCAGGCACACCGGGGCGGTGCCGCAGGAGGCGAGGCACTCGGCGAACTCGACAGAGAATTTCCCGCAGGGGGAGACGCTGATCGGGTGGTGGTGCGAGTCACTGGTGGAGCGGTCGATGCCGGTGAGTTCCGCGAGGCGGTCCATCAGCTCGTAGCTGCCCCCAAGTGCGCAGGACAGGGTGCGGCAGACGCGGATGTGAAACTTCCCCGGCGCGGATTGGCGGAATCCCGGATAGAAGGTGACCACCTCGAGCACCTTGATCGGCTCGAGGTCGAGTTTGGCGGCGACCCAGTCGATGGCTGGCGCCGAGATGTAACCGAAGTGGTGCTGGACGATGTGGAGCAGCGGCAAGGTGGCGGAGCGCTTGCTTTCCGGATAGTGGGAGATGCGGGCGTCCGCCTCGGCCACGAGTTCGGGAGTGATCGCAAACGGCGGATAGAACTGGCTGCCGGGAGTCTCGTGGGACGCGATGTTTTCTTCGAGAGAGGGGTCTGACATGGTCATTTCAGGATCTTTTCAATGTCGCCAATGCTACTGCTGCGACTGACAATCTTACCTTCCAGATCACAGATGATCACCGAGGGAATGCCGTTCACGCCGTGCTGGAACTTGCTTTTAAAATCTTCAGCTTTGGAAAACTTGAGGTGAGGCCAAGGCATTTTTTTGTCCTTGGCGTAGTTTTCCATGGCGTCTTTATCCCGGTCGCTGGTGATTAGGACGAGTTCGAAGGAATTGTCGCCCTCCTTCGCTTTGTTATAAAACTTCACGAGTTCCGGCGTGTAGGACTGGCAGGGACCGCACCAGGAGGCGGTGTAGTAGAACACGTAGTGCTTGGTCGGATTGGAGGTCGGCTGGTGCCTCTTGAGCCTGCGGCCGTCGAGAATCTCCAAATTGCCATCCAAGACCGCATCGAAGACGCTTTTGGCCGCCGCGGAGGGCTCAGGTTCTGCCTCCGGCGCCTGCCAGTCTTCGAGTCGCTTGGCATCGGCTTCCGAGAAGCTGGCGGCGGCGAGCGTGATGCTGCGGCCGTTGCGCATTTTGAATTCACCGGATTTTGCGCCATCCGCTTCGCTGACGGCGACCAGATCGAGCTCCGCGGTTTTTCCGTCGATGCGGGTCCAGGTGCGGAACTCGGCGTTTGCCGAAAGGGTGAGAAGGCAGCCAAGCAGGAACAGGGCGGTGGTTTTCATAAAGCGGGGAAATACTTATCATCAGCGATCGCATTCGCCCATGACAAAATCCAGCGAGCCGAGGATGGCCGGAATGTCCGAGACCATGTGGCCGGGAAGCAGCTTGGAGGTGATCGACAGATTGCAGAACGATGGGCTGCGGATTTTCAAGCGATATGGCACGCCGCCGCCTTTGGAGTGAATGTAAAACCCGAGTTCTCCTTTGGGGTTTTCCGCGGCGAAGTAAACTTCGCCGGCCGGGGCGTCGATGCCTTGGGTGGAGACGATGAAGTGGTGGATGAGTTCTTCCATCGACATCATGACCCGCTCCTTGGCGGGCAGCATGCTTTTGGAATCAGCGAGATTCACCGGGCCGGCGGGCATGGTGTCGAGGACTTGGCGGCAGATGAGGATCGACTGGCGCATTTCCTCCATCCGGATCTGATAGCGCGCGTAGCAGTCGCCCTCCTCGGCGACGGGCACGTCGAACTCGTATTTCTCGTAGCCGAGATAGGGGCTGTCCTTGCGCAGGTCGCGGGCGACGCCGGAGGCGCGCAGGTTCGGGCCGGTCATGCCCCAGGCAATCGCGGATTCGCGGCTGATGGTGCCGACATCAATCATGCGATCCACGAAGATTTTGTTCTTGTCGAGGAGCTTGGAGATCTCACCGATGGTCACCAAACACTCGTCGAGGAACTGGCGGACCGAGGCCTCAAAGCCGGGCGGCATGTCGCGCAGTTGGCCGCCGACGCGGGTGTAGGAAGTGGTGAAACGGGCGCCGGTGAGTTGCTCACACAGGTTATAGACCTTCTCGCGTTCCGTGAAGGTGTAGAGGAAGACGGTCATCGCGCCGACGTCCATGGCGCACACGCCGACGCCGAGCATGTGAGAGGAAATTCGCGCCAACTCGCAGCACAGCACACGCAGCGCCTGGCCGCGTGGCGGCAGAGTCCAGCCCATCAGTTTTTCCACCGCGCAGGCGTAGGCCACGTTGTTGGCCAGCGGCGCGAGGTAGTCGAGCCGGTCGGTGTAGGGCACGAACTGGTTGTAATGCATGTTTTCGGCGATTTTCTCGTCGCCGCGGTGGAGGAATCCGACATCCGGGTCCGCCGAGTAAATGATTTCCCCGTTGAGTTCCAGAATGAGCCGCAGGACGCCGTGGGTCGCCGGGTGGGAGGGGCCCATGTTGAGGACCATCCGCTCGCCGACGAGGTCGTCGGTCTCCGCGTGGTAGCTGTCCGTCGCGCGGGCAGCGCGGGCGATGTTGTCCGGGGCCTCGAATTCTTGCGTCGTGTTACTCATACCTGATTTGCCGCCGGAATAAGCGCCCAAAGCAGCGCCTTTCGCAAGGGGTTTGTGAAAATTTTCACAAGCTTTCACGGGGGTGGCGCTGGTGAAATTGGCGGGGCGTCTCGGAAAGTTAGTCGGTGGCGGGAAAGCACTGGTATTTCCCGGTCACTCTGCTTTTTTTACCCCATGAGATCTTACCTCGTCATGACCGTGCTCGGTCCCGACCGCCCCGGACTGGTCAGCTCGCTGGCCGAAACCGTCGCCCGCCACGGCGGTAACTGGCTGGAAAGCCGCATGGCGCGTCTCGCCGGCCAGTTCGCCGGCATTGTCCGCATCGAGTGCCCGTCGGAGGCCGCCGACGCACTCATCGCGCTGTTGGAAGCCCCGGGCACGATTGGACTCAAGGTGCTGGCGGTCCGCGAGGGAGTGGAGCAACGGGTCGCCCGCCGGACCTTGGCGGTGGAGGTGGTGGGGCACGACCGACCGGGCATTGTTCGCGAACTTTCCGCGGCGGTCGCCGCGGCGGGTGGCAATATCGAGGAATTGACCACGGGCTTGGAAAGCGCGCCGATGAACGGCCAGCCGATGTTCCGCGCCCATGGTCTGGTTTCTATTTTCGAGGACCTCGATCCCGCGACGCTGGCCGCCGCCTTCGATGCCCTTGGTGGAGATCTCACCGTGGATCTGACCGAAGCCAATCAGTAAGCCGCGACGGCTTTATCTGGCTAAGGCTCTCGCCCCGAGTGCGGTGCGTTTCCTAGCAGACAAGCTGTCCCGGTTGTGTGTTTAGGAAAACTCGTAGCGCAACGCGCTGAGACAGAACAGCGTCGCGGTTTCCACCCGCAGCACAATCGGCCCCAGCGTGACCGGCAGAAACCCGGCGGCGAGGGCGGCAGCGGTTTCTTCCTGCGAAAAATCGCCCTCTGGCCCGATGAGCAGGGTCACGGCGGTGCTGCCCGAGTGCTGCCGCAAGGTCTCCCGCAACGGCAGGGCTCCGGGCGCGAGCGAGGCGATGAGCTTCAGCCCGACGTGCGGATGATCGATCCAGCGCTCGAATGCCAGTGGCTCGGCGATGATCGGCAAGCGGTCCTGACCGCATTGCTTGCAGGCCTCGAGCGCGTTACGCCGCCATTTTTCGGATTTCCCATCGCCGGGCTGGACGACGGTGTGGCGAGTCACCAGCGGCTGGATGGCCGTGATCCCGAGTTCGACCGATTTCTGGACGATGAGGTCCATATTTTTCCCCTTGGGAATCGCCTGCGCCAGCGTGATGGCCGGCAGCGGTTGCGGCGAGGGTAGGATTTCCCCGATCCGCAGCGGCACCCGGTCGCGGGAAACCGCCAGCACCTCGGCGGTGGCGCGGCGGCCATCGCCATCGAAAATCGTGATGGCCGCCCCCGCCTTGATGCGGAGGACCTGGGACAGATGGCGCGCCTCGTCGCCGCAAAGCGCTGGCTCGGCGAGCCAGGCGGCGGCGGGAAGGTGGAAGCGGGCCATGGGACTTTACAGGTCGAAGAAGCGTTTGGCCTTTTGGAAAAAACCTTCCTGCATCGGCGAGTTATGATCGCCGATGGACTCGGAAAACGCGCGGAGTTTTTCCTCTTGCTCGCTGTTGAGCTTGGTCGGCACCTCGACTTGGACCGTCACGTTGAGGTCGCCGCGGCGGCCGCTGGAGAGCGATGGCATGCCCTTTTCCCGCAGCCGGAAAATCGAGCCGCCTTGGGTGCCGACCGGGATCTTGATGGATGACTGACCGTCGAGCGTGGGGACCTTCAGCTCACCGCCGAGCGCCGCCACGGAAAACGGCAGTGGCACGGTGCAAAAGAGGTCCGAGTCATCGCGTTCAAACACGTCGTGATCGCGGACGTGGAGGAAGACGTAGAGGTCACCCGCCGCGCCGCCGCGGACGCCGGCATCGCCATTTCCGGAGGACCGGAGGCGGGTCCCGGTGTCCACTCCGGCTGGGATGCGGAGCTTGATCCGGCTGTCACGCTGGACGCGGCCGTCGCCCTTGCAGCTCGGGCAGGGATCGGAAATGGCTTCTCCTGCTCCGCGGCATTCCGGGCAGGTGGCCTGCTGGATGAAAATACCGGCTTGGCGGGCGACCACGCCACGGCCGCCGCAGGTGGAGCAGGCACGGACGCCGCCACTGGGGCTCTTGGTGCCTCTGGAGCCGCAGGTGTCGCAGGGGACATAGCGTTCGATTTCCAGCTCCTTTTCAACGCCGCGCGCGGCTTCTTCGAGGGAGATTTCCAGGTCGTAGCGGAGATCGCTGCCGCGCTGTTTGCCGGAGCCCCGGCGTGACCCACCGCCGAAGAATTCCTCGAAGCCGCCACCGAAGGCACCGCCGAAGACTTGGGAGAAGAGGTCCATCGGGTCGTGGAATCCGCCGGCCTGGCGGCCGCCACCATTGGAGAACGCCGCGTGGCCGTAGCGGTCGTAGGCGGCGCGTTTGTCGGGATCACTGAGCGCCTCGTAGGCCTCGCCGAGTTCCTTGAACTTGTCTTCAGCCGTGTGGTCGCCCGGGTTCTTGTCCGGGTGGAACTTCACCGCGAGCTTGCGGTAGTTTTTTTTAATTTCCTCGGGGCTGGCGTCGCGGGAGACGCCGAGAATTTCGTAATAGTCGCGTTTATCAGCCATGAATTAAGCCTCGCCTCCTTCTTCCGTGGTTGCGACTTCCGGGGTCGGCGCTTGCGCGACGACGACACTGGCCGGACGCAGCAAGCGGTCCCGCAAACGGAATCCGCGGCGGGTGACGCGGAGGATGGTGCCGTCCTCGTTCGCAGCGGATTCTTCCTGAGCCACGGCGTCGTGGAGGTTCGGATCGAATTTTCCGCTGGCGGGAATTTCCTCTACCCCTTGGGAGCTCAGGAACTCGTTGAGCTGGCGGCGGACCATGTCCATGCCGATGTAGATCATCGAGCTGGTGTCCTGCGAGGCCGCTTGCATGCCCATCTCGAAGTTGTCGATGACCGGCAGGAGCTCTTCCAGCAGGCGCTGGTTGGCGTAGCGGATGGCATCCTCACGCTCGCGGGTGGTGCGCTTGCGGAGATTGTCCATTTCCGCGGCGGTGCGCAGGGAAATTTCCTTCCACTTGGCGGCCTCGGCCTCAAGTTCTTCCCATGGATCGAGAGCTGGCGCGGCATCATCCGCGGAAGTCACTGGCGGTGAATCTTCGGCTACGTCCTTCATTGGGGGTTCCTGCGCTGGGGTCGGATCGTTGTCGGCTTGCATGGCAGATAGGTGTAGTCACGAATGGCCGTGCGTCAACTCTCGGCATGCCCGGGAATTCTTCCCGCTAGAGCAGCAGCGGGTAAATCCTCTTGCCATCGGGGGATTTGGACCGTAACCAATCGCCTTCACCGCAAGCACTGCGGATTTCCTCGATATGAAGTTGGCGAAGCTGCTCAATGCGGACCAGATCATCCTAGATATGAAGGCAGTGGATCACTGGCCCTCCATTGTCGAGCTTGTGGGACACTTGGTGGAAACCCAGCAGCTTCCCGTCGCGCAGCAGATTGAGATCCTAGAAGCCTTCCGCGCGCGGGAAGAACAAGTCAGCACTGGCATCGGCTCCGGAGTGGCCATTCCCCACGCGTTTTCCGACCATTTGGAGGAGGTCATCGCGGTTTTCGGCAGATCGCCGGGAGGGATTGATTTCCAGTCCTTGGATAATGAACCGGTGCACTTCATCGTGCTCTTCATCGTCCCCCGCAAGGAATACCACCTGCACCTGCGGACCCTCGCGGCGATCGCTAAAATTTTCACCAACCGCGAGGTGCTCCGCCAACTGAAGACGGCGGCTTCCTCAGACGAAATTGTCAATATTTTCGCCTCCAAACCTGCCCGGGTCAGTGATTGACCGCCCCCCGATTCCACTCATGACGCTCCTCCAGGAACT
>JBBEEL010000038.1:0-6123 GCA_040880785.1 Akkermansiaceae bacterium | reverse complement strand
CCGCCCGGACGCTGCGGCGGCTGGTGGGTATACCAGGTCGAGAAGATGTTCGGTTCATTGGTGATAAACGCGTCGATCCGGCCGGGCAGCGGACCGAAGCGGCGCGCGTATTCCTCGTGGGTCAGCGAGACAAAGGTCTCCATCGCCGCCGTGTCCAGCAGATTGGGATATCCGGCGGTGTGTTTGAACTGAACGGCGGTTTTCGCCTGTTGCGTGCCCACGTTGCTGATCTGCAGGGCGAACGCACAAACCCGCCACGGCCCCTCCAGTCCCTCGCCGGTCACCCGGTCATCACTCACCGCGACCGACTGTCCGCGATCCAAGACGGGCTGGCCGTCCACCAGCGGGTAGAGGAAAGCATGCACGAATTTCTCCGCGCCGCCCGGCAGGCCAAGGTCGAAAGGTTCCGCGCCCTGGCCATCCTGCGACACTTGCACCAGACAACGTGCGCTGAAGGCCGGGTCCGTCTCGACGACGCGCCCCCCCGCCGTTCCGCTCGGATACCCGTTGTCGTCCGCGACCCAAACCTGCAAGCCAGCCTGTTTCGCCGCCTCGATATTTTTCCAGATATTGTCCCAGGCTTCCTCCGATTTGAGGTAGCCGTCGCTCTGCATGAAAAGTTCCACCCCGCCGATGCCGGCCGCGGCCATTTTGTCCATCGGCAGCAAGTCCCCGTTGTGGCCGCTAAACTGGATCAAGCGGAACTCGTTCGGTGGGTCGGGGAAGTTGGCATCGATCTGACGCCAGCCCTCGGCCTCAGTCGCGGAAAGCGCCGCACCGCCGTCGGGCGAACGGGAACAACCGGCCAAAATCAGACACGCGAAAGCTGCGAGGGGGAACCATCTCAACATTACAACATAAAAGATCAACCGCCCATCCGCCAGGACAATCCCGCCGAAATCCAGCACGTTCTGGCCACGCTCAATCATTTGCTTTTTTAATAAACCACTCACTCTGCACACGGGCGTTGGCTTCGGCGACTTCGCGGAGTTGGTAGGACCGGGCGTTGTTGGCGGTGATGTTGTAGTTGGCATTTTGGCTGGGCAGGTCGAACACCCACAGTGCAGCCAGCGGGATGGGGGACTCTTCGATGATCCGCAGCATGCTGCGGAATTCCATCTCCACTTCCGGGCCCGTGCCAGGCACGCCGAATTCGCCGATGAAGAGCGGCTTCTTGAGGCTCTCAGCCGCCCGCACACTCCAAGCAATGCGGTCGGTATCCGCGCCGTAGGCATGGATGCTGATGGCATCGATCGGGTCGGGATTGAGGCTGCCCAGCATCTCGAGGAACTGCTGTTCGTTGTCCGCGGTCCAAGTCCCCTCCTTCTCCATGTGCCACGCGGCGGGGCGAGGGATGCTGTCTCCGGTGAAAATCAGGCGCTTCTTGTCATGCTCCCTCACTGCCTTGCCGAATTCCGCATAAGCCACCCGCAGCATGTCGAAGGTCAGGTCGTCCCTCTCGCTGCGGCTGTCCGCAGTCTCCAGGTTCGGCCAGATGGGCGCGCGGTGGCACGCGGCATTGGGAAGGGAGGCTTGCAAAGCGAATTCGTTTCCCATCTCCCAAGCCCAGATCGCCGGGGAGTCCCGGTAGCGCGTCACCACTTCACGCACATACTCACGCATCCACTCGTGGACTTTGCTCTCCGGATTTCCCCACTGATCCATCGGTTCCCCCACCAAGTCGGGAACGCAGGCGTAGAACCAGAAAAGCGAGGGAATGAGCCCGATACCGTGCTTCCCGGCCGAGGCCACCACGGCATCGAAGCGCCGGAAATATTCCTCCCGGTCGCTGAGGTAAAGCGCCATGTCCTTCGGCCAGAAGCCCGTGGCGGCAAACCGAACGAAAGGAATCCCCTCACGAGCCAGAATCTCAAATCCTTGCTCATAGCTCATGTCATTGCCGTCGAGCAGAGTGCGATAGAAACAGGAGAAGTAATTGATGCCGATGGCGCGGAAGGGCTTCCCGTCCATGCGCAACCCGCCTTCGCCGTCGGCTTCCAGCACAACCGCTTGCCCTAATGCGACGAAAGCGGATGCGGCAAGCACCGAGGCGGTTAGTAGAATACGACACTTCATTGCAACCCGGCCTGCCTGATCCACCACCTTGCGAAGATGCCCTGGCGGCAACGGCACCATTACCGTTGGGGAGGTTCCTTCCATCTTCGCTGATCCAGCGAGCGCTCTCTTCCAATGCTTTGCGCAATCAGTTGGGTATCGGTTTGTCGAAATAGTATCCATACCATTCTTGCTCTTGTTCGTTGAGCGGGCCATTGGGCAGGCCCGGGGGCGAGAGCTCCCCCGCCCAGGCCGCCAACTTGGCTTCGAGCTCCGCCGCGAGGTCCGGATGCGCCGCGATGACGTTGTTCTTTTCTTCGCGGTCCCCCGCCAGATTGAAGAGCATTTTGATGTCGTTGCCCGCCCGCAGGAATTTCCAATCGCCCGAGCGCACGGCGGCCTGATTCCAAAAACGCCAGAACAGGTTGCGCGGCGGGGCCATGTCTTCGCCCCCTGCCAGCAATGGCAGGAGATCAACCCCATCCAAAGCGGGGTCGAGCGGCAACCCGGCAGCTGCGAGAATGGTGGGGGCGATGTCCAGGGCACTGACCGGCTTTCTCCAGACCGTTGCGGGGGCAATCCGGCCCGGCCATGCCGCAGCGAAGGGGACGCGGATACCGCCCTCGGACACCATACCTTTTTCGCCGATGAGCGGATCGTTGCGCGAGCCGTCCCAGGCGGGACCCGGTTTGTCCACCGGCAGGACGTCCTCCATGGGATCACCCTGATGCGCGCCCAGCGGGGCACCATTGTCACTGAGAAAAATGAGGAGGGTGTTGTCGCGAAGATTCTTTTCCTCGAGCAAATCGAGGATTTGCCCGACGCCGTCATCCACCGCGGCCATCATGGCAAGGGCGGTGCGGCGCCGCTCGGGCATTTCCCCCGGAAACCGGGCGAGGTATTCCTCTGTCGCCACGAGTGGCACATGCGGCGCGTAGTGACTGACGAAAAGGAAGAAGGGTTTGGTGCCGTCCTGCCGGCGCAGGAAGGCGAGGGCCGCATTGGTTTGCTCGTCCAGACGGTAATTCTCCGTCGTGTGCGCCTCCCCCGCAGGGTCCAGCGAATTTCCCTCCAGGTCAAAGTTCCGGTGATAGCGATCCAACTCACCCCAGTAAAAATCACGGAAGCCCCGCGGGCCGGGACCGTAGGGAAGCTGCAACTCCCGGCGCACTATGGCCCGTTCCGGGCTCTCCATTTCGAGCGGGGGATCCTGTCGCTGTGCCCAACCCAGCATCGTCCAGTTGGGCTCGAGGTGCCATTTGCCCGACATGCCGGTCACGTAGCCCGCGTCACGCAACCGGTCCGCGAGCGTGGTCTCGTCCAAAGGCAGTGGACCTTTCTCATTCGAATCGAATCCGAAGCGCTGCTGATAGCGCCCGGTAATCAAGCCCGCGCGCGAGGGCGAGCATTGGGGAGCGGTGATGTAGCCATCGGTGAAAAGAACCCCCTCGCGCACCAGACGATCGACGTTGGGGGTCTGGATGTCATCGCGCAAGCCGTGCACGCCCAGATCAGCGTAGCCCTGGTCATCGGTCAGGATCACAACAAAATTGGGACGTTCGTCCGCCAGGACAGGAGCCACGCAACCAAACAAAAGGCCGAGAGCGAAAAAGCGCAGGACCGCGTCCTTCTGTTCACAGAAAGGAACTGTGAGATATTCCCATCCTGAAGGCGAAGCGGGTCTGGAGAAGATGGATCGCATAGTGCAGAGAAAGATAAGGATGAAGGATCATCTTATCGCACACCAGACCTTCTTCGCGCACGTTCCCGCCAAAATTCAGCAGAATTGTGCCAGCGGCTTATTCAGCTCCCAAGCGTGAACCACTCATGAACGATGCTGCCCTTGTTGTCTTTGATCCGGATGTTGCGCAGAGGGGTTTTTCCGGGGCCGTCGGTCGGACTGATGCGGAGAGGCTCGTCGGCAAAGCCACTATCTGGAAGGTCAAGAATGCCTTCGACAAGAGCACCGATCCGGTCGAGATGCAATGGATGGCGGGCGACATACCACGCATCATTGCTCAAATGCATCATCGTGATATCCGGATCATTCTGCCAGAAGCAACATCATCCTTTGCCGCTCCAGAGCCAGGGTGGGGCGCAGACGAACCACACCACCGTGGCACCGAGGAGCCATGCATGAAGGGGAGCCATGGCCAGCAAATCGGCAAAATAAAGAAACGGTGCGACCAGCACCACCAGCAGTGCCAGTGCCGAAAGGATTTTGCAGAACGTCTTCATGAGTGTGCCGGAGTCCCCCGTTCAGTCCATTTACGAAAAAGCAGGTAAAGCCCCGCGCACGCAATCCACGCCGGCAGCGGAAAATACCACGTGGTGACGTCGTGCACCGTGATCAGCCACAGAGCCCCGCCGACCGGCAACAGCCACGCAAAGAGCACGGCGAGATTGTATTTCTCCCCGGTGCGCGCCGCGGGGAATTGCTCCACGCCGACCGCCCGGGCCAAATGCCAATCGGCGAAAATGATGCCACCGATCGGTGCGAGGATCGTCCCGTAAAGCCCCACAAAACCGAGGAGCTTGAATGCCAGCGCGGGGAACACCGCAGCCACCGTCGCCACTGCTCCGGCCAGAAGAGTCATGCTCAGGCGGCTGGAACGCGGAAAAATCCCCTGAAACGCCAGACCCGCCCGGTAGATCGTCGGATTGGCCGTGGTCCATCCAGCAATAATCACGCAGATTATCCCTGCCACCCCGGTGACGTGGAAGGCCATGGGCCCGGGCAGCGGCACCGCGCTTTGCGCCACCTTGATCTGGGCAGCCAACATGAAAGCCGCGGCAATCCACGCCATGTAATGCCCGACATACATACCTCCTGCTGTCGCCCAACCATAGGAGGCCTTCTTCGCGTAGCGGAAAATGGAAAGGTCCGACATACCGAGGTGCATGGCTGAGTTGCAGAACCAAGCGAAAAGCACCACCGACCAGAACCCCATTGTCTGCTCCCCGCCGCCATCGCCCTGCGCGAAGCTGATCGATTCGGTCCACACCGCCTCTAGGCCGGCCCACGAATCCACCCCGAGTTGCTTGAGCGCCACCACCCCGCAGGCGAAAAAGACCAGTACCATCCACGGCACGGCCACGTTGGCGAAGCGGCTCACCGTGTCGTAGCCAAAACCTGCCACCACAGCGATGACCACACCGACCACCAGCACGGCCGCGACGAAAGCCAGGCTTTCCGGGTAGATGGCGTCGAAGGATGGCATGGGCAGCCCGAAGGGGACGCCCACCGCCGTGGCCGAGACAGTGATCATGGCGCCGGCCAGGAAACAAAAGAGGATGCCATTGGCCAGGTTGTAGATCTTCACCAGCCCCGAGCCCGCGATTTTTTCTAGTTGATAGTAGAGCGTCAATCGTGCGTGCACCGCGATCGGCGCACACAAGTAGCGCCAACTAAGAACCGCAAGAAAGTTGCCCAGCAGAAGTCCAAAGAAGATGTCGTTGAGGCTGACCCCCGCCAGCAGGAAAAGCGGGCCGATCATGAACTCCGTTCCTGCCGCATGCTCTCCGGCATACATACCCCAGAACGACCTCCCGCGCTTGAGAGCCCGCGCCGGCACCGGCTCGCGCTCGAATTCCTCTGCAACGTGCGGGCGGTGCGTGGCAGTAGCCGCTGGCAGCTCCCTGTCAGGAGGTGGAACAGAAGTCATTACGATGGCACTCCGTCGATTCGCACCAGCAATGCGTGTCGCAAGACCGCGCTGCGCATGGACTGTGCAATTTCCGCACCGGACAACAGATTCACATTCGAAATCACTTTCATGGGAGGAAGATTATTTTTTGCAGGAAAAACGCACGTGGTAAAGCGGTTAAAGCGCAAAAAATATGTAGGATTGCGACAACAAAGGTAATTGCGTCTGGTATTCTTCTTTTCATCTTGGGACTGCCTGGAGTCTGACGAAACGTCAATTCTGTGGATCGGCAGATGGCGGAAAGCCGAGGCTGATTGTGTCGGGTGAAACCCCGTTCTCGATCATTGTCACGGTGACGCCTGATACATCCGGGTCGGAGCTGATTGAGCCGATGCAAAGCTCAACCGCCTCGTCGAAGCCT
>JBBEEL010000037.1:19401-37131 GCA_040880785.1 Akkermansiaceae bacterium | reverse complement strand
CTGAAGTTTGACCCGGATGTCAAAATGCCACTGGCTGCCATCCACGAGCAGATGTCGAAACGGCTTGACACCTACTATGTTGAATTCAACGGCATCCGCTACGCGCAAACAGCGATACTTTGCAAACAATTGCGTGATGTGGACACGATCTATTGGTTCGCCGACTTCCAGGACCCAGCGGACGCGGAGCAGATGAAATTGGTCCTGAGGAAACTGAAAGCCAACAAACAAAAGCTCATCATGCACGCGACCGTGAAGGGTCGTTTTTTCGAGCAAGTGCGGGATGGTGTCATCCTCCCCAGCGGCGGCACGGTGACGGTCAAGGATGTGAAATGAATGCTCGGTAAAGGAAGCGTTCCCATTTTTCATCTGCTTGCCTCCTCACCTCCGTAGCCTCAGTCTCTTTGGTGTGCGTGGTGGGGAGAACTTGGGGTGCGCCGCCCACGGTCCGCCATTTGAAACGGAGGAGTGAGAAATCTTGAGCAGGCCATAGGAGATTCCCCCTTGCGTCGTAGCGAATCCCCTGCGAGGAAATAGGCATGTTCGTATCGTTTCTCCTGCACCCGGCGGTGATGTTCGTGGCTGGCTTGGTGGTCGCCCTGGCCGTCGTCACCGGGTTTTTACGCTTCCACGCCGCGCCGAATCGCTCGGCGGATGAAATTGCGGGTTATCAGGAACGTCTGGAAAAGCTTCCTCCGGCGGCTTTCGAAGCCGGGAGCGACGCTGAAATCGCCGCCATCGCCCGCTTCAGCGCTTTTCTTCAGGGGATCGGTGACCAAGCCTTCCTCCGCGAGAACACCGCCAAGGTTTATGCCGCCGAGGCTTTTCTCGACGACACGCTGGTCGCCCACGAAGGCGCTGCCGCGATCGAGGCGTATTTCATCGAGACCTGCAAGATCATGACCCGTTACCAAGTCGGCATCGACGATGTGGCGAGGTCGGGCGAGGACTACTACGTCCGCTGGACCATGGTTTTTGCCGCACCCGCCCTCGCTGGCGGCGCGGCGGTGCATTCGGTGGGAGTGAGCCAAGTCCGTTTCAATCCGGCCGGCCAGGTCGTCTTTCATCAGGATTTCTGGGACTCCGGGAAAAACTTTTTCGCCCACCTGCCCGGCGCGGGCGGCATCATCGGCTTCATCCGCAAGCGCCTCGAATCCAACTGAATTTTCCCGCCCATGATTCCCGGAAATTCACCGAAGTCCTCCATCTGGAATACGGCCGCTCTTACGTTCTTCCAGTGGCTCGACTCGGACTACCGCCGCGATGGCCTGCCCGATCCCTCAGAGCTGCCTGAAAAAGTCAACTGGCAGCGGACGCTGCCGTTCATCTTTCTTCATCTCGGCTGCCTCGCGGTCATTTGGGTCGGCTTCAGCCCGGTCGCGGTGGCGGCGGCGGTTTTTCTCTATCTGATCCGGATGTTCGCCATCACCGGTTTTTATCATCGTTATTTCTCGCACAAGACATTCAAGACATCGCGCCCGGTGCAGTTCCTGTTTGCCGTGTTAGGAAATAGCTCGATGCAGCGCGGCCCGCTGTGGTGGGCGGCCACCCACCGGCACCATCACAAGCACTCCGACCACGAGGAAGACATCCATTCGCCCGTGGTCAGCGGCTTCGTCTGGTCGCACATCGGCTGGCTCACCTCGATGAAGAATTTCCCCACCGCATACAAAAGCATTCCCGACCTCTGTCGCTATCCCGAGCTGGTCTTTCTCAACCGCTACGACCAGACCGTGCCATTCGCCTATGGTTTACTGATGCTGGCGACGGGATGGACACTGGAAACATTCGCGCCATCGCTGGGCGTGACGATGTGGCAGTTCTTTATCTGGACATTCTTCATCAGCACGACCGTGTTGCTCCACGGCACTTTGTTCATCAACTCTCTCGCGCATGTCTGGGGCCGCCGCCGTTATGACACGGACGATGACAGCCGGAATAGTTGGCTACTGACCTTCATCACCCTTGGTGAGGGATGGCATAACAACCATCACCGCTACCCTCACTCCACGCGACAAGGATTCCGTTGGTGGGAGGTGGATCTGACTTACTATGGACTGAAAATGTTATCTTGGACCGGGCTCATTTGGGATCTCCGCCCGGTTCCCAAGGCTGTCGTGCAAGAAGGACTCACCGGAGGCGCCCAACCCCGCAGTGGCGCATGAAGCGGGAGCGCATTGCCATCGTCGGAACAGGCATTTCGGGTCTCGCTTGCGGCAGGTTCCTGAGCCGGAAGCACGATGTCACCTTATTCGAAAAAGAGCACCGTGTGGGCGGCCATTCCCACACCGTGATGGTGGACGAGGGCGATCAGAAAATCCCGGTGGATACCGGGTTCATGGTTTTTAACGAGGTCACCTATCCCTTGCTCACGCGCTTGTTCCGCGAGTTGGATGTGATGACCAAGCCGACCTCCATGTCCTTCAGCGTCCAGCACGTGGACCGGGGACTCGAGTTCAACGGCGGCAGCCTCAACCTGCTTTTCGGCCAACGCAAAAACCTTCTCAGCCCGCGCTATTGGCGGATGTTAGCTCGCATCGCCCGCTTCAACCGCGAAACCGTAAAGGAACTGGCTCATCCGCAATTTGGTGAAATGCCGCTGCGGGATTATGTGAAGGCCCGCGGCTATGGAGATGATTTCCTGCAATGGTATCTCTCGCCGATGGCGGCCGCCGTGTGGTCCAGCCCGCCGGAGCGGATTGAGGAGTTTCCCGCCCGCACCTTGATGCGCTTCTGGCACAACCATGGGTTTCTCGGGCTCGATACGCAGCACCCGTGGCGCACCGTCAGCGGCGGCTCCCGCAAGTATGTGGAACGCCTCATCTTTCCGTTCGAACAGAAAATCCGCCGCAGTGCCGGCGTCCGCGCCGTCTCGCTCACTAGCAGCGGCGTGTGCCTCACTCTCGACGACGGGACCCAGAAAGATTTCGACCGCGTCGTCATCGCCGCGCATGGCGACCAGGCGCTGGGCATGCTCGCAGATCCGACGGATCTGGAAACCCGGTTGTTGGGGAAATTCCGCTATCAGGAAAATGAGGCCGTGCTTCACAGCGACCCGCGTTTCATGCCGCAAACCCGCCGCTGCTGGGCGGCGTGGAACTATCGGATTGATCCGGCGGCGGATGGGAAATCGCGTCACTCGACCCACTACTGGATGAATGAGTTGCAAGGTGTGTCGGATAGAGAGTCCTACTTTGTGTCCATTAACCCGCCCGCGCCGCCGGCGGAGGAGACGGTGAAGCGCCGGCTGGTTTACGAGCACCCCCTATTCGATCTGGAGGCCGTCGCCGCGCAGGAGCAGCTACCGGACCTGCACGCGGCGGGAAGTGAAACAAGACGCCATTTCTGTGGGGCTTGGCAGCGGTATGGATTTCACGAGGACGGCCTCTGGTCTGCGGTGAACGCTTGCACGGAAATCCTGGGAGGTGATCCATGGCAGTGAATTTCCTCTATGAGTGCGCGGTGGCCCACGCCCGCCTGAAGCCGAAGCGGCACGCTTTCAACTACCGGGTCTTCATGTTCTCGGTGGATCTATCCGCACTGCCGAGGGGGCTTCCCGGGTTCAGTCACAACCGCTTCAACTTGTTTTCGATCGATGATAAAGATCACGTGGATTTGGGTAAGCCGGGCGGCATTCGGGGGAATCTGCTGGCCTGGCTCGCCACGCAGGGGATGTCATGTCCTGACGACGCGCGCATCCGTCTGGTGACCTTCCCGCGGGTGCTTGGCTACGGTTTCAATCCGGTGTCATTCTATTACATCCACTCCGCCGCGGGCGCACCGCTTGCCGCCGTGGCGGAAGTGGTCAATACCTTCCGCGAAATGAAGTTGTTCCTGATCTCCGACCGCCAGGCCGACGGGTTGTGGCACCGGCGGGTCATTAAGAACTTTTATGTATCACCCTTTTCCCACCCCGGCATGGAATTCGATTTCAAGCTCGGACTGCCCGAGGAACAATGGCGGGTGAACATCGACACCTGCGACGCTGACGAGCGCGTCCTTCTCAGTGCGGTGCGCGGCGAGCGCCGCCCGCTCACCGTGCCGCGCCTGGTTTGGTATGCCATCAAGTATCCGCTGTTATCACTGAGGATTATTGGCTTGATTCACTGGCACGCCCTCCTGTTATGGATCCGCAAGGTCCCCTTTTTCCGCAAGTCCGAGCGGCGCGAAGCCCAGCTCGACGTGATGCGGCCGCATGCCTCGCTCAAAGAAAAATAATTCATGAATGCAACGATGGAAATCAAGAACGAGCGGGTGC
The DNA here is from genome assembly GCA_040880785.1 of Akkermansiaceae bacterium. Lineage (GTDB taxonomy): Bacteria > Verrucomicrobiota > Verrucomicrobiia > Verrucomicrobiales > Akkermansiaceae > Luteolibacter. The sequence continues at coordinate 32,873 of JBBEEL010000037.1, read as the reverse complement.
CGGAAGTGGCCGCCGCTCACGTGGCCAAGGGATTTGCCGAGCGGATGGTGATTGGACTTTTGGGGAAAATGCCCCGCGGCGGACTGCGGCTGGAGCATCAGGACGGGCGGGTGCGGCACTTTGGCGAGGCCGGCGCGGCCATCACCGCAAGGGTGGTCCTGCGGGACGACACGGCGTTTTTCAAGCGCTGTGCCTTCTATGGCAACATCGGAATGGGCGAGGCTTACACCGATGGCTTGTGGGAAACCGACGACATCGCGGCAGTCATTTCCTGGTTCATCGGTAACATGAATGCCCTTCAAGGTTCTGACACTTCCTCAGGCAAGCTGCCGGGAGTGAACTTCTTGAAAATCGTCAATTGGTTCTTCCATCTCCGCCGCGAGAACACGGTGGACACCAGCCGCCGCAACATCGCGGAGCATTATGATCTCGGAAACCCGTTCTATCAATTGTGGCTTGACCCGAGCATGACGTATTCGAGCGCCCGTTTCGAAAGTTCCACCCAGACGCTGGAAGAAGCGCAGCATGGGAAATACGAGGCGCTTTGCCGCAAGCTGAAGCTGCGCCCGGGCGATCACGTGCTGGAAATCGGCTGCGGCTGGGGCGGCTTCGCGGTGCACGCCGCAAAACACCATGGCTGCCGCGTCACCGGGGTCACCATTTCCGAGGCCCAGGCGGAGTATGCACGCAAGCGGGTGACTGTCGCGGGATTGGACGGACAAATCGAAATCCGGATCCAGGACTATCGGCATATCACTGGGAAGTATGATAAGATCGCCTCAATCGAGATGCTGGAGGCGGTCGGTGACAAGTATCATGATTCGTTCTTCGCGAAGTGCGCCGAAGTGCTGGCGGCGGATGGCTTGTTGGGGATTCAGATGATCACGGTGCCGGACTGCCGCTACGGCAGCCTCAAGGACGGGGTGGACTGGATCCAGCGGCACATTTTCCCCGGCTCGCTGCTGCTGAGTGTGGGCCGCATCAACAGCGTGCTGATGCGGACCGGGGATCTCTTCATGCATGATCTGGAAGACATGGGTGCGGATTACGCGAGAACCCTATCCACCTGGCATGTGAATTTCAACGCGGTTTTGGATCAGGTGAAATCCCTTGGATTCGACGACCCGTTCATCAGGACTTGGAATTATTACCTGAAGTATTGTGAGGCCGGTTTCGCGTCGCGGAACATTTCCGTGGTGCAGGCGATTTATACCCGCCCGAACAACTCCCTCTTGCATCACCCGTTCACTGAAGGAAGAGCTTGATGGGCGAGGCGATTCCAGAGGCGCGAAAGAGCTGGTGGCGGCGCTGGTTGTTGAACCCGGTCATCGAGCAATTGACGGTCGGGATTTCACCGGAGCGGATCGCTTGGACCATCGCGCTGGGGGTGGTATTGGGAGTTTTCCCAATCATGGGATCGACCACTTTGGTCTGCCTGCTTGCCGGTTGGCTGTTGCGGCTCAACCAGCCGGTGCTTCATGTATTCAAGACCTTGGTTTATCCTTTGCACCTCGCCTTGATCCTGGTGTTCATCCGGCTCGGAGAGCGTTTGTATGGGGTGCCATTGATTTCATTTTCGATCCCACAATTGATAGTTAGATTTAGGGAGGACCCCTTGCAGTTCGCCCGCGACTTTGGAATGGCGGCCTGGCATGGGGTGAGCGCGTGGTTGTTAATCGCTCCGGTCGCCGCGCTGTTAATCAAGCTGGCGGTGATGCCGATGTTGACGCGCCTGGCAGGTTCCTTGGCGAGACGGGAGGGGGTGGTGTCATGACCGGTTGGCAAGCGCTGCTTTGGGGTGGGGCCTCGGTTTCCGGGATTTTTTTGTGCGCTTGGATCGTGGCGCGGAGGATTGGAAACTACTCGCTGGTGGACGCGGTGTGGGCTTTCGGGATTGGCTTGCTCGCGCTGGGCTGGCTGCTTGCGCTCGGTGAGCCAAGCTTGAAGATAGGTGTGGCCGGAGCCATGGTGGCCGCCTGGAGCGTGCGGCTGGGCTGGCACTTGCAGCGGCGAATTTACAGAGCCTATCCAGAAGAGGATGCGCGGTATCTAAAGTTGCGGGAGCTATGGAAAAGGCGCGAGGGAATCGCGTTCTTCCTGTTCTTCCAACTGCAGGCCGTCTCGGTGCTGCTGCTCGCACTGCCGTTTTTTTGGGTGGGGATGGATGGCGACCGGTCATGGGGGGCATGGGAGATGGCGGGCGTGTTGTTCGCAGCCGGCGGCATCAGCGGGGAGGCCCGGGCGGACGCGCAGATGGCGCGCTACAAGAAAACCCATCCGGGTCCCGGCGGCGTCTGCCGTGAGGGACTCTGGCGCCTTTCTCGACACCCGAATTACTTTTTTGAATTCATCATCTGGCTCGGGTTTTATCTCTTCGCCTGTGGCTCGGAATGGGGCTGGACCGCAATCCATGCGCCGGCGTTGATCTTGTTCCTCCTGCTGCGGGTGACGGGAATCCCGCCGACCGAGGCGGCCGCCCTGCGGCGCAAGGGCGACGCCTACCGGGACTATCAGAAAACCACCAGTGCCTTCATTCCGTGGCCACCCAAGAAAGCCGATTAACATTCATTATCCTATCATGATCCACACCAACGAACTCCTCGCCAAAGGCATTATCCCCGACAAGCTCATCCGCCTTGGCATCCGCCAGCGGCTGGCCGGCACGCTCGCACCGTTTGAAAAGCTCAACTGCGAGCAGCGCCAGGAACGGGTGATGCGGCATGTCGCCGAGCTGCGGGCGAGCCCGCTGGCCATCGCGACGGATGAGGCAAACGAGCAGCACTACGAGCTGCCCACCCGCTTTTTTGAACGGGTGCTGGGCAAGCACATGAAGTATAGCTCTGGCTACTGGGACGAGGGCATCAAGGGGATCGATGAGTCGGAAGCGCGGATGCTCGCCCTCAGCTGCGAGCGGGCGGATCTGAAAGACGGCCAGCGGATTCTGGAACTCGGCTGTGGGTGGGGTTCTCTGACCTTGTGGATGGCCGCGCATTACCCTGAGTCGCGCATCACCGCGGTTTCCAACTCGCGGACGCAGAAACTGCACATCGATGCCCAACTGGCCGCGCCCGGCCTGACCAATGTCGAGGGGCGGACGGTGAACATCATTCACTACGAGGGTGAGGGGGCGGGGGTGTTTGACCGGGTGGTGTCAGTGGAAATGTTCGAGCACATGAAGAACTACGAGATTCTCATGCGGCGGATCTCAGGCTGGCTGAAGCCAGGCGGAGCCTTGTTTGTGCATATCTTCACCCATCGCGAATATGCCTATCATTACGAAGTCGAGGGCGAGGATGACTGGATGGCGAAGTATTTCTTTACCGGCGGACAAATGCCATCGGATGACTTGCTGCTTTATTTCCAGAATGAACTCAAGATCGACGGGCACTGGCATGTGAACGGTGCCCATTACCAAAAAACATCGGAAGCGTGGCTCGCGAGGATGGACGCGGCGCGGGATGAGTTGTTGCCCTTGATCGGCGAGACCTACGGCCAGGACCAGCAAACCCGCTGGTGGGTTTACTGGCGGGTCTTCTTCATGGCCTGCGCCGAGCTGTGGGGCTACCGCGGCGGAGACGAGTGGATTGTTTCCCATTACCGCTTCCGCAAACCGGCCTGATATTGATTTAGAGGAATCAATATGGTCGCCTAACGGCGACGTAATCCGAGCCGCGTTGCTGGTAATACACGTTATCCACGCGGTAGTAGCGGATCCCTTGGTGGGTGGTGACGCGATAGCCCGGAGGCAATCTGCGGATGATGACCTCTCTCTCAATCGGCCGCTGGCGGGGGGCTTCCACCACGACATAGCGGCCGGAGCGCGGGCGGTAATAGGTTTCCCCGTGGCGGTAGTAACGCGCTCCGCCGATGGTCTCCGCGCGGTATCCCGCGGGAAGGGCCGCGACTTCATAACCGGGCCGGTAGGTGGTGACAGTCGTGTAGTCGCCCGTCGCCTGAGGAGCGGCGTAGTAAGGTGCAACGCAGCTGGTGAGCAGCGCGCCAGTGGCGAGCCCGAAGCTGGCTAACATTCGGTTTGCGGGGAGTGAGGCTTTCATGGTGTTGGTTGGTCTCGTGTTTGAACGGTTTTGCCGTTGCTGAAGAATTCTTTGCAATCGGCGGACCAAGCCGGATTGGGGAGGTCGCAGGGCGAAGACGCGATGGCCTATGGGCTCAAGGATTTCCCTAGGGGGCCCCGGCAGCATTCCCGCCGGATTATGCACGAGGAGTCGGCGCATTACGCACGGTGTTAGGTGGACAGATGAGTGCAGAATATTGGCATCCTGCCCAAGACTGTCGCTTTAGACCCATGAAGAGGAAAATAAACCGCAGATGAACGCAGGGCGGATTCCAATTAACAAAATCCCTCTTTATCTGCGTTCATCTGCGTTCATCTGCGTTCATCTGCGTTCATCTGCGTTCATCTGTTCATCTGCGGTTAAAAAATTCTTAAACCGACAGGATTGGGGTATCCTGCCCGCAGCCTTGAAAGTGGGAGCGGATTCAAAAGGTTTTCCGCAGGTGCGATGGGAGGATGCCTAACTGCTCTCGGTATTTCGCGACGGTGCGGCGGGCGACCTTGATGCCTTGCTGGTCGAGCGCCTTCATTAAATATTCGTCGGATAGAGGCTTGGCGGGATTCTCTGCCGTGACGAGTTGTTGGATCGCCTCGCGGACGCCGGCGTTGGAAACTTCCGCGCCATCGCTGGTCTGGTAGCCGGTGGCGAAGAAGGCGCGCATTTCCATCAGCCCGTGTGGGGTGAGCACGTATTTGCCGGCGACCGCCCGCGAAATAGTGGTGGCGTGGAGGCTCAGCTCGTTGGCGATGTCATTCATCGTCAGTGGCCGCAGGTGCCGCGGGCCTCTGGTGAGAAACAAGGGCTGGTGTTCGATGAGCTTGTGGGCGATGGCGAGGATGGTTTCCTGGCGCAGGGAAATGGCGTGGATCAGGCTGCGGCCGTCGCGGATCTGGTCGCGGAGAAACTGGCGGGCTTTCGCGTCGGTGCCGGTTTTTCCGATCATGTCCTTGTAGAAATCGTTGATCCGGAGGTTTGGCAAATGCTCGCCGGTGAGACGGCCAGACCAGTTGCCGTCGTCGTCACGCTCGATGACGACGTCCGGCAGGATGTAGGGATTTCCGGTCGGGTCAAACTCGCCGCCGGGGTTGGGGGTTAGGCGGCTGATCTTGGAGGCGGCTTCGGCGATGCGCTCGACGTTGGTGCCGAGCGCCCGTGCGATCTGCGGGTGGCGCTTGCGGGCAAGGTCCTCGAGGTGGTCGCGGACGATTTTATATTCGATGGTTTCAGTGCCGGAACTTCGTTCCAGCTGCAACAAGAGCGACTCAGGAATGCCTGATGCGCCAATGCCGGCGGGATCGAAGGACTGCACGAGTTTCAGCGCGGCATCGAGATGGCGGGGCTTGAGGCCGAGCCGGGTGCCAAGGGAGCTCAAAGGAAGATCAAGGAAGCCACGGTCATCTAAATTTCCCAGAATCGCCTGGGCGGCACCGCGCACTTCCGGCTCGATCATCGACAGGTCGAGCTGGTGTTGGAGATGTTGTTGGAGAGTTTCCGGGCCGACGATGGAGTCGTAAACCCGCTGGCGGCGTTCCTCGTCCTCGTTGGTCCAAGGCGAGCTTTTACCTTCCAGAATGGTGCGGTCGCGCCAGTCATCGTCGGTTTCGTTCATGTATTCGAGCGAATCGGCCTCCTCGGGATCGGACGCGTCCTCGTCGAGCGAGATGATTTCCGTGAGATCCTCGAGGACGGGATTCGTCTCCAGCGCTTGCTGCACCAGATGGGACAACTCCAAGGTGCTGGCTTGGAGAATTTCCAAGCTCTTGCGCATTTGTGGCGCAAGGGTTTGCTGCTGGGAAAGCGATTGATGGAGGAAGGCGTCTGACATTGCTGGCCGTGGGCTGCCGCCGCAAATCTAGATTCCTTTAAGGAAAAACCGAAGCAAAAACTGTGCCACTTGAGAAACTTTATTTCTTGCGTTTGGATTAAATTGAGCGTGGAATGGAGCGAGCACCATCAGGATGGAAAATCAAGGCGGAGGTTTCTTGCTATTTCTCCGGCGGGGTCGGTGGCGACACTCGCGGCCGCGGCGTGGTTTTGCCAAGCGCTGACCGCGGCGTGGACTTGCTTTAGGATCGCCTTCGCTTTCGGGAGTTTGAGGTTGGCCGCGGCGGCGGAATCGAGCAGGTCGGAGAGCGTGAAATGGTCACGTTTCCCGGCGAGTGTCATCTGGTGGCGGTGTGTCCAGGCGCCTGTCAGGTTGTAGGAATAGACCAGGTCATAGGCCGGGGCGAGGTGCCAGGTGCCGCGGCGGTCCATTTGGAACGCGATGTTCTTGGTGTGGTCGTCCTGGTTCCGCGCGAGGATATTGAACAGGGCGCGGCGATACATTTCAGTCAGGTCCGGCTGCGGCAGGCCGAGGCGGCGGGCCACTTGGAAGGCCTGCTCGTAGGAGTAGGCGCCGGCTTGGTTGAAGTCAAAGTGGGCGATGGCGCACAGGCTCTGCATGTGGAATTTCTCACCGTCCGCGCCCCGGTCGAAGCGGCGGGTCATGAAATGGGCGCGGCCGTTCTCCTCGAGCAGGCGGCAATCGCTCATCGTGATCCCGGCGGCGCGGGCCATCAGGTGATAGGCGTATTCGATGCGGCCGTAGCCGAGGGGATCGTCGGACTCCTTGTCGCGGTTCGCGGCGACGCCATCGAATTTCAGCAGCCACGACTCGAATCCGGCGGAAAACGGCACCTGTCCCGAGCGGATTTCCCCGGTGGTGGGGTTCCATGCGATGATCGCCTTGGCTCGCGCCCCGCCGGCAGAGGTGCCGACGCGCAAAATGGTCGCGAGGGCCTCGCGCGGTTGGGTGAAATTCGCATGGAGGCTTTCACGGGATGCGAGTGCGTCGTTCGCGAGGCGGACCAGCGCCTCCAGATTCAATGTCTCCGGTGGGGTTTCCGGCAACAGCGTCGGGCGGAATTCCAGTGCGCCCATCGCCCGGGTGCCGAGGTAGCAGAGACGTTCCACCGGGTCGAACGACTCCGGCAGGCGGCCTTGTTGGGCGAGCCATTGGTCGATGAGCAAGTTGCCGAACTTGTCCGGCAGCGAGTCGGCGAGCAGGCCGGGCAGCCCCTTAAGGTCTCCCGCGATAGGTCGGAAAACGCGAAGCGGCCCGGCCCGAGCGGCAACATGATGGGGGAAACCTCAATGCCGCTGCCGAGGAAATCCGGATCGTATTCGAAGGTCCCCAGCTCGCGTTCAGGGTCCCAAGTGACCGCGCCGATTTGGGTCTCGTAAAGCTCGACGATCGCGGAGGTCATTTTTCATCTCCCCACTTCCATGGGGTTGCCGGCGGGGTTTTGCGCGGCTTGGACGCGTATTTTCGTGGCTCCTCGCGCAGCATCGAGGTCATGGCGATCGGGCTGATGCCGGGGTCCGGCAGGAAATCCTCCAAGGTGTCCAGCGAACGCAGCGCCCGCAGCAGAGAGATGAGGGTGGCGAGGGTGGAGCCTTCGCCGTGCTCGATCGCGGTGACGGTGCGGCGTGAGAGCCCGCTGAGAGTGGCCACTTGTTGTTGGCTTAGATTGAGGTCGAGCCGGCGGGCCTTGAGGCGCTTGCCGAGTTCCTGCTCAATCTGGGAGTTGGAGCGAAGGTGGATCATTGAGTAAAATGTCGCGCAATTAATGCCTTTACGGCCTTAATTGAGCAGAATTGCACTCACGGGTCAACTCTTAAATCTTTTAAGAGCAATTTTTCGCTCAAATAAGCACTAAAATGAATTATTTGAGCGGAATATTGCTCAAAAAAAGTAAGCGACGCCCGCGCTGAAGATCGGCTGATGCTTTTCCCCGGGGATGTTTTTGGCGACCTGCGGGCCGCTGCGCTCGGTGTGCGCCATTTTCCCGAACACCCGGCCGCAGGGGCTGGTGATCCCCTCGACTGCGGCTAGCGAGCCATTCGGATTGATCGCGATGTCCATCGATGACGCGCCTTCCGAATCGCAATACACCGTGGCAATCTGGCCCTTGGTGGCGAGCGCGGCCAGCTCGGTGTCGGTGGCGAGGAAATTTCCTTCGCCGTGGGACACCGGCACCTGGTGGATCTCGCCGGGGCGGGTGTGGGACAGCCAGGGCGACAGGCTGCTGACGACGCGCGTCCGGGCGTAGCAGGAAATGTGGCGGCCGATTGAGTTGTGGACGAGCGTCGGCGCGTCTGGCGAGGCGTCGCGGATGTCGCCGTAGGGGACGAGGCCGGTTTTGACGAGCGCTTGGAAGCCGTTGCAAATCCCGAGGATCAGGCCGTCGCGGTTTTGCAGCAGGTCCATGATCGCGTCCGCCACCCGCGGGCTGCGGATGATTGTGGCGATGAATTTCGCCGAGCCGTCCGGTTCGTCGCCAGCGCTGAAGCCGCCGGGGAACATCAGGATTTGTGACTTGCGGATTTGATCTGCTAGAGTGGTGAGGGACTCCTCGATGTGGGCGGCGGTTAGATTGCGGAACACCAGGATCTCCGCGTCGGCCCCGGCCTCGCGGAAAGCCTTGGCAGAATCGTATTCCGAGTTGGTGCCGGGGAAGCTGGGGATTAAAACCCTCGGTTTGGGGATCGGGGATCGGGGATAGTGGATCGATGAAGAAGGCACCGGCGGGAAATCCGTGATTTCCGCTTCGCCTCCATCGGCCTCCGGGCTTGTCGGATAGATCGCTTCGAGCGGGCTCGTCCATGCCTGTTGGAGATCGGCCAAGGCGTGGGTTTCGCCGTTGAGAACGAGAGTCGCCGCGGCGCTCGTCTTGCCGATTTCCCCGGATCCGAGTTCTGGCGGAAGGCCTTCGTCGTGCTCGATGAGGAAGGCGAAATAGCGCTCGCGGCTGAGATCGAGTTCGCTGGTGATTTCCGCGCCGAGGTGATTTCCAAAGCTCATCTTAGCAAGCGCGGCGGCGATGCCGGCCTGGCCGATGTGATGGAGCGAGATGAGCTTTCCTCCGGCGTTGAGCTGGTGGAGTGTGTCGGCCACCTGCCGCAGTTGTTGGAAATCCGGCAGGTGATTCGCATCGCGGGAAATCTCCACGAATGAGAGTTTTGAGCCCGGTTTTTTAAACTCCGGGGACAGCGCGAGGCTGGCCCTTCCGGGGGCGAGGGCGAAGGAAACGAGCGTCGGCGGGACGTCGAGATCGTTGAAGGATCCGGACATCGAGTCCTTGCCGCCGATGGCCGCGAGCCGCAGGCCGTGCTGTGCCTGATAGGCTCCCAGTAGCGCGGCGAAGGGCAGGCCCCAGCGGGTGGCGTCGTTGCCGAGCTTGGGGAAATACTCTTGAAGTGTCAGCCGGATGTCGCTGAGGCGCGCCCCCGCGGCGACCGCCTTGCAGACGGACTCCGTGACCGCGTAGAGCGCGCCGTGGAACGGCGACCATTCCGATAGATATGGATTGAAGCCCCAGCTCATGTAAGTGCAAACGTCGGTGCTTCCTTCTCGCAGAGGAAGCTTGGCGACCATCGCGTCAGGCGGCACGAGTTGGCGGCTGCCGCCGAAGGGCCAGAGCACGGTGCCCGCGCCGACGGAGCCGTCGAACATCTCGCCGAGGCCTTTTTGCGAGCAGACGTTGAGGTCGGAGAGGGTGTCGACCAGTGGCTTTTGCGGTGACTCCGGGCGGGTGGAAATTGCTCCGACATGGATCTTCGCGCTTTGCTGGACGCCGTTGGTGTCGAGGAAGGCACGGGAGAGATCGACGATGGTTTTGCCACGCCATTTCATCACGAGGCGGCCGCTGTCGGTGACGTCCGCGACGTGGCGGCACTCGAGGTTTTCCTTGTCGGCCTTGGCGATGAACCACTCGATTTCCGAGGCGTCCACACAGATGGCCATGCGTTCCTGGGACTCGGAAATGGCGAGTTCGGTGCCGTCGAGGCCATCGTATTTCTTGGCCACGCGGTCGAGGTCGATCACCAACGACGGCGCGATTTCGCCGATGGCGACGGAGATGCCGCCGGCGCCGAAATCATTGCAAATTTTGATTTTCCGGGTGAGTTCCGGGTTGCGGAACAGGCGCTGGATTTTGCGCTCGGTTGGGGCGTCGCCCTTCTGGACTTCGGCCGAATTTTCCAGGGCGGTGTCGGTGTGTTCCTTTGACGATCCGGTGGCACCGCCCACCCCGTCGCGACCGGTGCGACCGCCGATGAGCAGGATGACATCGCCCGGCGAGGGGCTGCCGCGGAAGACGTGGGAGCGCGGAACGGCGGAGACGACCGCGCCGATTTCCAGGCGCTTCGCCACGTAACCCGGGTGATAGACCTCTGCGACCTGGCCGGTGGCGAGGCCGATCTGATTGCCGTAGGATGAGTAACCGCGGGCGGCGACCTGACAGATTTTTTTCTGCGGGAGCTTGCCGGGCAGGGTTTCGGAAAACGGCGTGCGGGGATCGGCCGCACCGGTGACGCGCATCGCCTGATAGACGTAGGAACGGCCGGAAAGGGGATCGCGGATGCAGCCGCCGAGGCAGGTGGCGGCACCACCGAAGGGCTCGATCTCGGTGGGGTGGTTGTGCGTCTCGTTCTTGAACATCACGAGCCACTCTTCTTCCGTGAGCCCGTCGATGGAAACGGGCACGACGATGGAGGCAGCGTTCACTTCCTCGGAAACCTCCAGGTTATCGAGTTCCCCAGAGGCGCGGAGCTCGCGCATGCCGATGAGCGCGATGTCCATCAGCGTGATGGGTTTTTCGGTCCGGGCGAGTTGTTCGCGGATGGCAAGGTAGGTTTGCCACGCGCGTTGGACGGGCTCGGTGCCTTCGCCGAAGGTGACCTCGTCGATGGCGGTGAGAAACGTGGTGTGGCGGCAGTGGTCGGACCAGTAGGTGTCGAGCATCCGGATTTCCGTCAGCGTGGGTTCGCGCTCTTCCTCGTCGCGAAAATAAGTCTGGCAGAGCGCGACGTCCTCGGCGGACATGGCAAGCCCGAGCTCTGAACGGAGAGTGGCGGGATCCTGCGAGGCGAAACCGGCCAAAATCGCCACATCCTCGGGCTCATGGGTGACGGGGGCGAGCGATTCCGGGATGTCCATTGAAGCCTCGTGGGAATCGACCGAGTTGATGACGTAGGACTTCACGCTCTGCAGCTCGGCGGCGGTGAGCGCGCCGCGGAGAAGGATTACCTTGGCGGCGGCGACGAGCGGGCGGTCTTTTTCCGTCAAAATCTGGATGCACTGCGCGGCGGAGTCGGCGCGCTGGTCGAATTGGCCGGGGAGAAACTCGACGGCGAAGGCGGTTTCATTTTCCGCCACCGAGAGGGTGGGGGAAGTGGTGTCGACTTGTGGCTCGGACAGAATGAGACGGACGGCATTGTCGAACTCGGCGTCGGTAAGTCCATCGACATCATAACGTTGGACGATGCGTAGATCCGCTAAGGCCGGCAGGATGAGCGCCTCGTGAAGATCGTGCAACAGGTGGCGGGCCTCGGCGCGGTGTCCGGCCTTTTTTTCGACGAAAATGCGGTTCATGGGAGCAATAAGCAGCAGAGCTTGGGAAAGCGCCGGATGCTAGGCCACCGGGTCGCGAGCGCAAGGCGGAATGGGCCGCCAACACGAATCACCGGGCCGCCAGTCACCGCGGCCTGAGGACGATGAACACCGCGAGGACTGGCGAACCCCTAAACCGGGTCCGAGAAAGCTTCTTTTTGCGAAATCTCGGTGAAAAGCGGGTGTCGCAAAAAGCGTTCAGATACGGAATTGCCAGAGCGTCTTGGTTTCCCGGTCACGCCAAGCAGGCCGGCGCGACATCGGGTCTTGGAGAGTTCTGATCGCCTTGCGGCCGCCTGTGCTCAGAAAACTCTTGCAGTCGATGGTGATGACTTCGAGACCCATGTAGTAGGTGTCGTGCAGGGTCACGACCGATTCTTGTCCGAAGACGCTTGCGAGGTGGTCCCGGAGCAGAAGCGCTTCTTTTTTCCCGAGAAAAAGGAAGGCGGGAGTTTCTCCATACTCGCACTTGGAGCGGATGATGTCCGATACAGCGGCAACGTCCCAACTGTCCTCGAAGGACAACTCGGACGGCACGCAGGAAAGATCCGGATACGGGGCGTGGTGTTCTGTGATGTTCATGTTTGGTAAAGTGGGTGTCGTTGTTAGTAGAGCAGTCGCCGTGCCAGCACCCGGCGTGGCGAGCGCCGGAATTCTTCGGCAAGGAGAAGAATGAACGGGTTTTGTCGCCCGCGCGCCTTGATGTTTGCATTTTGGTTTTTCGCGCCAAAACTGTCTATCATGTCGCGTTGTTCATTTTCGTCTTTCCTGTCTGCTTCGGCTTTTTTGGCCCTTGCTGCGTGCGTGCCCTCGCTCGGCAAAAAAGATCTCCGCCAGACCACGGCGGTGAAGAGCGACCACACGGTGATCCGCAACGTCATTTACACCCCGGCAGACTGGCCGCAAGCGGTGCCGGGCGACCTCTACCTGCCGAGGCCTGCCGGGCCGCCTGCGCCGGCGGTGCTGCTCGCCCACGGCGGTGGCTGGACCGGCAAGGACGGGCGCTGGCAGATGAACTCCATCGCCCGGAAGCTTGTCAAACGCGGCTACGTGGTCCTCAATGTCACTTACCGCCTCGCCCCGGAATATATCTATCCAGCACCGCTGGAAGATCTCCAGCAGGCGGTGATGTGGATGCGCGCCAACGCTGCGGATTACGGGATCGACCCGTCTCGCATCGCCACCTTCGGCTATTCCGCAGGCGGTTATTTAGCGGCTCTAACAGGTCTGATCGAGGGGCCGGAGGACGCGCGCATCACGGCGATCATCGCCGGCGCGGCACCGAGCGACCTCACTCTCTATTCCGGAGGAGAGCTCGTTCCCCAGTTCCTGGGTGGCAGCCTGCGGGAAATCCCCCTGCGGTTTCATGCAGCGTCACCCGTGAATTATGTCACCCGCAACAGCCCGCCCATGTTTCTCTATCACTCCACGGCAGACGAGCTGGTCCCACCGGACCACGCGTTGGCGATGATCAATGCACTTGAGGCGAATGGCGTCCCCCACGAGTCATACTGGCTGCAAGGCCGCAGCCACGTGGCGGGCTTCCTGATGCCTGGCGGCGCGGTGGACGCCGCGGTGGACTTCCTCGACCGCCAGATGCGTTAGCACGCTATCAGTTGCCGCGTGCCGCAACCACGTTCACCGGACTCGCAGCGCGCACGCCGTGAGTCCGGTGGCTGGTGTTATTCATTTAGATCACCTCGATTTCCCGCGGCTTGGCTTCCTCGCGGAGCGGGATCTGGAGGGTGAGGATTCCGGATTCCAGTTTGGCGGTGGCTTTGGTGCCGTCGAAGACCGGTGTCAGGCGGACGTCGAGCGCGTAGCGCTTGGTGCCGGTGTCGCGGTGGGTCTTCCAGCCTTCCGGCACTTCGTCACTGCGGGTCGCCTCGATCTTCAACGCCGCCTGATGGAAGGTGAGTTTGAGATCCTCTTTCTTCACACCCGGCAGCGCGACATTCAAA
>JBBEEL010000037.1:0-19391 GCA_040880785.1 Akkermansiaceae bacterium | reverse complement strand
CAAAGTCGCGCCGTCTTCATCTTCACGGCTTTGGAAGAGCGGCCGCTGAATGGCTTCCTCCTCTTTGAATTCCTGCGCGAGCTGCGTGTCTTGCGGATCCTGAAATTCTTTCGATTCTTGCTCTGCGACTTGCTGTTGCCCTTGTTCGGAGATGTTCATGGGAGTTGTTTGTTAGTGGTTCACTTTACCTCGATGGTTGTCGGCTCGGGGTGTTCTTCCGGCTTTTTTGGCAGCACCAGTTCCAGCACTCCGTTTTCCATATGGGCGGTGATACCGTTGGTGTCGATGCCGTCGCCGAGCATCCATTGTCGCTCCAACTTGCCGCCGAAGGGCCTGTCATCCGGTGTTTCCGCAGTGAGCTGGAGGTTGCGGTTCGTCACTTCCATCTTCACTTCCTCCTTATTGAATCCGGGCAGGTCCAGCCGCAGGATCCACGAGTCGTCGGTCTCATGAAATGCTTCGTGCGGGCCGACCTGAGAGGTGGGATTGAAGAGGCTCCTGTTGAGGAACCGGTCGAACTCGTTTGCCCATGACAGGGCAGGTTGGTATCTTTGCAGTAGGTTCATGTTGGTTTGGAGTTTCAACCCGTATCTTGCAAGATCCATGCAAGATTGTGCGGCCGTATCCAAAGCGACTGGCAATCAGTAAAAAACAAAGGCACATCAGGTGCCTCGGCAATCCGCGAACGTGCAAACTGCGACACCATGGCGCATTTGTGGGAGCTGTGCCGCGGGAAGTGAAAGCTCGGCAATTTCCGCGTGCAGGGCAAGTCGGGCTTGGTTATACGGCAGGATTTCCCTACGCTCTCCTCCGCATGATCACCCGCACCGCGTTTTTTCCGTGTGGTTTCGGATCGTATAATTTTCTCCGCCAGAAAGCATGATCCCCATCCAATCAGATTTCATTTTTGCGCTAAGCAATCCGGGCTCGGAGAATGCCTTGAAACTGGAGGTGGAAATGGAGCAACTTCCATGGAAGCCGAGCTACCAGCGCCGCGGCTTCGTCACTTTGAAACTGGATTCACCGGGATCTCTGGCCGCGCTGGATGTCCGGCTCGCCTGCGCGCGGAGGCTTTGTCTATCGCTCGGCAAGTCTGCCAGCCAAGATGAGGCAGTCGCACGGGTGATGGACGCCGGGTCGACGCATGTCCATCACGCGGTCTATGAAACGCGCCAAATGCGCGGCGTCCACGGGGGGCCGTTGCCGGCGAGGCCGGAGCACGGTGCGCTCATCGGCACGGTCGTCGAACTGGGGCCGGCGGAGTTTTGGGCCGGGCTGCACCGGCACGGGCCGTGGCTCAGTCCGGATCCCGCCGGGGATGCCGGCATCGCCATGCCTGCGGATTCCCCGTCGCGGGCCTGGTTGAAACTCGAGGAAGCGCTGCGGTTTTTTGATTTAAAGCTTTCACCCGCCGACATCGTGGTGGAACTCGGATGCGCGCCGGGCGGCGTGGTGCTCGCGCTGTTGCAACGCGGCATCCCGGTGATCGGCGTGGATCCTGCGAAGATGGCGGATGTGGTTCTCGCCTCTGCCATTGTCGAGCGCCAAGCCGCTCCGGCCGGCCGGCCGTGGTTTTTTCACTGCAGGAGACCGGCGGCGCTGGCCAGCAGGCGCGACCTCGGCCAAGGCGTCACCTGGTTCATGTCAGACATGAACCAGTCACCGGCAGTGGTGCTCAAGGAATGCGCCCGGTTTTGCAAAATGGCGCCGGGTATTCGCGGAGTGCTCATCACCTTAAAACTCACCGATCCGCTGCAAATCCGCGACAAGCCGGACTGGCTCCGCAGCCTCGCGGACCTGGGTTTCAGAACGATCCGCTTGCAACAACTCAGCGTGCACCACAAGGAATTCGCCCTGCTGGGGTTGAAATAGCTCCGCGCGATTTTGCCGCGAGCCGTTCGACAAAGCGGTGGCTTCGGGTATCATATCCTTTGTCCAACCGCCGCATTTATGAGAAATCGTGACTGCCATGATGTATTGATTGTCGGCGGCGGCCCCGCCGGGCTGAGTGCGGCGCTCCTACTGGGCCGCTGTCTCAGGCGTGTGGTGCTGTGCGACGCGCGCCAACCTCGCAACGCGGCGTCGCGCGCCATGCACGGGTATCTCGGCCACGATGGCATCCCGCCCGACGATTTCCTCGAACTCGCGCGCAGTCAACTTAACCCTTACGAGACAGTGTGCCAGATTCGGGGCCGCGTGAGCGAGGTGACGCGGGATGCTAACAAATTTACCATGTCCTGCGAAAACGAAACTTACACCGCGCGGGCGGTGCTTCTCGCGACCGGCCTCGTGGACCGCCTGCCAGAGATTCCAGGGGTGGAGCAATTCTATGGCAAGACGCTTCATCATTGTCCGTATTGCGATGCCTGGGAACATCGCGGGCAGCGGATTGGTGTGCTCGGCTCGGACGCGGCGGCGATCGAACTGGCGCTGGAGTTGGTGCTCTGGAGTCCGCAGGTGACGCTTTTTACGCAGGGCACCAAGGTGTCCGAACCGCTTTCGCTGGAACGCTTGCAAGCCGCCGGGGTGCGGCTGGTGGAGGACCGGCCCGTCGCGCTGGATGGGCAGGGGAGCCTGCTTTCCGGCGTGCGGACGCGGGGAGGTCTCCACCCTTGCGATGCCTTGTTTTTCTCGCCACAGCAGGTGCAGCGCAGCCCGCTGGCTGAGCGCCTCGGCTGCGAGGTGGATGACACAGGCTGTGTGATCGACTCCAATTCAGACGGAACGACGGGACAGCAGGGGCTCTTTATCGCCGGGAACGCATCCAAAGGCATTCAAATGGCGATCATCGCAGCCGCCGAGGGGCTCAAGGCGGGCGCGACGATCAACAATTGGCTCCTCGAGCGCGACAGGCTGGCACTGACTGTCACCCATACCTGAGCTCCGCAGCGCAGGGCAGGGGAGAGCCTGAATTTTGCACTCCGCCCTTCCAATTGAATGCAAATTGCATCTCTCAGATAGTTTATTTTATCATGCATTCCCATGGGTTCCTGCGACACGCGCTTCATCTTCCGCTGGCATGGGATCCGCTAGAGGATCGCATCATGCCTCACCTCAAACAAAATCCGCCGCGCGGAAAGAGGCGGACTTGCAGTTACTTTTATTTAATAATCCACTTATCCTGATATGTCATCCCCCCACCCCCCGACCGGTCAATTATCCCCCCTCATTCTCTCCCCCACCGTGCGTGCCTCAGACCCTCGCTTCTCACGGGCGGCCGTGACAGGCCGCCTGACACAACCACGCTTTCACACCATTGCGAAAGTCACGCCGATCATTGCAATCTGCCATCTCAGCTGGAACTGGGTCTGGCAACGGCCTCAGCAATTTCTCTCGCGGCTTGCTGCGACTCATCCCATGCTCTTCGTCGAAACCCACCGCAGCGAGGTAGCGGAGTCGGTTGTGCATTCACGAAATGTCGAGGACCACCCGAATATCACCATCTTGGAAATGCATCTGCCCGCGCACCGTTGGCACGATGGCAACTTCATTGATCTGGAACGCCGTCGCATGCTTCAACAGGTCCTCAGTCATGCCAAAGGATTGTTTGAAAATGCGATCCTGTGGATCAATGATCCGATGGCGGTCAAGGCATTCGCCGGTCAACTTGGGGAAAGCATGATTGTTTATGACTGCATGGATGAACTCTCTCAGTTCTCGGGGGCCGCACCGGAGTTGATCGAGCGCGAGCAGGAACTCACCCGTATGGCGGATGTCATCTTCTGCGGTGGCCGGAAAATGCGGGACAAGCGCTTGCCAACCAATGGCAATACCCACTTTTATGGAACGGGGGTTGATTGTCGGCATTTCGGCCGGGCGATGGATCCCGGCCTGCCGATCCACCCGGACATCGACTCGCTGCCGGGTCCGGTGCTTGGATACTTTGGTGTGATCGACGAGCGGATTGATTATGAGCTGCTTGCGTTGCTGGCTGACGCCGAGCCGGCATGGAGCATTGTCATGGTGGGCCCCTTCGCCAAAATTGATCCCGCCGCCATTCCCCGTCGCGCCAATCTGCATTGGCTAGGAGCTCGAAGTTATGCGGAATTGCCCTCCCTAACCAAGGGCATGGATCTATGCATGATGCCGTTCGCGCTGAACGCCGCCACCGAGTATATCAATCCGACCAAAGCCCTCGAATACATGGCGGCCGGAAAAGCGGTTGTCGCCACCGCCCTCGACGAAGTGAGGTCCAACTTCAGCACCGTCTGCCGGATTGCCCGTGACTCCGAGGACTTCATCTCCCTCTGCCGCAGGGAAGTCGCATCCCCTTCCACGGCCCGCATCCGAAACGGGCTGAGGCTGGCATCCGCTAATACCTGGGAGGTGATCGTCTCCAAGATGGACGGTCACATTCACGACGTCCTGGTCTCCCGCCTTCCGGCTCGCAACGAGCTTGTCGATGCCTCGCCAACCCACACCACAACTTCCACGCCCTCATTGTATGTTTGATTACCTCGTCGTCGGAGCCGGCTTTGCCGGCAGTGTCCTCGCCGAACGGCTTGCGAGAGGAATGAACAAAAAGGTTCTGATTGTGGACCAGAGGCAACATATCGCGGGAAACGCATATGATTGCTACAACGAATATGGCATCCTGATCCACCGCTATGGGCCACACATTTTCCATACCAACTCCGCGGAGGTATTTGACTATCTCTCGCGCTTCACCGCTTGGCGGCAATACCAGCACCGGGTCAAGGCCTGTGTGGACGGGCGACTGGTTTCCATTCCCGTGAATCTCGATACGGTCAATGAGCTTTATAACATGGACCTCGACTCCCAAGGAATGAAGGACTTTCTCGCCAGTGTTGCGGAGCCCCGCCACCCGCTCGTGACTTCCGAGGATGTTGTGATCAACGGGATGGGCCGCGACCTTTACGAGAAATTCTTCCGCGGCTACACCCGCAAGCAGTGGGGACTGGACCCGTCCGAGCTCGATGCCCAGGTGACCGCGCGGGTTCCCGTCAGGTTCAACCGCGACGACCGCTATTTCACCGACAGCTATCAGGCCATGCCGGCGCGCGGCTACACCCACTTGTTTGAAAACATGCTGGATCATAAAAACATCAAAGTGATGCTGAACACCGGTTATCGGGAGATCCGCGATCACATCAAATTCAAGAAACTGGTGTTCACCGGTCCGGTGGACGAATACTTCGACCATCGCTTTGGCAAGCTGCCCTACCGTTCGCTTGAATTCGCTCACGAGACACACCATCGCCCGGTCTATCAACCCGCGCCGGTCGTGAACTATCCCAACGACTACGCATACACTCGGATCACCGAATTTAAATATATCACCGGCCAAGAACATCCGCTCACGAGTGTTGTGCGCGAGTATCCCAAGGCTGAGGGCGATCCGTATTACCCGATCCCCCGGCCTGCGAACGCCGCTCTTTACCGAAAATACCAGGCACTGGCCGAGGCAGTTCCGGATGTCCACTTCGTGGGCCGCCTTGCAACTTATCGGTACTACAACATGGACCAGGTGGTGGCACAGGCACTCACCACCTTCTCCAAACTCTGCGGGGTCAAGCGGGCCGAAGCCATGGCCTTGGTCTAAAGACCGCGATCAAGATATGTTTCATGACAACATCATACCGCGTCCGGAATACCCGAGGCCCGACCATCAGCGCGGGAGAATCGAAGGTGTTGACTGGCTCAACCTGAATGGCCCGTGGCAATTCCGGTTCGACCTGCTGCGGCAAGGTGTCGAGCAAAACTGGCCGGCCCCCGCTTGCGCGGATTGGAGTGGCCAAATCATCGTCCCGTTTTGCTGGGAATCGCTCGCCGCATGGGGCGAAGGTGATGCCGCTGGCAATGATAACTATTATTCCACTCGCGTATATTTATCTCCTTACGAAGTGACAAAACAAAGCCACCGGAGCGCCAAGCGTTACGAGGTGGGATGGTATCGCCGGGAAATCGATGTGCCAATCGCCGGGGCGTGGCGTGGAAAGAGGGTGATTCTCAACATCGGTGCTGCGGATTTTTTTACCGATTGCTGGTGCAATGGGGTCCATGTGGGAAGTCACGAAGGCGGTTACGTGCCATTTTCATTCGACCTGACCGACGCCCTTTCCGAGCCAGACGACCATGGCAAGCGCCACGGGACACTGGTCCTCCGCGTGGAAGATCCGATGGACCATCGAGAGCAACCGGTAGGCAAGCAGTGGGGGTGGTATACCTCGACGAGCGGTATTTGGCAGACGGTATTTATTGAGCCACGTGGAGCGAGTTATATCAGATCGTTCCGGTTCTTCCCGGACATTGACCGCGGGCATGTCTCCTTCGAGGTTAGCTGTGAAGGCGTTCGGGAGGCGATGCGGATCACCGTCAAGGTCATCCCACCCGGAAGCCCCGCGTTTAGCGTCAGTTTGGACCACTGGTCGGGAGAGACCGCCACGGGTGATGCGGAAATCTTTCCCGTGTCCCTATGGGATCCCGGTGACCCGCAGCTTTACCGCGTGGTTTTCCGGCTTCGTGAGGAAACCGGAGCGATTCTCGATGAGGTCCGCGGCTATTTTGGCATGCGGAAGATCGGCACTGAGCCTGCGGATGACGCACCGGCAATGCTTAGCCTGAACAATAAGCCAATCTATCTCCGAGGCGCTCTATACCAATCTTATTATCCAGACGGAGTTTACACCGCAGGGAATTGTTCGACCTTGAGAAACGACATCGCCTATGCCAAGGAGATGGGTTTTGATTTTCTCAGGATTCATATCAAGCTAGACGATCCTCTATTGCTCTATTACGCGGATACTCTCGGAATCCTTGTGATGCAGGATTTCCCAAATTTCGGTGAGGGCGGAGACACGCCCACGGGCCGCCGGAGATTCGAGGAGATGATGCGAGAGGGAATCAGACGGGACTTTAATCATCCCTCGATTATCTCTTGGTGCATTTTTAACGAAACCTGGGGCTTTGGTGGACAGAGTGAGTTGATGAAGATCATTACCCCTGACATGCCCCTGCATCTGATTCAGAAGGAAGGGGAAAAGATCGCGAATTCACCGTCGTTTCAATGGGTGCATGAGATGTGGAATTTGGCGAAGACTCTGGACACGACGCGCCTGATCGAGGACATGAGCGTGGTCGTTTGGGAACACCTTGCCTCTTACGGGCACGTCGATACGGACGTGAATTCGTGGCATTTCTACATTGATGATTATGAAAAGGCGAAGGTCCATATTGAGGAGGTGGTTTCCAAGACTTACCATGGTTCCACCTTCAACTACATTGATGGCTATGCCCAAAGAAACGTGCCTCTTATCAATAGCGAGTATGGTGGGGTGGGGGCGCTTGACGGTGACCGGGATGTCAGTTGGAGCTTCAAATTCCTTACCAATGAATTGCGCTGCCATGGTGAGCTATCTGCCTATATCTACACCCAGCTGATGGATGTGGAGTGGGAATATAACGGGCTCATGAACTACGACCGGACGCCCAAGGATTTCGGCTACGACCCATCGATTATCAATCGAGGCGATGTTCTGCCAATCAACGCGCCTCCGGTATCGAGGGTGGAGCCCGGGGCGGCGATCGAGGTCGAGGTGCTCGCATCCCACTTTTCGCGGCGGCGGCGCGACGGTGTCACCTTCCACTGGATGTATTCAGGCATCGACATGATGGGGCAATGGCACTCAGCACTGGAGCGGGGTCATTGCCGGATTCCGTTCAGGCACCACCGGGTGGAGCGGGCAGGGCTGCTGGCATGGGAGTTGCCGAAGGTGCCGATGCTTTGCACACTTTCGGTAGCAGCGCTGGCTCCGGACGGCTCCACCATTGCGTCGAACTTCGTCCAGCATTTTGTTTGCGCTTCGCCGCCACCAGAGCGCGAGGACATGGGTAGTCGTTTGATTTTGCGCCGCAGGGTGCATGAATGGAGTGTGGCTGAGTGGACTGGTGGCACTGGGTCGCGGGCCGATGCGGCCCATCATGGGTTGTGCCACGGCACGGGCAGCGGATTCTTCGAGTGGGTTTTTTCCGATGAGGCGATTTTCAGGCTCTCAAGCGCCCGTCGGATCGGCCTGTTGATGGAGGCTTCTTCGCGGCGTGGCGACACACCCCAAACGGATAGCCATCAATACGCCAGCAACTTCGTCCTTTCGGTGAATGGCTTGCCGGTCTTGCAAACCCTCCTTCCTGACCATCCGCACGACACCCGGGGCGCGCTCAGTTACCTCCGTGGCGGACGCGGGGCCTATGGTTACCTCCTCCACCAGTTCATCGAGAACGAGCCGCTTCAGGCACTTGCGAAGCGGGCTGCGGTCGATGGGAAACTGAGGCTCCGGGCATCGGTAACAAAAGCCCCCTGCGGTGGCTTGACGGTTTATGACTATGATTGTGGGAGATATCCGGTCGCCCCGATGTTGATCATCGAGTGGGGTGACACGGATTGAGGGTTGAAGGAGGTTCCTGCTAGCGGATTCATCTAGGGCACGGTGGGGCAGGCTGCCTATCGACCCATCGAAAACGATGTGATAGCCTTTTCGTCATGCGATTGAAGCTGCCTTTGCGAGCCACCACTGCTCCGGTCTTGATACCGAAACCATCAGACCGACGGATTGTCCCGTTTCCTGCCACCGAAGAGCGCCACGTGTGCGGGGGGCTGGGATTTTCTGACCCGCTCTACTTGGATCGTGTCATTCTTCATTTGAAAAAGCTCCGGATGAGGAAGGGGCTTAGCCGCAAGTCGACGGCTCGGTTGGGCAACTTGGATCCCCGGGTGATCGAGCGGGCGGAACAGGAAGGGGTGATTCCCCCGGTCAAGGCGTTTAAAGCGTGGGCCGCTGCACTTGGCCTCCCATGGGAGGATCTTTGGAGTCAATGTCTGCCGTAAGCAGATGATTTCAGCGGGCACGGAGGACAAAATGCAGTGGGATTTCTGCATAATGCACCAGAATTTTGTGATGCGTCTGCAAGATCTCGCAATCTCCGTGGCGGGACATGCGTCCAATCGTCTGAGCCACTGGCACCTTGGTGGATCACCAAGGTCCGGGATTGGCTCGGCGCGTGGATTGCAGAGGTATCAATGGCTCATGACTGTCAGGGCCGGAAACCAACAACCATCACGAATATGATCACTACACGCGCACACGGTATTCTCGATTATCTGCTGGGAGTCGCCTTGATCGCGGCCCCGTGGATTTTCAACTTTGCGGCTGGAGGAGCGGAGACATGGACGCCCGTTCTTCTGGGGGCCGCAGTGATTGCCTATTCCCTTGTCACCAACTATGAGTTAGGTCTGGTTGGGTTATTGTCAATGCGCACCCATCTGAGGATTGACATCATCGCGGGTATCTTTCTCGCAGCGTCACCATGGATCTTTGGATTTGCAACGCTGGTGTGGGCACCTCACTTGATTGTGGGCCTGCTGCTGATCGGTGCTGCCACGATGACCCAGGTCGTGCCGCAAAGACCCGCGCTTGCGGGTCAAGGTGATGCGAGGCGGCAGCCGCATATGAGGCAGCACCGAAAGCATTGAATCGACCTCAACATGCCCCCGATCCGCGGCGCAGCCGGGGGTTTAGCTGGACCGGAAGAGAACAAGACCGGGCCCGTCGAAGCATAGAGAGGTCGATTTGATAAAATGGTCGCCAGCGCAAAGCAACATGGATTCAGCCGGCGGGCTGGCCAGCGGGATTTCAACGGTGGATCCAACAGCAGCTAAGGACGCGGCGATCCAATGCCGGCCTCTGCGGATCCTAAGCCAACGCTTATGTTCATCGGCGACGACTTCCATCGTGCTCGAATTGCCTGCGTGGAAGTCGGAAATCGTCCGTCGCAGCTGGAGCAAAGTTCGATACCAATCAAGCATCTCGCGGTGGGGCGATTCATTTCGTTCTTCCCATTTTAATTTGGTCCGCTCAAAGGTCTGGCGGTCCTGTGGATCGGGGACCTCGCCAGCCCACTGGCTGCCGCCGAATTCCCGCCGGCGGCCTTCACTGACCGTCTTGCCGAGGGTCTCGTCGTGGTGATTGGTGAAATAGAGAAACGGAGTGCTAGCGGCCCATTCCTCACCCATAAAGATCATCGGGATGTAGGGAGACAAGAGGACAAGAGCCGCTCCTATTTGTTGGTGGATCAAGCTCACCTCATGGTGGTGATGAAAACGGTCGCCCTGAGCGCGGTTTCCCACTTGGTCGTGGGTTTGCAAGTAGGCAAGAAAAGTGGTGGCCGGTAACCCGATCGGGGAGGTTCCATGGTTTTTTCTGCGGAACTTCGAGTAACCACCGTCATAGACAAAGCCTTGGCGAAATGCCTTCGCCAAGTCTTCCAGCCGCCCGTAATCCATATAATAGTTTTCGGTTTCATGGGTGAAGGCGGTCCTTAGCGCGTGATGGAAGTCATCATTCCACTGCGCATCCATTCCGTAGCCGCCGCGATGAATGGGAATGACATAGATCGGATCGTTTGAGGCGGACTCCGCAATGAGCACCCGGCGCTTTCCGGTGGCAATCTCCAGTTGCCCGACGGATTCCTTAAGCTCGGCAAGGAAATGTTTGGGCGAGTCATCCGCAATTTTGTCGATGGCATCGAGGCGCAATCCATCCGCATGATAGTCACGCAACCACATCAGGGCGTTTTCGATGAAAAAACGCCGCACCTCCGGGCTGTGTTCGCCGTCGAGGTTGGGACCCTCGCCCCAAGGGGTCATGTGGCTGTTGGAGAAATAAGGCCCGAACTTTGGGAGA
The DNA here is from genome assembly GCA_040880785.1 of Akkermansiaceae bacterium. Classification (GTDB taxonomy): domain Bacteria; phylum Verrucomicrobiota; class Verrucomicrobiia; order Verrucomicrobiales; family Akkermansiaceae; genus Luteolibacter. The sequence goes on along the minus strand of JBBEEL010000037.1, from coordinate 8,691 downwards.
TAGTTCCCATCGGGCCCCAAATGGTTGTAGACCACATCGATGAGCACCGCGAGGCCGAGGGAGTGACACTGGTTGATCAGTGCCTTGAGTCCGGCCACTCCACCGTATGCATGGTGTGGGGCGTAGAGTGAGGTGCCATCATAGCCCCATCCCCTGTCGCCGGGAAACTCGCACACCGGCATCAGCTCCAGATGAGTGATGCCGAGCTGGACGAGGGCTTCGAGATAGGGAATCGCGCCGGTGAATGTTCCCGCCGGCGAGAAGGTGCCAAGGTGCAGCTCATAGATCACGGCCCGACTCCACTCGGGCGGAGTCCAGGCGGCATCGGTCCAGTCAAATTGCCCATGGTCCACCGTGCAGGAATGCCCGTGGACACCCTCCGGCTGCGACGGCGACCGCGGGTCAGGAAAGGGTCCTTCTCCATCAATAAAAAAGGCATAACGCACACCTTCGGGTAAAGGTATGCCTCCACGCCACCAGCCCTCACGTTCGGGCACGCGTGTCATGGGTTCCCGCTTTTCATTAGCAAGCAGCTCGATTTGCTTGGCTAAGGGAGCCCACACTTCAGGAACTTGTTTGGTGGAAGTCATGGATCACTGCGGGTTAGCAGGGCGATTGGAAAGTGCCTGAAAAGCTCCGCCGCCTTGACGACGCCTTGTTTCGCCGTGAGGTCGAATTCGCTAAGCCAGTCACCCTCGCCGAGGTCGATGGTCGTGTCACCCCAATCGCCCGCCACGGTGTGAATCAAGCGCGGGACGATGACAGCGATCGATTGACCGCGACAAAAGGCGACCACATGAGCGAGTTTCCTGCCCCCCACGAGCAAAGGACGGTAGGCACCCTGCGGTCCGGCGGCGAACGCGGCAGGCAAGCGCCTGCGTACCGCAAGGCTTGTGTGGATGGTGTGGAGTTTGGGAAATCCCTCATCGGCGCGGGCCATGACTTCCGCCACGCCCATGCCTGAGCGCAGGGTTTCGAGCATCTTGCGGCGGATTTGATAATTCACCGGGCGCCGGTTATCTGGATCCACCAGACTATTATCCCAAATCTCGCATCCCTGATAGATATCGGGAACGCCGGGTGTTGTGAGTTTGAGTAACGTTTGCGCCAGTGAGTTCACCCATCCCAGGGGGACCAAAGGGGCTACGAACGATTGAAGCAATTTAATGAAAGAGGCATCCGCGAGGACGCTGTGGGTGAATTCCTTGATTTTCGCCTCATAGGCTTCGTCGGGTGCCGTCCACGAGGTATAATCCTTCGCCTCGCGGCAGGCTTTTTGCATGTGGAGTTCCATCCGTTTGGATTCGATCGGCCATGCACCGACCAATGTTTGATAGAAAAAATATTCCGCGTTCCGGTCCGGCTCGCGGCCATGCCATGCGGAATGGTTGTGCGAGGACCAACGCCTGACCTGCTCAGCCCATTGCGCGGGAATTTCCGAGAGGAGGGCGATGCGCGCCCTCACGTCCTCGCTGCGCTTGGTGTCATGGGTGGAGGTGGTGAGCATCCCCCGCGGCCACTCGCGCTGTGCCACCAGACAGGCTTGGTGGAATTCCTGAGTGGAGACTCCAAAGCGGGCGGGATCGCAGCCGACATCGTTGAGCGCGAGCAGGCGGTTATAAGAATAGAAGGTGGTGTCTTCCACACCCTTCGCCATCACCGGGCCGGTGAGTTGTTGGAAGCGCGCGATGAAGTCATCTGTTTCGGGCCTGCGGGTGCCGGCGGCGGTGAGAATGTTTTCCAAGGTCTTTATAAGATCCTCCTCAAACGGTTGATCACGGCGTCGAGTGGACTCCAATGCCTGATGGATGGCTTCGCGATCTTGGGCGGTGATCTCTCCGCGCGCTGGGTTGACGTAGGTGCGGTAGATTGGGAAGTTCGCAAGGATCTCGGTGAGCAACTCGTGAAGAAGCCGCCGCGAGTAGTCGACTTTGAGGGGAACGTGGTCACAAATCGTTTTGAGGAGCTCGACTAACCGCCGGATGTCGGCGGCGAATGCCTGCGTAAGAACGCGGCGTTTCTTGCTCCGCACTAAAGCGCCGTAGGGCATTGCATTACCGGTGAAGTCGGCGTAAAAGTCGGAGATGGATGCTTCATCTTTGGATGAGATGAACAACCCGCCGACGCGTTGCAGAAAGTCATAGCCGGTGGTGCCATCGACCGGCCACGAGTTTGGCAGCATCTCTCGAGGCCCAAGAATTTTCTCCACCAGCAACCATTGGTTGCTGGTGGCTTGTCTCAGGTCGGTGAAATATTTGGCGGGGTCGCGGAGGCCGTCGGGGTGGTCGATCCTCAGTCCATCGATTGGGGCGGAATGGAGGATTTCAAATAGCTTTGCATGAGTTGCCAGAAAGACCTGCGGGTCCTCAGTTCTGATGCCTGCCAAGGTTTGGATATCGAAAAAGCGTCGGTAATTGATTTGTTCCGGTCCGATTTTCCAGTAGGCGAGGCGGTAAAACTGCACCTTGAGCAAGGGGTCGATCCCCGCTTCGCCCTGTGAAAGCATTTCCCTGCCTTCTTCATTGATGGGAAAGCGGTCCTCGTAATAGCGAAACAAGGGGATTCCGTTTTCCTCCGTCAAACAGAGTTCGCCGCTTGCCAGCACTTTTCCCGGGTGATCCCCAAGAAGCGGGAGGAGCAGCTTGTTCTTCAGTTCCGGGTCCGGCGGGTTCCAGTCGATGTCAAAGATATCGGCATACACGCTGTTTTTTCCGTGGTGCAGAATGTCCCACCACCATGGATTTTCGGCACAGGCGGCGAGGTGATTGGGGACAATATCGATGATTGCGGCCATGCTCTGCTGCCGGAGTGCCTTGGAAATGGCTTCGAGACCTTCCTCTCCGCCCAGGGTGTTGCTGACGCGCGTTGGATCGGTGGCATCGTATCCATGGTCGCTGCCTGATGCCGCCTGCAATAGGGGAGACAGATAAATATGCGTCACACCCAGATCTGCGAGATAATCCGTGATGGCCGCCGCTTCGTTGAGATCAAAGCTGGCCGATAACTGGACTCGATAGGTGCAGCCGAGGTCAGCGTGCATGACGTAAGACTGCTAGCGAGTGGCCTTGCAGCATGAAAGTGGATCTAAGCACGGGTTCCTGATGCGGTTCCGGGAGTTCCTCGGTAGAAGTATCGACGACGCATGTCCACGGGCCGGGCAGATCTTTCGGGAACCTGAATTTGACCTCCTCGTCGTAGGCGTTGAAGAGAATGATAAAGTCGTCATCTGGAACTGGATTGGCCTGGGTGCCATGGATTTCCTTGGCTTCCCCATTGAGATAGAGTGCGAGCGATTTGACCCAGAAATGCTGCCAATCTTCCTCCCCCATTCTTTGGCCGTCCATGCGGATCCACTCCAAGCCGCTTGGAACGGCGGCCTCAAGCGGCTCTATCTCGGTGTAGCGGTGTCGCCTGAAATTCGGGTGTTGTTGCCTCAAGTTTACGAGTCGCCGGGCAAATTTCAGAAAACGGGCATCTTCCTCGTCGAGCCTCCATGAATACCATGCCAAATCGTTGTCCTGACAGTAGACGTTGTTGTTCCCTTGTTGACTGCGCCCCAGTTCGTCCCCCCCGCAGATCATCGGGACTCCCTGCGACAGCATGAGGGTGGCGAACAAGTTGCGACGCTGGCGCGCCCTGAGGGCAAGAACTTCGGGATTGGTGGTCTTCCCCTCGGCCCCGCAGTTCCAAGTGTGGTTGTCGTTGCTGCCGTCTGTGTTGTTATCCCCGTTGGCTTCGTTATGCTTGTGGTTATAGGAGACAAGATCCTTTAGGGTGAAGCCGTCGTGTGCGGTGATGAAGTTGATGCTTGCCGACGGTCTCCGGCGGCTGCAGGCGTAGAGATCCGGGCTACCGATAATCCTGAGGGCCGCCTCTGAGCTGAGGGCATCCTCGCCTTTCCAGAAGCGTCTGACAGCGTCGCGGTAAATACCATTCCACTCCGTCCAGTTGACGGGGAAGTTGCCGACCTGATAGCCGCCTTCCCCGAGGTCCCACGGCTCGGCGATGAGCTTGACGGTTGCCAGCACGGGATCCTGATAGATTGTATCGAGAAAAGCCCCCAGTTGGTTGACCTCGTGAAGCTCTCTGGCAAGGGCTGAGGCGAGGTCAAAGCGGAAGCCGTCGATGTGCACCTCGGTGACCCAGTAGCGTAAGCTGTCCATGAGCAGTCTCAAGGAGTTCGGGTGCATCATGTTCAAGGTGTTTCCGCAGCCAGTGTAGTCCATGTAGTATCTCTCGTTATCTCCGACGAGGCGGTAATAGGCCCGGTTGTCAATACCGCGGAACGATAGGGTGGGGCCGAGGTGGTTGCCTTCTGCGGTGTGGTTATAAACCACGTCCAGAATGACCTCGATGCCTGCCGCGTGGAATTTCTTTACCATCTGTTTGAACTCGGCGAGGACCGCCTTGGGTGCCCGCTCGCTCGAATAGGCAGATTCTGGCATGAAGAATCCCAACGTGTTGTAGCCCCAGTAGTTGGATAGTCCCTGCTCGATGAGATGCCGATCATGGATGAAATGATGAATGGGCATCAGCTCGATGGCGGTGATGCCGAGGGCGAGCAAATGGTCGATGATCACGTCAGAACCCAGCCCGGCGTAGGTGCCGCGCTGCACCTTTGGGATTCCGGGATGATTGATGGTCATCCCCCGCACGTGCGCTTCATAGATCACCGTGTCCTGCCAGGGACGGTTCAAGTGTTCATCTCCTTCCCAGTCGAAGCTTTCATCGACAACGCAGGCCAGCGGTGCATGGGTGGCATTGTCACGCTGGTCGAATGCCAGGTCCTCATCCGGGTGGCCGATGGTGTAGCCAAACAGGGAGTCGTCCCAAGTGAGGCGGCGGCCGATTCCTTTGGCGTAGGGGTCCATTACGATCTTGTTAGGATTGAAGCGGGATCCCGCCATGGGGTCGAAGGGCCCGTGGATGCGGTAGCCATAGATCTGGCCCGGCTTGAGGTCCGGAATGTAGCAATGCCAAATCCCTTGGGTGTGGTGGGTTAATGAGATGCGGTGGCGCTCGACGAGTGGCCGGGGGCCGCGGAACAGGCAAAGTTCCACGGCCTCGGCAGCCTCGGCGAAAATTGAGAAATTTACCCCTTTGCCGTCCCAGGTAGCACCTTGGGGGAAAGGGGTTCCGATCTCGAGATTTTCGATTTCAAGATGAGGGAGTTGGGGGAAGAGCTGCGAGGCCGAAGTCATTGCCGCGCACTTTGCAGGTGCCGTGCCGCGGAGGAGGAAGGGATGTTTTTCCCGGCGGTCGGCGATTGGACGCGGCGGTGCGCGGGGGGGGGGAGCTGACGGGCGCAGCGGAAAAACCGCGTTTAAGTTAGGACAATGGGCATTTTGCAAACAACGGGCGCTGCGAATGCATGCGTTTTGCAAAGTGGCGGACCTTGAGTGCATTCACGGAAGGGGGATCTGCCCAAGGAAAAGCCACCGGCCCGCAGGAGACCGGTGGCGATTTGAATTCCAGCAACAGAACCCGCGTTCGCGAGATGGGGAAATGGAGGTGTGTGTTTGGAGGGTGGCTCGCCGAGCTGGGGCTCGGCGTTCCCGGGCGGCGATCAGGATTGTTTTACATCCACCCATTGCTTGGTCTTGGCGGATTCCAGCACGGCGTCGCAGACATACTGGGTGCCAAGGGCGTGGCGGAAATCCGGATAGGCTTTGGCCGCGCTCGGGTCGTCGAGCGACTTGAAGAACTCCGCCAGCGCGTGGGTGAAGGAGTGTTCATAGCCAAGGCAGAGCCCCGGCACCCACCAGTTTCCGGAATACGGTTGGTCGCTGTCGGTGCAGTGGATGCTGCTCCAGCCGCGGCGGTCGCCTGGGACGCCGTGGTCGAAATAGGAGAGCCGGTTGAGGTCGTGGAGGTCCCATGCGAGCGACTTGTGCTCACCGTTGATCTCGAAGGTGTAAAGCGCCTTATGGCCGCGGGCGTAGCGGGTGGACTCGAAGATCGCGAGTGAGCCGTTCTCGAAGCGGGCGAGAAATGCGCAGGCGTCGTCGATGGTGACGGCTTGCTTTTCACCGGTCTCGGTGTGGACGCGTTCCTTGATGAAGGTCTCCGTCATCGCACTCACGGAAACGATGTTGCCGTTGATCCAGCGGGCGGTGTCGATGCAATGCGCTAGCAGATCCCCGGTCACTCCGGAGCCGGCGGCGGCGGCGTCCAGCCGCCAGAGCCCCGCGCCCCCTTGCGGGAGTTCTTCGGAGATCGTCCAGTCTTGGAGGAAATTCGCGCGGTAGTGGAAGATGCGTCCCAGCTCTCCGGCATCCACGATATTCTTCGCGTGGGTGACGGCGGGGAGGAACCGATAGTTATACCAAACGAGATTGGGCAATCCGGACTTCTCCACGGCTTCGACCATTTTCTCTCCTTGCTCGCCGTTGAGGGCGAGCGGCTTTTCGCAAAGGATCATCTTGCCATTGGCGATGCAGGCGAGGGCGATCTCCGCGTGGGAATCGTTAGGCGTGCAGATGTCGATGGCGTCGATGTCATCGCGTTTGACGAGCTCGCGCCAGTCGGTCTCGTAGGAGGCGTAGCCCCATTTTTCGGCGAAGGCGGCGACTTTTTCCTTATCGCGGCCGCAGACGGCTTGGCGGACCGGAACGTGCTCGGTATCGAAGAAATGCTCGAGCTGTGAGTAGGCGTTGGAGTGCGTGCGGCCCATAAAGCCGTAGCCGATGAGTCCGATGCGGATTGGTTTTTTCATGATGGGTGGGGAAATTAAGAGTTGTTCGATTGAAGATGAATAGGATGCAAGTAGGTCTAAAGGTCTAAAGGTCTAAAGGTCTAAGAGAGGACGCTTGGGTATCTCTTCCTCTTCGACTTTTGACTTTCAGACTTTCAGACATTTAGACCGCGCAGCGTCTTTTAGACACGTGAAGCGTTGTCCACCTTGATCATGGCTTCCAAGATGTGTTGCCAGGTGGATGGGGTTTCGAGGACCTCGTTGGAGAACATGCAACCGTCCCAACAGATGTGCTTGATGCCGCGGTCGGCGGCGTCCTTGAGCCAGTATGCGGAGGCGCGGGCGATGTCAAGCTTTCCGTTAGAATCGTCTGGCAGGCAGTGGCGGCCGGTCTTGTCGTGGGAGCCGGTGCCGTGGACCGAGCCGTCGTTTTGGGCGACGTGGAAATCAATCGTCCAGGGGCGGAGGGCGTCGGTCATGGTGGTGTAGGCGGCCCAGAATTCCTCCTCGCTGTAGCCTTCCTGCAGCAGCGCTGCCTCCGGTGCGTTGTAGCCAAGCAGATAGAGATAGGTGTGGGCGAGGTCCGCTTGAAAGCCGACGGTTTCCGGCATGCCGGTGGCTTCGAGGGTATCGAGCACGGCCTTCCATGAATGCAGCCCGCCCCAGCAGATTTCGCCCTCGGCGGCGAGGCGCTCGCCGTGTTGGGCGGCGACTTTGCCGGCTTCACGAAAAGTTTCCGCGATTCTGCGGGTATTTCCGGCAGGATCTTTCGCCCAGTCGGCAACGGCGCTGGCGGAGTCGATGCGGATGACGCCGCAGTCGCGGACGCCGTGTTCATTGAAGATTTTCGCGATGCGGCAGGCTTTCTCCACCGCGAGGACGAACTTGCCACGGGCCTCTGCATCGCCCATGGCGGCGTCGCCGACGGTGCCCGGCCAGATCGGCGCGACGAGTGAGCCGATCTTGAGATTGTGGCTTGCGATGAGGTCGGCGATTTTCCGGATGTCGGCTTCCGAGGCGTCGGGGTCGGTGTGCGGATGGAAGAGGAAATAGTCGATACCGTCGAACTTGCGGCCGTCCACCTCGGCGGCGACGGTGAGTTCGAGCATGTGTTCGAGGGAGATCGGTGGGTGGTCGGTTCCGGGCTCCTTGCCGACTAGGCCGGGCCACATGGCGTTGTGTAGTTTCATGGTTTTGAAGTTAGAAGTTATTGGTTATTTGTTAAGAGTTATTGGTGTTTGTAGGCACCCATGGCGGGGGCGTTGGGGTTGACTTCGGGGCCGAAGTAGCGGAGGGCGACGAGCGGCTCGGTGAGTGAGGTGTTTTTGAAGGTGACGCCTTCGCGGGCGGCGGACTCGGTGCAGAAGAACTCGTCGTGGGAGAGTTCGTTGAAACGGAGGAGTTTCGGGCAATTGAGGCGTAGCTTGTTAGCTGAGCCCTCACCCTGGACGACGATGAGGGAATAAGCGCCATTGTCCTTGATGGTCACGCTGGCTCCCGGTTCGACGGTGATTTCCTTGGCGGTGAAGTATTGGAAATTATCGACTTTTCCATAGACGATCCATTTGTCGTGATAACCCTCGCCCTTTTCGGCGGTGACGGGTTCGAGGTAATGGTTGTCCTTGAAATTCGGATCGACGTTTTTGTCCCAGTCGAGCTGGTCGATGATGAAATCGATGTCCTGGTGCTTGTCCTTGGGCATGTCCTTGACAAGAAGAGACCATGGCACTTCACGGCCTTCGACGAGGTTTTGATACATACCGAACACGTCGGACCCCCACTGAGGTTCGTAGGTGCAGAGCGAGCCGGGTGCGTGGAGGATGCAGGGATCGATCAGCCAGCCGGTGCCGATCTTGAGGCGATAGGCTTTGGATAGGTCGAGGATGCCATTCTCGCCCTTGTTCCAGTTAGCGATGCATTTGCGGACTTGGTCGCGGGTGGTGCCGGGCTCAAAACCCATGAAGGTGTAGGGGAAGTTGTTGCCGACATTGTTATGC
>JBBEEL010000036.1:0-6327 GCA_040880785.1 Akkermansiaceae bacterium | reverse complement strand
CGGCACTCCAGATCAAGAACCGCTACAAGCTTTCCTATTGGGACTCCGCAATCATCGCAGCCGCCGTGGAACTTGGATGCCAGACCGTCTATTCGGAAGACTTGAATCACGGCCAGAGCTATGCGGGCGTCCGTGTCATCAACCCATTTGTCGAGTAACCCGACATCGCCAAAAAAAACGGCTATCGCGGGACTTCGCCAATCTGGTGGGTCGTGTGCAAAAAGGCGGCAAGGAGCGGCTCCCACCACCGCAGCATCCTACGTTGAACTCGCGGCCATCTTGGTAGCCAGCCGCCAGACGCTCAACACGTGGAAGAAGCGCAAGGACGCCCCGAAACCAGCATCCACCCGTTGATAATGAGATGGTGCGCGCGACAGGACTCGAACCTGAACAGGGTTGCCCCTACTAGAACCTGAATCTAGCGCGTCTACCAATTCCGCCACGCGCGCACATGCATTGGGTCGAGCGAGAAAACATCATGCTGCCCGTGGGATTGCAATCCCGTTTTCAGAAACTTTTTCAAGTGGTCTCCGCGCCGCAGTGGCGAGAATGATTGGCCCGGAGCTTCTGGCTTGGGAGGAATTGCCATGGTTTGTCTTCGCTTCTCTTCTTTTGAGCTTTGCGGAGGCTCCGGGCAGGCCGCAAGATGCCCCGGACCATGTGGCGGCTAAAACAGCCCCTCAACGCTCGAAGAACTCCAATTGTGCGTTTTCCCGCGGGTCCTCGAAACGGACGCCGACGCCTAGCAGGCGGACGGCGCGATTGTTACCCCGGCGCCAGGCCTCGGCCAGGAGCTCTTCAAACAGCGCGGGGTCGAGGTGATGCCCGGCGCGCTCGGCGGTGGTGCGGTGGAAGTCGGCGAATTTCATCTTCACCACGAGCGAGCGGATTACGCGGTCCGCATGGGACTTGGCGAGATCCTCGGCCAGCCCCTCGATCATGCCACGCAGCGGCGGGATCAGCGCGGGCAGGACTTGGATGTTTTCGGAAAAGGTCATCTCGCTGCTCACCGACTTGCGAGTGCGGTCGGGGGTGACCGGGCGCTCGTCGATGCCGCGGCTCAGGTGCCAGAGCTCGAGCCCCCATTTTCCAAAACGTTGGGAAAGTTCGATCTGGTCGAGCGCCTGCAGATCCCCGCAGGTTTCGATGCCGAGGGCAGCGAGCTTGGCGCGCATTTTTTTCCCGACGCCCCACAGGCGGCCGACCGGCAGGGCGGCGATGAATGCGGGGACCTCCTCCGCCGTGACCTCCTTCTGGCCGGCGGGCTTGTGCCAGTCCGAAGCGACCTTGGCAATGAGCTTGTTAGGCGCGATCCCGGCGGAGGCGGTGAGCCGGGTTTCTTCAAAAATCTGCGCGCGGATCTCGCGGGCGATGGCGGCACCGGAGCTTTGGAGGTGGCTCACGTCGAGGTAGGCCTCGTCGAGCGAGAGCGGCTCGATGAGCTCGGTGAAGCGGCCAAAGATCGCGCGGATCCGGGCGCTGACGGCGCGGTAGAGATCGAAGCGGACCGGCACAAGCAGGAGCTGCGGGCAGAGCTCAAGCGCCTTGAAAACCGGCATTGCGGAGCGGCAGCCGTATTTGCGCGCCTCATAATTCGCGGTGGTCAGCACGCCGCGGCGCTCGCTGCCACCCACGCCAACGGGCTTGCCGCGCAACGAAGGATTTTCTCGTTCCTCGATGGCGGCGTAGAAGCAATCCATGTCGATGTGGATGATTTTTCTCACGGGCGGACCGCAGTGTCGGATGATCCGTCGGCGAGTTCTACTGCTTTGTTTGCGCTCGATGCCATCACCCGGGCGGGGTTGACTTCAACGAAGTGCCCGCCGACGTCGCACGGCGCTTCTCTCGCTGATCGCAGATTTCCGCCTTTTCGCGGGGTGGAAATTCAGCCAGAAATCGCACATGCTGATTTTTAAAAAGGCGCGGGAGCTTGCCGTGATCCAGTCGTCCGCGGCCGTTCTCGGCTGGGATCAGGAAACCTATCTGCCACCCGCTGCCACCGCACACCGGGCGGCCCAACTCGCTTGGTTGTCGTCCCAAGCGCACGAAATGGCGACCTCCGACGCGTGGCGAAACGCGCTGGAAGCCGCCGAGCAAGCAGACACCGGCGAGGATTTCACGCTCACCGCGAATCTCCGTGAGCTGCGCCGCGAGTTCGGCCGGGCCACCAAATTGCCGGTCGCGCTCGTCGCGCGCGAATCGGTCGCCACCTCGCTCGCCAAACACGCGTGGGCAGCAGCGCGTGAGAAAGCCGACTACCCGGAATTCGCGCCCCATCTGGAGACACTGCTGGAAATCGCGCGCGAAAAAGCCGATCTCTGGGGCTACTCCGGCGAGCCCTATGACGCCCTGCTGGAAGGCTACGAGCGCGGCACCAGCACCGCTGCCGTGGCCGCTTTGTTCGACGCCATGCGGCCGGCCGCGCGCGAAATCGCCGCTCGCGCCGTAGAAAACTCGGCCTCCCACGCTCCCGTTTTACCTCCGGGCCCCTACCCCGTCGCCGCCCAGCAGCGTTTCAACGCGCAGGTCGCCGAGGCCATTGGCTTTGATTTCAAGGCGGGGCGGATCGACACCACGACGCACCCGTTTTGCACCACGCTCGGGCCGCGCGATGTCCGGCTGACGACGCGTTACGACGAGGCGGACTTCACCTCCTCGCTCTTCGGCGTGCTGCACGAGGCGGGCCACGGGCTCTACGAGCAAGGCCTGCCAGAGGCGGACTTCGGGCTGCCCTCGGGGAATTCCGTGTCGCTGGGCATCCACGAGTCGCAGTCGCGGCTGTGGGAGAATCACGTCGGCCGTTCGCCCGCGTTCTGGGAGCAATGGTATCCCGCGGCGCAGCAGTGTTTTCCCCAGTTAGACGGCTTTCCGCTGGAAAAATTTCTGCGTTATCTCTGGCGCGCCTCGTTCTCACCGATCCGCGTGGAGGCGGACGAGGCGACTTACGACCTGCACATCCTGCTGCGTTTCGAGCTAGAGCGTCGGATGCTCAACGGCAGCCTCGCCGTGGCCGATGTCCCCGCCGCTTGGAACGAGGGCTTCCGCGAGTTGTTCGGATTCACGCCCGCCGACGACCGCCACGGCTGCTTGCAGGACATCCATTGGTCGATGGGTGGGCTTGGCTATTTCGCCACCTACACCTTGGGAAACATCAATTCCGCGCAGCTCTTCGCCGCCGCCGGTAAAGACCCGTCCGTGGCCACCGCCATGGCCCGCGCGGATTACCTTCCGCTGCTCGGCTGGCTGAGGAAAACCATCCACACGCACGGGGCCACGCTCGATCCCGCCGCACTCATTACCCGCGCGACTGGCAGCGCGCCATCGACCGCGGATTACGTCGCCCACTTGCAATCCCGCTACCTCTGAGACCATGGCCAGCGGACTTTTCATCGTAATCGAGGGCATCGACGGCACCGGTAAATCCACCCAGGCCGCGCGGCTCGGCGAGTGGTTTCGCAGTCAAGGCCGCGAGGTGGTGCTCAGCCGCGAGCCGACCGACCAGCCTTGGGGAAGAAAATTGCGCGAGTCCGCCGCGACCGGGCGACTCTCGCCCGAGGATGAACTCGAGTATTTCCTCAAAGACCGCCGCCAGCATGTGGAGGAACTCATCGCGCCCTCCCTTGCCGCGGGGAAGGTGGTGATTCTCGACCGCTATTATTTTTCGACGATGGCTTACCAAGGCCTACGCGGATTCGATCCGGCCGAGATCCGGCGGAAAAACGAGGCCTTTGCGCCGCGGCCGGACTTGCTGCTCATCCTCGATCTCGACGTGGACACCGCGCTCCAGCGGATTGGAGTGCGGGGAGACACCGCCAACGAGTTCGAGAAACGCGACAGCCTCATCCGCTGCCGTGAAATTTTCCTCTCGCTCCGGGACGAGACTTTCGTGCGTGTCATCTCCACCGCTGGCACCCCGGATGAGGTGGCGGCGGAGATCCGCGAGGCGGTCGAGGCTGCGCGTGACTGAAGCCGCCACGACGTGCTTTTTGCAACAGTTGCCGTTCTCTGCAATGTGAAAACCCTGCCGGGATCTCCGGTCAAGCCCCATTCACCCTTCCCCCATCAGGGCCTGATCACTGGTGCCGCGCTTGGTATCCCACCTGCGAGAGACGGCTTTAAATCCTCCAATTATGAATCTACCTCTTTTCAGTGATCGCCGCTCCGCGAGCCTGCTGCACCGTGTCCGCAAGGATATCCATCATCTGCGGGAAGATATCGGCAACCTTCTGCAGCACACCACCTCCAAGGCCGTCCCGGCCGGGGCCCGCGACCTCGCTGACCAGGCGAAGCACCAACTCGCCGCGGGCAGTGCCTACGCCGCATCCCGCATGCGCAAGCTCAGGCGCCACGCGCCGGAGGCGGATCACAGTCCCGCCTTGATTGGCGGTGCCGTGGTCGTCGGCCTCCTTGCCTTCGGGTTCTACGCACTCTGCCGCAACGAGTGCCAGACTGACGATCTGCGTGACGCGCTGATCCCGCCGGACGACTCCCCCGGAACGGCGATCTCGTAGTGCTCCAAACACCTTCCCGAGGCAATGAGCGCCGCGTCGCGGACCTCGCCCGGCACTGTTTCTGCTAGATTGTGCTTCACTTTTAACAGAAATCCTTCCAAGGCATCACAACCCGCGATGTCGTCCTGCATCCCATGGCGGTCGTTGATAATTTCCAGCCTGGCGCAGTGCTTCTGGGTTTCCTCGAAATGATCGGAAAACTCATCTAGCAAGATCACGCTTTCCGCCAAATCCGGCTGATCTCATCTGTCCCGAGCTGCCGCCATTTTCCCGGCTCCAGATCCGCAACCGTGAGTTTTCCAATGGCCACCCGGACCAAGCGCAGCGTGGGAAACCCCACGCAAGCCGTCATCCGCCGCACCTGACGGTTTTTCCCCTCGATCAACTGGAGCTCTAACCAAGCCGTGGGAATCGCCTGTCGAAACCGAACCGGAGGGTCCCGCGGCGGAAAATCCGGCTCCATCTCCAGCAGTCGCGCCCGGCACGGACGAGTTCGGTAATTTTGGATAATCAAGTCTCCCTGCTGCAATCTTGCCACCGCCTCCGAAGTCGGAATCCCCTCCACCTGCGCTTGATAGGTCCGCGGGTGGGCCGTCTTCGGGTCCAACAGGCGGTTGTTAAATCCCGCCTCGTCACTCAACAGCAGCAATCCCTCCGAATCCATATCCAGCCGCCCCACCGGATAAACCCCGGGCGGAAACCCAAAATCCGCCAGCGTCCTCTGCCCCGGCTGATCCGGAGTGAACTGGCAGAGCACCCCAAACGGCTTACAAAACGCAATCACCATGAAACTTCAGCAGTCTGATTCCTAATTCTTAATTCTTGATTCTTGATTCTTAATTCTCAAAACCAAATCCCTGCGTTCAAATACGTCGCATAGCTCACCCACGCCAGATACGGCAGCAGCAGCCACGCCGCAACACGGTCCCACTTGCGCGCGAGAAGAATCGTCGCCAACAGGGAAACCCAGAGCGCGAGAATCACCGCCAGCGCGAGACCCACCTGCTGCGCACCGAAAAACACCGGCGTCCACGTGAGATTCAGCAGGAATTGCAGCCCGAACAGCCCCACTGCCGGCCATGCCCGCCGGAAAATCAAGCGCCCAGCCGCCACGCCCATCATCACGTAGAGCACCGACCACACTGGACCGAAAACCCACGGCGGCGGCGTCCCTGGTGGCTTCTCCAGCCCCTGATACCAGGTGCTGTCGCCGCCTATTGTCGAAAGCCCCGACGCGATCCCCAGCGCAAGACAGGCCACGGCACCTGCCAGCGGCCACAAATATCGTCCCGGAGTTCTGGCTTTTACCTTCATGTGATACTTCCACACAGTCAGACACCCGCGTCCAGCTGGAATCCGCGCCGCGTGTGCTTGCAGCGTAGGGGCAATCCCGACTCATTCGGCTTCCAGCCGTTCGCATTTCCGAAGTCGATCGCCTCCGTCACCATGTCATAACTCACGATCCGCGGCAGCTCCGCAATCATCACCTGGCCTGCTACCGGCGCGCTCGCTTCCACCACCAACTCGTTGACCCCGCGGCGGTTTTGCATGATCCAGCGGTATTGCACGTCGCGGTGATTGATGACTTTGTAGCCTTTTTGAGGAGGTGGCATGGGTAAATAAACGTAAGGAAAAAGCAGCTTCGGACGCGGACTTTGAGCCAGTCCCCTTAAAATGAGAATGATATTCGCCCAGCTTAAGGAATCTTGCATCCCAGTCCCCGGAGGTTTTGGACATCGCTTTTCTCCATCGGCGACTACTTCCGCGCCCGCAGCAGCTGATCCCGATGGCCAGCCCGCAGCACGCGTAATCATTA
>JBBEEL010000035.1:0-6351 GCA_040880785.1 Akkermansiaceae bacterium | reverse complement strand
CTTGCCGAGCACGTATTTTTCCAGCCAGAGCTTGCAGTCATCACCGAGCTTGTCGGTGTTGTGGTGGCCGCGCGCCTGGATGGCGAATGACCATGGCACGCCGGGCCGGAACATCTTGAACGTTGTCTCGCCGCGTTCGTGGCCGCTGTGGTGGTCGTTGGAGCCGGTGAGCCACAGTGTGGCCGCGGTGATGTAGGGCGCATGGGCCTGCGATTCGACGGTGGCGAGATAGAGTTTCTCGCCGGGCGTCTGCGCAGGCTCGCGGTAAGGATTGTTATACATCCACACCCCCTTGTCGCGATAGAAGGCGTTCCAACCGATGCCGAAATAGGCGACGATGGCCTTGACACGCGGATCCATGCCAAGATTCCACATCAGCGTACCGCCATACGAATAGCCTTTCGCGCCGATGTGGTTGCGGTCCACTTCCTTCTGGGCGATGAGGTAGCTGAGCGCCCTCCGCTGGAGCGCGAACCAGAGGTAATGCGAGGTCTGCTTCGGGTCGGTGAGGTCTTTCCCGTCGGGCAGTTTGTCTTTGATGGCCGTGCCCTCCATGCGCCCGTGGTCGAGAGCGCTTGGATACCTGGTAAAGTGGGGTCGATCGCCCCTCTTGCCGCAGTAGTCAAACGACATCACGGCCCACCCCTCCTGCACGTAATCACGGTCGATGCTCGCGGTGGCCATCCAGCCATGGACGTTGAGCAAGCCGGGGGCGTTTCGTGCGCCGGCCTTCACCGCATACTTGCAGAAAACGCGGACCTCTTGGCCATTCACATAGGCGCTGATGTAGCTGTCGCGGGAGTAAATGCCGTCCTTGGTTTCCTCCTGAATGATCTCCTCCTTGTAGTCGCCGTGATCGGGATCAAAATCCTTCCAGAGTTCCGGCGGAGTGGGAATGGCGGCCGTGCTTTCGGCGAAAGCGGCCGCAGCCAGGATGAGCAGGATGAGCAGGGTGAAATTCTTGGACTTCATTTTTTGGATTTGGTGGTCGTGGGAAGGCCGTGTTTCCGGATGGATGCAGCCACTTGTTCAGCCAGCGTCGCGTAGCCTTCCTTTTGGTAATGCACATCGCCTTTCGCAGTGGAAAACTTGCCATCGAAGCTCCCCGACAGCGCGTGCAGGTCATCAATGGGGATGCCGTGTTTCTCCATGATGCGGCGGGCGGCTTCGTTGTATTTCACGTCGTCGCCGACGAAGCGGCCGGCCTCGCCCTCAGGCACGACGGTGGTGGCGGCCCAGATCAGTTTGGCTCCGGTCTTTTCGAGCTGTTGCACGAGGGCTTCCAGGTTCTTTTCATATTGCGCAAGGGGCACGGCTTGCGTGCCGTTCACCTTGTCGCGGCGGCCTTGCACCTTGGAGTCGGGGTGACGGTAGCAGAGGTCGTGCAGGCCCCAGTTGAAATGGATCACGTCCCACTTCGTTTTACCGAGCCAGCGGGGAAGCCCGCGAAGGCCGGCCGCGGTGTCACCGCAATTGGTGCCGGGACGCTGCACGTTCGCGACGTCCTTGAGCAGCCGGGTCAATTCCGAGGTGTAACCGATCGAGATGGAGTCACCGATGATGAGGACATTCGGCAGGCCGGGTTTCAGCGCGGAGTTTTTCTTGAGCCCCTCCAAGTCCTGCGGCGGCGTGTAGAAATCGGGATTGTCGATGTCCGCGGCAACCACTTTTTTGGCGCGGCTTTTTTTGACCGATTGCTTTTCCGCTCCGACGCGGTAGCCGGGGTTCGTGGTGGGCATCGCGGCACCAGAGGTCTTGCGCCAATCGTGCAGGAGGGCGGTCAGCTTTGCGGTGAGCTTGGGAATTGCGGCGGAAAGGTCTTTGGTTTCTCCGATGTCCTCGCGCAGATTGTAGAGTTCGATCTTCCCGGTCTCAAAGGCCTCGACGAGCTTGTAGTCGCCCGCGCGCACCGCGCCGGAGGGTCCCATGGAATTGATGGGGTGGTAATGCGGGTAGTGGAAAAAGATCGCCTCGCGGTCGAGCGCTTCCTTTTCGCCGGTGAGCAGAGGCTTCAAAGTCACCCCGTCCACATGTTGCTGCGGACGCAGGGGCAGGCCGGCCAAGTCCAGCAGAGTCGGATACAAGTCGGTGCTGATGACAGGCACTTCCACGGTGCGCCCGTCTTTGACCCGGCCCGGATAGCGGATGATGAGCGGCACGCGGATGCCACCCTCGTAAACCCAGCACTTGCCTCCGCGCAGCGGACGGACGGAGGTCGGCGCATTCGCTCCCGGTCCGGTCGAAAGCCCGCCGTTGTCTGAGAAGAAAATGACGATGGTGTTCTGCTCCAGATTGAGTCGCTTGAGGGTGTCGAGGATGCTCCCGACGCTGTCATCCAGGCTCTCGACCATGGCTGCATAGTTGGGATTTTCCTGATGTTCGCGGCTCAGGCTTTGGTGCTCGGGCTTGGCTTCCTTGTTCGTCGGGTTGAGACCCAGGGCTGTGGCCTTCTTCCGGTATTTTTCCACCTTATCTTGGCGGGCCTGGATCGGCGTGTGGGGGGCGAAATGCCAGAAATTAAGGAAGAAGGGTTTTCCGACATTTTGTTCGATGAAGGCGACGGCTTTGTCCGTAATCGCATCGGTCAGGTAGTCGCCCGCCTTTCCGTCGTCCAAGCCCTGAACATCATTGCCGGGAAGCGCTTTGTCCTTGTAAGGAAAGTAATAGGTGCCGGGCTGCCCCGCCTTGCTGCCAGCGATGTTGAGGTCGAAGCCATTGCCCTCGGGATAGGTCCGACGCTCGGTGTCGTTGTGGCTGGCGAGGTGCCACTTGCCGATGTGGGCCGTGGTGTAACCACCTTCATGCAAGGCCTCGGCCAGCGTGACGTCGTCCACCGGCAGGTTCCCAACCGTCTGGGGCGGACTCAGCTTGTAGCCCGGCCCCTGCGAGCCGGGGGAGCCGCTATGATTGGTCAGCGTGATGCGCGAAGGATACTTGCCCGTCAGGATGCTCCCACGAGTGGGCGAGCACACGGGACTGGCCGTATAGGCGCTGCGAAAAAGTGCGCCCTGCTTCGCCAACGCATCAATGCGCGGCGTCTCGTAAAACGTGCTCCCAGTCACCCCCAGATCGGCCCAGCCGAGATCGTCGGCGAGGATGAGGATGATGTTGGGTTTCAATTGGGCAAAGACCGACGGACAGAGGGCGAAGAGGAGGACGGGAATGAGGTGGTATTTCATGGGGACAATGAAGAAGGGATTGGATCGGGGTGGATGGTGACCGGCTTTTTACTGAATGTTAGGAAATGCTTTTGGCGGGAGGCCATTTGACAGTCTTGGAATGGATCCATGGAGTGCATTGTGGGTGCTTCTGCTCATATTCGTCTATCGTCATTTTAGGCAATGCCCGCCACTTTTTTTCGGAGGGTTGAAGTCATTGGATTTTCTGAAATCAGGGGCCGGTGACGACCATCGGCTCGCCTTGGGTGGTGATCTGGATCTCAAGCCAAGGCTTGGGGCCGGTGCTGGCGGCGTCCAACGAGACGGCCAGAGGGCCGGTGGGGATTTCTCCGGAACCGCTGATGCTCAACGTCCGGAGGAGGTTCCAGTTGGCGTCGTAGACGGATGCTGTTTCGCCGCCCTGATACTCCAAGTATTCACCGCTCGACAGCGTGCCGGTCATCGTCACGCGGCGGATTCCGAAGGTGAGCACGGGATTGGTGAGCGTCACCGGGATTTCGGCCAAGGCCTGGAGCCTACCCACGGTCACCGTCGGTTTTGCGCCGGGTGGGAGGTAACCGAAGCCGATCTGGACCGCGCCGACCTTCTCGTAGTTGCAGTGCTTGGTTCCCATGCGCCAGCCCCAGCCACCTTGCGCCCATGCGACCTCACCATTGGGGATCTCGATCCAGCGGCGTCCGGTGAAGTCGATCGGCACGACATAATCGCGGGTGCCATGGCCGCGGATTTGGACGAGCAGGGCGGCACCGCTGTCATCGCCATCGATCTCCATGCCCACGCCGCGCCGGTCGGACATGTCGAGCGCGCCGCTCCAGGACGGAAGGTCGCGGTTTTCCCAAAACTCCTTTTCACCGGGATGATCGGCGGCCACCCGCAGCAGGTCACCTTCCTTGGTCACGATGGATGATCCCTGGTTCCGCACTTCCTGTTTGGCGGCGGGCATCATTCGCAGATTCGGTTTCACGCCCTGTGGTTTGGCGTTGGTTCCGTCATTGCCAGCGGTAAACAGGTCGGCTGTGGAGTGCTCGATGGATACGGTCGTATCACCGGTGGCGGCGGCCACGGCCGGACCATCGGGAGCGAATCCCCACAGCACGCGAACGAGAAAACCCGGGATTTGGGGATGGTCGGGATTGATCAATTCGAGGGGTTCGCCGGTTTTGATGAACTGGCGCGGCCCTACCGGCCCATGCTCCTGACCTAACTGCCAAGCGATGTCGCCTTTGTCCCGGGTCAGCACCCGCACCGGCACGATGTTATAGCCGCTTGTGGTTTTCCTTGGCTCATGAACCACGGGCGATTGCAGATGACAGTTGCGGTCCGGCATGCCTGCCGACGGCTGTTGGAAGGTGGCTTGCAACCGGGAATGCTGGTCTGCGGTAAGCAAGCGGCTCACCGCTTTCCAATCGAGAACGGCGTGGATCATGCGGTCGGTCAGGCCGAAGCTTTTCAAGCCGTCGGCCGAGACACTGAACAGCGGTTCGGGCCGGCACAGACCAAGACCACCGCCATAGTGGCCTTGGCTGAGGAAGAAGTGCGCGTCGAGCATGGCGGACGCCTTGCGCGACTGCGAGTCGAGCTGCACCGGCGCGTTCCAGCCGCTGTGGGTGAAGCCGCACAAGCCGCGCATCAACTGCCGGGTGGAATGGAAACGATATTCAAAATTGGCGCGCGGCGCGCCACCGCTGCTGTCGTGGGTGGTCACCGGACGGGACAGGTTTTGATAGACCAGAGTGGCGAATTTGCGGTAGCCCCAGCGGCCGTCATAACAGTGGATCTCGGCTCCATCGTATTCGGCGTGGGAGATGTGGCAACGACCTAACAATTCTGCGAATTCTTTCGCCACTTCCTTCAGCAAGGAAGAATCGTTATCGGGCACGAAGTTTTGGTTGTAGGGGACCACGAGGGCTGTCGCCTCGCTATCGCCAGCATGCGCCGCCTTGATGGTGCCAAATGCACCCCGCCGGCAGCCTGTTAGCAACCAGCCGCCGTCTGCGCTTTTTCCGAAGGCTCCGACCTCGATCAATTCGTCGTCGATCCGCAGCACGTTGAAATTAAAGAACGACGGCAAGCCGTCAGGGCGGCCAAGTTTTTTGTCGTCGCCGCCGGTCCATGTGACGGGGGATGTGGGCTTGATGGCGATGGTTGGATCGTCGGCGTTCACCGGTTTCGCCATCGTTCCCTTCGCCCAACTTGCGAGTCGGCGGTCCGGTTTGGTGCCGATACGGCGGACGTCTTTTTTGCCGATGCCACCGCTGACGTAGTGGAGTTTCAACTGCATGCCCTTGGCCGATAGTTCATCGCTGAAGGCGCGCAGATCTTCCTCGCCGCGCGGGAACACCTCGCGGTTGATATGGACATGGCCATTTTGACCGGGCCAGAAGCCATCGGTGCGCCAGGTCTGGGTGAATAGATAGATCTCCTTGGCTTGCATGCGTTCGGCATAGGGGATCCCGGCGCGCAGTTCGTCGAGGGATTTGCCTTCCAGAATCATCTGGCTGCGATCGGCGAACATGCTTTGCCAGTTTTTCATCCAAGCGCGGGCACGTTCCAAGGTCCAGGCCCCAGCGACCTTCGGATGTGCCATTTGCTCCTCGACCCAGATGTGCAGCAGTGCCTCGTCCTCATCGGCATCGTCCGCCGCCGTGTAAAATGCCATGCCGCCGAGGTTGCCGGGAGCCACCGGATGATCGAGATGATCCCAACGGAATTCAATCCGGTTTTGACCGCCTCCGATTTCTGCCATCCAGTCGAGGTCGATGGCACGGAAGCGCCGATTGCCGGCGATGTCATAAAATGCCACGCGCACGCCTTCGCGACCGGTGGCGATCCCGCTGACCGCGGCGATGCGCAAGCCGATGTGGCGGGTGCCTCGGGTGATCTTGAACACGACCTGGCGGCGCTGGTCGGCAGAGTGCGCGATGAGCCAGTCCTTGCCGTCGAGACGCAGGTCGGGAAGAGGGATGGCCTCCTCTTTTCCCTGGGTATCCCGCACCATCACTGAAAAAACGGGCAAGTCTGTGCGGAACTTCACCAGTTCGTCGCCGGGCCGGGCGAGCCCCCGCTCCGGGCCGCCATTCGCGTTGAAGGTGATTTCCAAAGCCCCGCTGGAAATCGTCACCGGTGTGCCGGGTATGGCCTGCTGCTGCTGCGCCGTGATGCCACTGATGAG
>JBBEEL010000034.1:0-6493 GCA_040880785.1 Akkermansiaceae bacterium | reverse complement strand
AAGGATGCCGATGCGCTTGCCGTTGACGGTGTTGTAGAGGGTGCGGACGATTTTCTCGACGAAGCGGGTTTTTTGCCAGTCATTGAGGTGGACGACTTGGCGCCAGTATTCGGAGACGTGGGGCAGGTTGAACGAGTCGCAGAGATAGACTAGGTTGAGGATGTCCTTTTGAAAGCAGGATCCGCCGAAGCCGACGGAGGCCTTGAGGAATTTCGGGCCGACGCGGGAGTCCATGCCGATGGCGCGGGCGACCTCGTCCACGTCGGCACCGGTGGCTTCGCAGAGGGCGGAGATGGAGTTGATGGAGGAGATCCGTTGGGCGAGGAAGGCGTTGGCGACGAGCTTGGAGAGTTCGGAGGACCAGAGGTTGGTGGTGAGGATGCGTTCGGGGGGGATCCAGTTCGCGTAAACGGAAACGAGGGCCGCCACGGCGGAGGCTCCCTCGGGCGTGGATTCCCCGCCGATGAGGATCCGATCGGGGCATTCCATGTCTTCGACCGCGGTGCCCTCGGCGAGGAACTCCGGATTGGAGAGGACTTGGAACGTTGCGCCGTTAGGTGAGTTCGCGGCAAGGATCGATTTGATCGCGGTGGCGGTTTTCACCGGGATGGTGCTTTTTTCGACGATGATTTTGTTTCCCACGGAGACTTCCGCGATGAGGCGGGCGGCGGATTCGATGTAGCGCAGGTCCGCCGCGCGGCCGGCTCCGATGCCGTAAGATTTGGTGGGCGTTCCGACCGAGACGAAGATGAGGTCCGCGGCAATGATGGCAGCGCGGATGTCGGTGGTGAAGTGGAGGTTGCGGCCGATGGCGGAGGCGACGACCGCGTCGAGGCCGGGCTCGTAAACCGGGAGCGTGTCGGAGTTCCAAGCGGCGATGCGGGCCTCGTTCATGTCCGCGACGGTGACTTGGATGTGAGGGCACTTGGCGGCGATCATAGCCATGGTAGGGCCGCCGACGTAGCCGGCGCCGAGGCAGCAGATGGAGGTTATTTTCATGGTAAAAGCTGAAAAACTGAAAAACTGAAAACTGAAAGGTGAAAGGCTGAAAGGCTGAAAGGCTGAAAACTGAGACTGGAGAGTAAAAGCTGAAAGGTGAAAAGCTGAAACTGTGAGGTATTGTTCCAATTTCAGCGTCTCAGTTTTTCAGCGTTTCAGCATTTACCCCCGCGTTTGGTCGCGGAGGAGGTGGAAGAGGAAGAGTGAGTTGTAGGTGAAGTAGCGCTTGAAAAGGCGGCGGGGCTCCATGGCGACGCGGTAGGCCCACTCCAGTCCGAGGCGCTGGAGTAGCGGCGGGGCCTGGCGGACTTCTCCAGCGTGGAAGGCGAAGGCTGCGCCGATTCCAAAATAGACGCCGGGAGGCAGTTGGTCTTTGTGGCGGGCGATCCAGTGTTCTTGTTTGGGGCAGCCGAGGCCGACCCAAATCAGGTTGGCACCCGAGGCGCGGATCTTGTCGAGGATCCGGCCGTCCTCGTCTTCCGGCCATTTGCCAAAAGGTGGCGAGTGGCTGCCGGCGATGGTGACGTCGGGAAAGCGGCCAGCGAAATTCCGGGTGAGCGCGTCGAGGGTGCTTTGTTTTCCTCCTAACAGGAAGTGCTTGAAATCTGAGGACGGGTGGTTGGTGGCCTTGAGGGTTTCCAGCATCAAGGTGGGGCCATAAACCCGGTCGATGAGTTTCTGCTTTTCCGCGAGCTGGGTGTTGAGTGCCCAGATAAGCGGCATGCCGTCGGGACAAATCAGGTCGAAGCGGCGCATGGCGGCACCGAAGGCATCATCGTTCCGAGCGAGCGCGGCGACGTGGGTGTTTGCCGCTTCGACCGCGAAGGCGCGCTCGTGCTTGCGGGCACGATGCAGGACCCATTCCACCGCACCGGCGTAAGTGGTGGCGGCGATGGGGAGACCGATGATGGGGATGATGCGCAAGGGGTAAAACTGAAAGGCTGAAAACTGAAAAGCTGAAAGAAGAGGGAGGGTAAAACTGAAAGGCTGAAAACTGAAAGGCTGAAAGAAGAGGGGGGAGTAAAACTGAAAGGCTGAAAACTGAAAGGCTGAAAGAAGAGGAAGAGGAAGAGGAAGAGGTCTGAAAGTCTGAAGAGGAAGTCGAAGAGAAAGAGGAAGAGAAAGAGGAAGAGCAGCCTCCGGCGGAAGAAGGTGAAGTGGGCGGACCGAGCCGGATCCGCCCTACCGGGCAAATGGAACGGGAAAAGATTTTACCGGCAGAAAGGTTCGATGGGGAGGAGGTCTGGGGTGGTGGTGGTGGCCTTTTGGCGCAGGTCGGGATCATCAAACAGATAGAGGGCGTAGCCGCCGTGGCCGCCGCCGCAGTATTTGCGGACGATGGAGCCGGGGATGTCCAGGAGCGGGTGCATGCCTTCGTCGAGCTGGGTGGCGTGATAAAGGTCGATTCCCTCCGCGAGGCGCTGGATGTCCGCGTGCAGCGCTCCTTGGCGGGCGATGCGGCCGCTTTCGGCGATGCGGTCGTAGTCGCGCGGGTGATTGACGACGCCGGGTGTGTCGTGCGGGCTGCCGGTCCAGTGGATGGCCATGCGGCCGGTGAGGAAGTCGCCGTTCTGTTTGAAATCGAGCACGGGTTTTTGGCCGGAGCGCCAGACGCAGAGGCCAGTTTCGCGGATGACGGCGGGGTCCTGCCACCCGACGCCGAGATCAATTTCCGAATCCACGCCGTCGCGGCCGTTGAGGAGTGCCCAGGCACCGCTGCCGCCGAGGCCGGCTTGCTTTTCGTAAGGCCACTCGCGCAGGGAGACGAGCGGGGAGACGGCGCAATTCACAATGAACGCGCCGGGACGGGAGAAGCGCGGGACATCGAGCCAACCACCGGCGAAGTCCACGCGCAAGGGGGCTTCCGTGGGTGCCTGGACCCAGCGGACGATCGAGCTGGTAGAAACCGGCTCGAAGCGTGGCGGCGTCTTGGCGAGGATGGTGTATTTCGCGCCGACGGCGGCGCAGAGTTCGCGTTTCAGGTCGCCGTATTTATCGTCTTCGGTCACGATGAGGAAGTCCGGCCGGATGCGGAGAAAATCTTCCTCGAAATCGAGTCCTTCTTTGTGGCCTTGGGTGACGATGACCTCGTCGATCAGGCGGAGGCCTTGGAGTAAGGCGCGCTTGTGATCGTCGGGGATGGATGGTTTGCGGCGCTTGTGGTGCCACAAGACATCCTCCGAGGCGAAGGAAACGATTAGATAATCCCCGAGAGCTCGCGCTTCTTCAAAGAACTGCAGGTGGCCGGCGTGAAGGATGTCGTAGCACCCGGAAACAAAGACTTTTTTCATAATGGCTTGTTCACTCGCGGGTGACGGAGACGTGGTGGCCGTGGGACTTGAGGAGTGAGTGGCGGCGGGCGACGTCGAGGTCGGAGGCGACCATTTCGGCGCACATTTCCTCGACGGTGATTTCCGGCACCCAGCCGAGTTTTTCCTTGGCCTTGGCGGGATTGCCTAACAGCGTTTCCACCTCGGCGGGACGGAAGTAGCGGGGATCGACGCGGACGATGATGTCGCCGGGGGAGAGGGCTGGGGCTTTTTCCGGGTCGGCCGAGAGGACGGTGGCGATTTCTTGTTCGGCCACGCCGGAGAATTCCAGTTCGACGCCGGCCTCGCGGGCGGCGAGGTGGACGAACTCGCGGACTGAGATTTGCTTGCCGGTGGCGATGACGAAATCGTCGGGGGTTTCCTGTTGGAGCATCATCCACTGCATGCGGACGTAGTCCTTGGCGTGGCCCCAGTCGCGGAGTGAATCCATATTGCCGAGGAAGAGGCAGTTTTCGAGGCCTTGGGCGATATTGGCGATGGCGCGGGTGATCTTGCGCGTGACGAAGGTTTCCCCGCGGCGCGGCGACTCGTGGTTGAAGAGGATGCCGTTGCAGGCATACATGCCATAGGCTTCGCGGTAGTTCACGGTGATCCAGTAGGCATACATCTTGGCGACCGCATAGGGCGAGCGCGGGTGGAATGGTGTGGTTTCCGTTTGGGGGATTTCTTGGACGAGGCCGTAGAGCTCGGAGGTGGACGCTTGGTAGAAGCGGGTTTTTTTCTCAAGCCCGAGGAATCGGATGGCTTCTAGCAGGCGGAGGGTCCCGATGGCGTCGACGTCGGCGGTGTATTCAGGGGCCTCGAACGAGACGGCGACGTGGGATTGTGCGCCGAGATTATAAACCTCGTCCGGCTGGACTTCGCTGATGATGCGGGTGAGGTTGGAGGAATCCGTTAGGTCGCCGTAGTGGAGGCGGAAGCGTGAATTCTCGATGTGGGGATCTTCATAAATATGATCGATCCGCTGGGTGTTGAAGAGCGAGGCGCGGCGTTTGATGCCGTGGACTTCGTAGCCTTTTTCGAGTAGGAACTCGGCGAGGTAGGATCCATCTTGGCCGGTGACTCCGGTGATTAGGGCGCGTTTCATGGGGAGGTTGAGAGTGATGGGTTGGATGTTATAAGTTCGTAGTTAAGAGGAAGAGGAAGAGAGCCTCCGGCGGAAGAGGAAGAGGAAGAGGCAGAGAGCCTCCGGCGGAAGAAGGTGAGCAGGGCGGACCGGGCCGGATCCGCCCTACCGGGTGGACCGGGCGGATCCGGGCGGATCCGTGCGGATCCGTGCGGATCCGTGCGGATCCGGGCTTACAGGCGGGCGGCTCCGGTGGCTAGGGTGGCGAGGAAGTCTTGGTAGGCGGCGGCGAGGCCTTGGGCGAAGGGGACGCGCGGGGACCAGCCGGTGGCTTGGATTTTTGCGATGTCCAGCAGCTTGCGCGGCGTGCCGTCGGGCTTGGTCGGGTCGGTGAGGATTTGGCCGGTGAAGCCGGTGGTTTTGGCGACCAGTGAGGCGAGTTCGAAGATCGTGAGATCCTCGCCGACGCCGACATTCACCCAGTCCGGCGGGGAGGCTTGCGTGAGGAGGTGGAAGCAGGCGGCGGCGAGGTCGTGGACGTGGAGGAACTCGCGGCGCGGTGTGCCGGTGCCCCAGATGGTGACGGCGGCGGCGCCGCGTTCTTTCGCTTCGTGGAAGCGGCGGATGAGTGCGGGGATAACGTGGGAATTTTCCGGGTGGTAGTTGTCGCCGGGGCCGTAGAGATTGGTCGGCATGGCGGAGTGGTAGGTGAGTCCGTGTTGGGCGCGGTAGTGCTGGCAGAGTTTCAGGCCGGCGATCTTGGCGATGGAGTATGCCTCGTTGGTGGTTTCGAGCGGGCCAGTGAGCAGGCAGTCTTCCGGCATCGGTTGCGGTGCGAGTTTAGGGTAGATGCAGGATGAGCCGAGGAAAAGCACGCGCGGCACTTGGGCGCGGCGGCAGCCTTCCACCAGGTTCGAGGCGATGGCGAGGTTTTCAAAGATGAAGTCCGCCGGGTAGGTCGAGTTTGCATGGATGCCACCGACCTTGGCGGCGGCGATGATGACGATGTCGGGTTTCTGCGTTTTGAGAAAT
Source organism: Akkermansiaceae bacterium (assembly GCA_040880785.1). GTDB lineage: Bacteria > Verrucomicrobiota > Verrucomicrobiia > Verrucomicrobiales > Akkermansiaceae > Luteolibacter. Next base: position 1,066 of record JBBEEL010000034.1, on the reverse strand, counting down.
GCGAACACGGCGCTCTGGTCGCAGAGGTCGAGTTGGTCGCGGGTGGCGGTGATGAGCTGGAAGCCGCCGATGGATTCCGCTTCGCGGACGAGGGCCGCGCCGACCATGCCGCGGTGGCCTGCGATGAATAGTTTTTTCATAAGTTGGATCCGTATTTTGAGATGAGTTTGTCCGCTTCCGCGATGGCCATGCCGGTGACTTGATCCATGTTATAGTAGCGGTAAGTGGCGAGGCGGCCGATGAAGCTGGCGGCGGTCTCGGCGGCGGCGAGTTCGGAATAACGGCGGAAGGCGGCCTGCGCCTCGGGTGCGGGGATGGGATAGAAGGGTTCGCCGCCGGGCGTCCAGTTTTGCGGAAACTCGCGGATGATGGTGGTGGCGGCGATCTGCTGGCCAGTGGCGTGCTTGATCTCGACGATGCGGGTGAAGGGCACTTCGGTGCCGGGGTAGTTCACCTGCATGGCGGGCTGCCAGAAACCCGGTTTGCCTGAGATTGTCTCGCGCTCCAACAGCTGCGCGGCGGAAAACGATTCGTGTTCGAAGCGCAGCGAGCGGTAAGGCAGGGGACCGAAGCGGTGCTGGTAGAACTCGTCGATGGCACCGGTGAAGATGAGGTGCTTGTGCTTCCAGCGGGCGCGGGCTTGCTCGAAATCCACGCCGAGGTGGAGCTCGGTGCCAGGCGAGGCGTTGAGCATGGATTCAAACAAGGCGGTGTAGCCGTGCTTCGGCAGTGCCTGGAAGGATTCGGAGAGGTAGCGGTCGTCGCGGTTGGTGCGGATGGGGATGCGGCCGCAGACGGAGGCGTCGAGTTCGCGCGGGTGGCGCTGCCATTGCTTTAAGGTGTATCCTTCGAAGAATAATTTATATAACTCGCGGCCGACTTGGGAAATGATGATATCCTCGGAGTTTTGTGGTGCGGCGATGGGGACGCGGTTGATTTCCATCCATGCGGCGAATTCCTCGGTGGTGGCGGGGCGGCCGATGAATTCCTCAAAGGTGTTGAGGTTGATGGGAAAGCTCCAATAGCGGCCGCGGGTGTGGCTTTTAATGGTGTAGCTGACTTGATG
>JBBEEL010000033.1:0-6498 GCA_040880785.1 Akkermansiaceae bacterium | reverse complement strand
ATCGCGCTCGTCGGTATTCGCGCCGATGACGATGCGGCGCTGGCCGTTTTCCCGGTTGATGACATTCGGGCCGCTCACCTCGTGGATGTCAGCGACGAGGGAAAGCGGCAGGTAGCGGCCATCCGGAGATTGTAATAATAGAGTCCCGATTTTTTCCGGCCAAGTGCGCCAGCTTTGCGGTAGGCGGAGGACGAGGTCGATGGTGGTTTCCCCCTCGCGGAGTTCGCCAAGCACGCTGCCGCCGATCAATTTTGAAACCTGCCGGTTGATCTCTCCGGGCGCGAGGCCTTCCATGCGGGCGCGCCCGCGGTGCACCTCGATGCGGATTTGTGGAATCGGCACCTGGGCTTCGAGATTTATATCGGTTAGCCCAGGAATCGACTCGCCGGCTTCCTTCACCTGCGTGCCGAGACTGCGGAGAGTGGCGAGATCCGGGCCATGGATCTTCACCGCGATTTTAGCGGACACACCGCTGAGCATGTGGCTGAGGCGGTGGCCGATGGGCTGGCCGACATTGACGAAAGTGCCGGAAATGGCGCTGAGTTTTTCACGGATGGCCGCGAAGACTTCACGCCGCTCGCGGCCATCTTCGTGGAACTCGACATCGAACTCATTGACGGAAACGGGCATCACGTGGTCGTCGCGCTCAGCCCGCCCGGCCCGGCGGCCGACGGATTTCACCTCGGGGATTTGCAGCAACAACTCAACGGCTTTCCTGCCGACCTCATTGGATTGGGCGAGCGAGCTGCCCGGCGCGCTGGCAAAGGAAATGGTGGCGCTGCCCTCGTTGAAGGCCGGCAGGAACTCCTTGCCCATGCCCGGATAGAGCAGCGCCGCACCGAGCACGAGAATCATGGTGACACCGACGACTGCGAGCGGCGCGGCGAAGGCGGCGCGAAGGAAGGTGGCGCGGGTGAATGACTTCAATCCGCGCACCAACAGACCATCGCCGTGCTCCTCACCTTCCTTCGGCTTCAGCAGGAAGGAGCAAAGGACGGGAATCACCGTCAGTGAGACGACGAAGGAGGCCACCATGCTAACAATCGTGGCGATCGCGATCGGCCGGAACAACCTGCCCTCCAGCCCGGCAAGGCCGAGCAGCGGGATGAAGACGAGGATGATGAGCAGGGTCGCGTAGAGAATGCTCGAGCGGACCTCGCTCGAAGCGGTGGCAATGACTTCGAGACGCGGCCTGGGGGCTCCGAGCGAGGCGTTTTCCCGCAGGCGGCGGAAGACGTTTTCCACATCGACAATCGCGTCGTCCACCACCATGCCGATGGCGACGGCGATGCCGCCGAGAGTCATGCTGTTAACGCTAATGCCAAACCATTTGAATGTCAGAAGCGTGATTGCGAATGACAGCGGAATGGCGGTTAGAGTGATGAAAGTGGTGCGGAAATTCAGCAGGAAAATGAACAGGACGAGGGTGACCATGATCGCTCCGTCGCGGATGGCTTCCCGGAGATTGCCGACGGCGCTTTCAATAAAGTCTCCCTGACGGAAAAGGATTTCCACCTCGACTCCGGGCGGCAGGCCCGGGCGGATCTCGGCGAGAATTTCTTCAATTCCGGCGGAGAGCCTCAAGGTATCGAAGCCGGGGGATTTATCGATGCTGAGAATGACTCCCGGAGTTTCTGAGGTGTCGCCCTTGTCCTTCAGGGCGATACCCGCGTCGCCACGCATCGGGGCGACGCCATGACTAACTGAAGCCACGTCGCCGATGGTGATGACGCGGTTTCCGGAGCGCTTGATCACGGAGGAAGCGATCTCTTCCGGGTCGGCGCTCATGGCGAGATTGCGGACCATGATCTCGCGCGGTCCGGCCTGGAGGTAGCCGCTGGTGGCGTTGCCGGCGGACTGCGAGACGGCGGTTTCAAGTTCCCCCAAGGAAATACCTTCGGCCTGGAGTCTCAGGGGATCTGGCTCGACGTGGATTTGTTTTACCCCGCCGCCGATCGCGAGGACTTCGGCCACGCCCTTGATGCTTTGGAGGCGGCGGGCGATGTTCCACTCGGCGAGGGCGCGCAGGTCCATCGGCAGGATGGCACCATCGGTCGAGCGGATGCCGACGAGCAGGATTTCTCCCATCAGCGAGGAAACGGGCGTCATGCCGGGGCGGGTGCCTTGCGGTAAATCGGCGGAATTCAGGCGTTCCTGGACGAGCTGGCGCGCATGATAGATGTCGGTTCCCCAGTCAAACTCAACGAAGACGAGCGAGAGGCCGACGTCCGAATTCGAGCGCAGCCGGTCGAGTCCGCCCACTCCTAGCAGCGCATTCTCCAGCGGGCGGGTGACAAGGGTCTCGACCTCCTCTGGGGCGAGACCGGGGGCCTCCGTCAGCACGGTGACGGTGGGCTTGGTCATGTCCGGGAGGACCTCGACCGGCAGTTCGGTGGCGGTCCGGATGCCCAGCACAAGCACCAGCAGCGCGGCGGCGAGGACCAGCGCGCGGTTCCGGAGGGAGAAGCGGATGAGGTGGTCGAGCATTAGCGTTTGGCTGTGGCTAGGGACCGATAGACCAAGGGCGAGACCGCCAGCAGGAGCAGCAGGACACCGCAAGTGATGGCGAGGAAGAGCGTGAGCGGGCCGGTGGATGCGTGAGGGTGATCGTGAGCGTGGCCGTGATCTCCACCGGACGCGGCGATTTCACCGGCGGTCATTTCAGAACCGTCCTCGTTGTGGGGATGGCCGTGGGCGGCATCCAGGGCTTCCTTGAGCGAGGCGCTGCCTTTTCCGGCAAAGGAAAGCGCGTAGGAACCGCGGGTGACGACATCGTCGCCGGGAAAAAGCCCGCTGGTGATTTCCACCCGCCCGCCGCTGATTTCGCCAATGGTGACGGACACGCGCACGAAGGCGTTTTCAAGTTCGTAGTCCTTGATGAAGACAAATCTATTAGATCGATCCCCCTGGAGGGCGTCGCGCGGGATGCTGAGGATGTCATCACGCCGGGAGGTGATGATCGAAAGCTCGGCCCTCATGCCGGGACGGAGCGCGTTGCCGGGATTGGGTAGTTCAAAAATGGCGTCGATCGTGCCTTGCGCGGCGTCCGCCGCCACGCCGAGGCGGAGGTATTTCCCGGTGCGTTCCGCGCCGCCGAGAGCGGGAATTCGGATCCGGGCGGTGAGCCCCTCGGCAAGGATGGCGGCCTCTTGCTGGGGCATCTTGGCGACGGCCCAGACAGTGGATAGATTCTGGATTTCGAGCAGTTCGCTGGCGGGCTCGACCGGAGCGCCGAGGTGGACGTCCGAGCGGATGACCAGGCCGTCCGCGGGGGCGCGGAGCTCGATCACGGGCGGCGGGTCGCCGGGCTGGCGGCTCTCGACGCGGGCGAGGACCTCGCCCTTGACGGCGAACTCGCCTTGGTGAATGCCCACCTCGATGATCCTGCCGGCAACCCGGCTTGTTAGGACGGCGTGACTCTCGCAGGTGTGCTCGATCTCCCCGAGCGTGACGAGGACTTGTTCGAAGGCGGCTTCCTCGGCGGGACTCGTTTCGATGCCGAGGTTTTGCACGCCGCTGGCGTCGAGAACGATGGTGTTCTCACTGCGCGGGGGATTGTTTTCCGCGGCAGCGGCAGCGAGAACGGTGAGGCAGAGGAGTGTGCAGGCGAGTTTCATAAAATGTCAGGGTTGGCCGATCGCGGCGGAATAGCGCAGCCGGGCGAGATGGAACTCGCGGAGGGCGTCGAGGTGTGAGCCGGCGAGTTGCAGGCGTTGTTCGCGGGCGCGGAGGACGGATGGGAGGTCGGCCTGCGCAGTCTGATAGGCAGCGGCGGTTTTCTCAGCGTGGTCGGCGGCGAGCGGAAGCAGACGGGTGTTGATTTCCCCGGCGATGGCGGCCCACTCGCGCATTTCCGCGAACGCAGCCTCAGCTTCAAGTGCAATGGTGCGGCCGAGGGCGATGGTTTCGAGCTGTTTGCGGGCATGGCGGGCCTGCGCCTCCTGGATTTCCCCCTCGTTCTTGTCCCAAAAAGGAAGGGCGATTTTAAAGCGGACGCCGATGATGCCTTCGTTGCGGCGCCCATCAGGAAGGTCTTGGCTGCGTTCGATTCCGGTGAAAAAACCGCCTTCGAGATCATCCACGCGGCGGGCCTGTTCGAGGGCGACGCCCTGTGCCGCGGCCTGGGTTTGGAGCCGGGAGGCACGGTAATCGGGGCGATCGTTAGGGCCTCCCTTGGCGCGGGGTAGGACGACATCCGGGAGCTTTCCGGAGACCACGAGGTTTGCCCCCGGCCGCATTCCCAGCAGCGGCTTGAGCCTGCCGACGGCCGTGGCCTCGGCGGCGTCCAGTTGGCGGATGGCGGTGGTGGCGCGGAGAATTTCCACCCGGGCTTGGCTGGCATCGAGGGGCGAGGCCTCGCCTTTTTCAGCCGCCTGCTGGAGAGTTTCGGCGAGCTGGTCGGCGAGCTGGCTTTGGTCGGCCAGGAGTTTCCTGCGCTGGCGGATGACCAGGATTTCGATCAGCGCGGCGCTGGCCTCGGAGGCGAGGCGGCGTTCGACATCCTTAACTTCGGTTTCGGCCGCCTCGAGTTCCATGAGGGAGACGTTTTTCTCGAGCTGCAAGCGGTTGGTTAGGGGAAATCGCTGCGAGAGGCCGATTTCGAAAATGCCTTCGTTGAAATCGGTATTGTGTTGGAATGAGGATTCCAGTTGCGGCTTGGCGGGACGTCCCGCTTGTTTCAGGCGGCCCAAGGCCTCGTCGATGCGGAGCCGGGCGGCGGCGAGGTCCGGGTTCTGCGAACGGACGCGGTCATGGACGGATGACAGGGTCACGACCAGCGAGGTCTGGGCGTGAAGGGGGCCGGCGGCGAGGGCACAGGCCACCACGGCACCAAGTTTGGAAAATGGCATGATTCGGATGAGGTATTGAGAAACTCCGGAGAAGCCTCCGGCAGGCGACTAACATTGACGACATGCGGGCCACGCGGCACCTGCATGAAACGGCGCGCCATCAGGGCACGCGGGAGCGCGATCACAACGCGCTCAGATCAACGGCGGCTTCTCCGAACTCAGCACGGGCTCTTCCGGCGGAACATCTCCTTGATGGCGGCACCCAAACAAATTCAAGCCGGAGACCCCCAGCCGGCAGATCTGTTGGATTTCCACCGTCAAGGGCATCGCCGGATGGCAGCAATTATGATGATGGTGGTCACCCGGAGCCTCTTCCCCGCCATGCCGATGTTGTTCGGGGCCGGGCGCGTGATGATGGTCATGGTGGTGATCATGGCCGCAGTTTTTTTCCAACAAGCACCCGCCAGATCCATGGCCCGCAGTCACCGCGAGCCCGCGGGCGTTCAGCCCGGCGAGCACGCTGAAAACTGTCAGCCATGTGAACAACACTCTCATTAACAGCCGCAATATCAGTCCTCCAAGCGCCCGACTCAAGCAAAAATCCGGGCGGCCAAACAGACGCCGATTCTTCCCGCTTGGGTGGAGCCATTTCCCGTGGCAGCTTTGCCCTATGGACGAGGACGAATCAAAACTGACCGGCAAGCAGCTGATCTTCCACCGCAACGGAAAACCCGCGGAGGTCTTGGAAATGGAAGCCGGAACCCAGATCTCCCGGGCGCCCGAGCCGGGAAATGTCCTCGTCCGTATCCTCGCCGCGCCCATCAATCCGGCGGATCTCAACACGGTCGAGGGCACCTATGGCGTGAAGCCGCCGCTGCCCGCCACGCCCGGCATCGAGGGCTGTGGGGTGGTGGAAATCGGCAATTGCACCGGTTTCGAAGCGGGCGACCGGGTAATTTTCCTCCGTCGCGCCTCCACCTGGGCCAGTCATGCCACGGTCCCGGCCGAGGTGCTCTTCAAGCTGCCGCCCGCCATCGATCCCCTCCAAGCGGCGCTGCTCAAGGTGAACCCGGCGACCGCCTGGCGCTTGCTGCATGGCTTCGAGGCGCTGGAAAAAGGCGACTGGATCGTACAAAATGTCGGCAACTCCGCGGTCGGCCGCTGCGTGATCCAGCTCGCGCGCGACCTCGGGATCCGCACGATTTCCTTCGTCCGGCGGCCGGAACTCATCGCGGAACTACGCCAGCTCGGGGCCGACCAGGTTTTCACCGATGACGATGGCGGTTACGCCGCCGCCAAGGAATCTCTCGGCGGTGCCAAGGCAGCGCTCGCCTTCAACGCCGTCGGCGGCGACAGCGCGCTGCGGCTGATGAAACTGCTCCGTGAGAGCGCCACCCACGTCACCTACGGCGCGATGGGCCGCAAGCCGCTGACCATCCCGAACGGGCCACTCATTTTCCGCGACATCCGGATCCGCGGCCTGTGGGTCAGCCGCTGGATCGAGAACGCGCCGATCGATGAAGTGCACGCGGTTTACAATGATCTCGTCGCACGGGTCGCCGCGGGAAATTTGCTGCAGCCGGTGGACTCGACGTTTCCGCTGGAGGAATTCCAAGCGGCCCTGGCACGAGTCGAAGCGCCGGGGCGGTTCGGGAAAGTGCTATTTGTGCCTTGAGAGACAAGAATCAAGAATCAGGAATCAGGAATC
>JBBEEL010000032.1:0-6679 GCA_040880785.1 Akkermansiaceae bacterium | reverse complement strand
AGATCCACAAAATCGGCGAAGTTCACGACGGCGCATCCACCATGGACTTCATGGACCAGGAAGCCGAGCGCGGGATCACCATCCAGTCCGCTGCCACCACCTGCTTTTGGCAAGGTTACCAGTTCAACGTCATCGACACCCCCGGCCACGTGGACTTCACCATCGAAGTTTACCGCTCGCTCAAGGTTCTCGACGGTGGCGTCGGCGTGTTCTGCGGCTCCGGCGGGGTTGAGCCACAATCGGAAACCAACTGGCGCTACGCCAACGACTCCAAGGTTTCCCGTGTCATTTACGTTAACAAGCTCGACCGTATTGGTGCGGATTTCTATCGTGTCGTCGCCCAGGTCAAAAAGATCCTCGGTGCCCACCCGCTTGTCATGGTCCTGCCGATTGGCACCGAGTCCGACTTCGTCGGCGTGGTCGATCTGCTCACGATGAAGGCCCACATCTGGGACGAGTCCGGCCAACCCGAAAATTTCAAGATCGAGGAAGTCCCCGCCGACATGCTGGATAAGGCGAAGGAATACCGCGCCCAACTCATCGAGACCGCCGTCGAACAGGACGACGCCATCATGGAAGCCTACCTCGAGGGCACCGAGCCGTCCATCGAGCAAATCAAGAAGTGCATCCGCAAGGGCACCATCGACCTCGCGTTCTTCCCGACCTACTGCGGTTCTTCCTTCAAAAACAAGGGCCTCCAGCTCGTCCTCGACGCCGTTGTGGACTACCTTCCAAGCCCGACCGACGTCAAGCCACTCCCAGAAGTGGACGCCGAGGGCAACGAAACCGGCAAGTTCGCCATCATCGATCCGACCGCCCCGTTCCGCGGCCTGGCGTTCAAAATCATGGACGACAAGTTCGGCGCGCTCACCTTCACTCGCATCTACTCGGGCACCATCAAGAAGGGCGATACCGTTCTCAACTCCTTCACTGGCAAGACCGAGCGCATCAGCCGCATGGTCGAAATGCACGCCGACGACCGCAAGGAAATCGACTCCGCCCAAGCCGGCGACATCGTCGCCATCGTCGGGATGAAAAACGTCCAGACCGGTCACACCCTCTGCGACGAGAAAAACCCGGCGACCCTCGAGCCGATGGTTTTCCCCGATCCCGTCATTTCCATCGCCGTCGCCCCCAAGGACAAGGCCAACGCGGAAAAGCTTGCCAACGCCATTGGCAAGATGATCCAGGAAGACCCCTCGTTCCGCGTCGAAACCGACGACGAAACCAACGAGATGATCCTCAAGGGCATGGGCGAGCTCCACCTCGATATCAAAATCGACATCCTCAAGCGCACCCACAAGGTCGAGGTCTCCGTCGGCGCGCCGCAGGTCGCCTACCGCGAAACCATCACCAAGCCCGTCAACGACAGCTACACCCACAAAAAGCAGTCCGGTGGTTCCGGTCAGTTTGCGAAAATCGACTACACCATCGAACCCGGCGAACCCGGCACCGGCTTCATCTTCGAGTCCAAGGTCGTCGGCGGCAGCATTCCGAAGGAATTCATCCCCGCCGTCGAAAAAGGCTTCAAGACCTCCGTCGATAAAGGACCCCTTGCCGGTTACCCTTGCTTGGACTTCAAGGTCACGCTCAACGAAGGCGGTTTCCACGCCGTGGACTCCAGCAACATTGCCTTCGAAATCGCCGCCAAGGCCGCGTATCGCCAGACCATGGTCAAGTGCGGCCCGCAAATCCTTGAGCCCATGATGAAGCTCGACGTCTTCGCTCCCGAAGAAAAAGTCGGTGATGTTATCGGCGACCTCAACCGCCGCCGCGGCATGATTCAAGGCCAAGAGCCAACTCCAGGCGGCATCCGCGTCAAGGCAGAGGCCCCGCTCTCCGCCATGTTCGGTTACATCGGCGACCTCCGCACCATGACCTCCGGCCGTGGCCAGTTCTCCATGGAGTTCAGCCACTACGCCCCTTGCCCGAAAAACGTCTCCGACGACGTCATCGCCAAGGCCAAGGCCAAGGACGAGGCACTCCGCGCCGCGAAGTAAGCAGAGCAGCCATCCATCCATTCAAAACCCGCCGCCCCGCAAGGGTCGGCGGGTTTTTTAGAAATATCCTATAACATACACATGAAAATCCTCATTCCGCTCACCGCTCTCGCTATTTCACTCGCGGCCCACGCGGGCTACGACCCGAACGTGCTGCCGAAGGACCACGAATACTTCGAGCTGCGCGAAGGCATCGCAAACGCTCACCTCAAGTTCGAGCGCGAAAAGACCGGGCGCGTTGCTTTTCTCGGCGGCTCTATCACTGCGGGCGGTGGCTGGCGGGATCACACGATGAAATATCTTCAAGAGAAGTTTCCGCAGACGAAGTTTGAGTTTATCGGCGCGGGTATCGGCTCGATGGGCTCGGTGCCCCATGCGTTCCGGTTGGAGCGTGATGTCTTGTCGAAGGGGGCGGTGGACTTGCTCTTCGTCGAGGCGGCGGTGAATGACAGTGGGAACATTCCCAATCATCCCGAGCAGATGCTGCGCGGCATGGAAGGCGTGGTGCGGCATGCGCGCATTGCAAATCCGCTGACCGACATCATTCACATGCACTTCGTCATGCCGCCGAACATGCGAGATTACAACAATGGTAAAATACCATTATCCATCGCGCAGCACGAAAACGTGGCCGTTGCTTACGGCAATCCAACGCTCAATCTCGCGCTCGAAGTCACAGACCGGATCAACGCGGGCGAGTTTACTTGGGATGACGATTTCAAAAACCTGCACCCGTCGCCTTTTGGTCATCAACTTTACGCCAACAGCATCGCCCGTATGCTGAACGCGGCGTTTGCCAAACCGCTCGCCGCTGCCGCCAAACCGCACGCGTTGCCTGCGATGGTCGACGCTCAAAGCTACGTGTGTGGTCGCTTCGGCAACATCACCGAGGCCCGCATCATCAAGGGCTTCACCTTGGATTCTAACTGGACACCGGCAGACGGTAAGGGCACACGTCCTGGCTTCGTTAATGTTCCCGCGCTCGTCGCCACAGAACCAGGCTCGGAGTTTGAGTTTAGCTTCGAGGGCAGCGGCTGTGGCTTACTCATCGCCGCCGGACCCGACGCAGGCCGCATCGAGTTCAGCATCGACGGCGCACCCTATCAGCAGATCGACACCTTCACGTCTTGGAGCAGCGGTTTGCACCTGCCATGGGCTGTCATCCTTGATGATGGGCTAAAAAACAGCCAGCACACGGCCAAGGTGCGGCTTGCCGACGGCCATCATCCGGAAGGCGCAGGCACGGCGCTGCGTGTTTTTCATCTGCTGCTCAACTGAGTTTCGGCATGCTCCGTTGGTGAGGTTTAGCGGCTTAAGCCGCCACTCATCATCAACCTAACCTTCTCCGCGGCGACAGGGACACCAACGCTCAATGATGTACGCGAGTCCAAGCAGCACGATGCCTGCAAGGGCGGGGAGGGGAAGATTCATGGTCAGAGAGTTGGATTGACCGGCTGCGATCACTGACGGTTGAGCAGCCATTTGGTCACGGTTTCATCACTTTCCTGCTTTACGTGAAGGTTAGCGCCCCCAGAAATCGAGTGATGTGTTAGCATTGAGTTCTCTGGCCCGAAATTGGAATAAAATCTCCTACCCCAAGCAGCATCAATGGGGTAGGCCCATCGCGGATGTGGCATAGCGTTTGGCGCCTGAAGCCAGCCGTCTCCCACAATCTTTGTCCTGGCCGGGACAAAGATTGTGGAGGGTTGCTTCAGGGATCCAGCAAGGACCGCACCATCGCCGCATCGAGTTTCTTCGAGATGTCGGCGTCTGCCAGGATTCCGGCGGCCAGTTTCCCCTTCTCCTGCTGGAGCTTGTGGATGCGCTCCTCGACGGTGTCCTGGCACAGCAGCTTGTGGACGAAAACGGGCTTGTCTTGGCCGATGCGGTAGGCGCGGTCGGTCGCCTGCGCTTCGGCCGCCGGATTCCACCAGGGATCGTAGTGGATGACGGTGTCCGCCGCGGTCAGGTTGAGTCCGGTGCCGCCCGCCTTGAGTGAAATGAGGAACAGCGAGGCTTTCCCGGATTGGAAATCCTCGACCAGCTTGCCGCGGTCCTTCGACGCGCCGGTTAGTTTAAGATAGGATATTTTCTCCTTCACCAAATGCGCCTCGATCAGCGAGAGCATCGTGGTGAACTGTGAGAATAATAGGATCCGCCGGCCTTCCTCTAGCAGCAGCGCGAGCAGCTCGACGAGGAAATCCAGCTTCGCGGATTCACGCACCTCGTTGGCGAAGTCCTCCGGCAGCAGTCGTGGGTCGCAGCAGATCTGCCGGAGCTTGAGCAGCGCGTCGAGAAACACGATCTGCGACTGCTCGATCCCGCGCGCCGCGATGGCTTCGCGGACGCGCTTGTCCATTGTGGCGCGGACCGTTTCGTAGAGATCCTTCTGCCCGGTGTTGAGCTCGATGAGGTGGACCAGTTCGGTTTTTGGCGGCAGTTCCTTGGCCACCTGGTCCTTGGTCCGGCGCAAAATCAGCGGCGCGACGCGGGCTTTTAAGATGTCGTTCCGTTCCGTATCCCCGTCTTTTTCAATCGGCGTGCGGAAGCGTTTGTTGAAGGCGTCCTCGCTGCCGAGGAATCCAGGAACGAGGAAATTCATCAGGCTCCACAACTCGCCGAGATGGTTCTCGATCGGCGTGCCTGACAGGCAAAGCCGGTGCCGTGCATCGAGCTTGCAAGCCGCCTGCGCCACCTTTGAGCGCGGGTTCTTGATGTTTTGCGCCTCATCCATCACCACCAGGTGAAACGGCACGGCGGCGAGTTTTTCGATGTCGCGCTGGAGCAGCGCGAAGGAGGTGAGCACGAGGTCCGCGTGCGGGATCGAGCGGAAATACTTTTTCCGCTCCGGCCCGTTGAGCACCAGCACGCGCAGGTCCGGCGTGAATTTCAGCGCCTCCGCCCGCCAGTTAGGCACCACCGAGGTGGGTGCGATGACCAGCACCGGCAGGCCCCGCGAGTGGCCGGATTGTTTTTCGGTGAGGATGTGGGTGAGCGTCTGCAGGGTTTTTCCCAAACCCATGTCGTCTGCTAGAATGCCGTGCAAGCCATGCCGCGCGAGAAACTGCATCCAGTGGAAGCCCGCGAGCTGATAGTCGCGCAAGGTGGCTTGCAGCCCGGTCGCGGTGGGCACCGCGTCGATGCCGGAAAAATCCTTGAGCTTGCCCGACAGCTTGGCCAGGTCCGGCGGCGTGTCGATCCCCAGCCCTCCGAGCCCCGCCAGCGAGGCGGCGTCGAGCGCGTGAAGGCGCGCCTTGTCGGGAAATCTCGGGTCGATGAGTGCCGCGAGATGCTGGAGGATTTTCCGCACTCGGCCGATCGGGAGCTTCAGCGCGTCGCCATCCGGCAGCGGCGCGTAAATGTGGCCGCCGTTAGGACGGTCCAGCGTTTCCTCAAGGAAGTCATTTTCTAGCAGACCCGCCAGGATGGGTAGCAGGTCGTAGCGCTGGCCGGCCACGTCGAAGCCGACCGACAAGCTGAACCAGCCGCCGTCGCCGGGCGTGAGCTGGCTCTCCCACTGCGCGGGATCCGCCTCGTGGACGCGGTGGCCGACGTTGTCCGCCACCGTGACCTGCCAGCCTAGTTCTTCTAACTTTGCGACCATTTCGCCGCGGAACTGGTGCCAGAAGGCATCCGTCGGCACGCGGCTGGGATCGGGAAACCAGCGGTCCGGCGTGTTGCCGCGGTGGGTGTCGCGGGACTTCAGGTTGAGGAGGAAGCGCCATGCGGAATTCGACTGCAGCGAGGAAAGCCCGGTGTCGCGCAGCTGCTGGGTCGCCGCGGTCTCCGCGGCGGCGTCGTGTTGGAGGATCGCCGGTGCGCCGTCCGCGGTGATGGAACTCACCCAGTCCGGCGCGGTCCCGCGCAGCGAGCTACGATGGTTCTCGTACACCACCGAGGCCTCCGCGGAGATCCAGAAATCCGGCTCCGGCTGGCCGAGCGATTGCAGCAGCAGCCGCGTCGCTCGGTCTACCGGTTCGCGCGTCACGCGCAGCTCGAAGCGCGGCTCCAGCCGCAGCCGCGGCAAGTCGGGCGGCGGGTCTTTCATCAGCTCGCGCGCGCTCGGCAGCGCGGCCGCCACCGCTCCGGCCACGCTGCGGCCATGCAGGCGCGCGGGATCGCGCTCCTTGGCCGCGCGCAGGACCACCGCCGCCGCGTGATGACAAAAATTGCCGATATCGCAGGAGCAGAAGGTTTCAAACTCCCAGCCGCCGGCAGACTGCCAGAGATTCACCTCCGTCTCGTCCTTGGCCACCGTCGCAATCAGGCTGAGCGATCCGGGTGCGGTTTCCTCCATCTGCAAATCCCTGACCTTGCCCACCAGCGGATTGGCCGCCGCGAGGATCTCGTCATCGAAACGGTCCTTCCAGCGGGAGTTGGCGAAAAACGATGAAATGTCAGATGAAATCGGCAAGGACTGCAGGTTCAAGCATCCGCGCCCGGCGTCAAGCTCGGGGGGAGATTGGAGATTGGGGATTGGGGATTGGAGATTGGAGATTGGAGATTGGAGATTGGAGATTGGAGATTGGAGATTGGAGATTGAAGATTGAAGATTGAAGATTGAAGATTGAAGATTGAAGATTGTTGGTTGTTGGTTGTTGGTTGTTGGTTGTTGATTGGATGGAGGGCGGATTCTAACAGCTAGCGAATATTGGAGTGCTGGGCGGGGTTAACTGGTC
>JBBEEL010000031.1:0-6718 GCA_040880785.1 Akkermansiaceae bacterium | reverse complement strand
TCGACCGAATGGCGCGTCGAAATGTGGAAGGAAGCACTCTTCACCGACTATTGGATCCAGAACAAGGTCCTCGGCGACGGACTCGGATTCACCGCACGAGAGCTCCAAATGTTGCAAGCCATGGAAGAAGGCGGCCGCGGCCTCGATTCCATGGGCTCCGGCATGTCCCAACAACAAGAGTCCATGATGCTTACCGGCGGCTACCACAGCGGCCCAGTCCAAACGGTGCGGACCGTGGGCTACGCCGGTCTCCTCGTGTTGTTACTTACGATGATCCGGGTGGCCGTCCACGCCCACCGCCAGATCCTCCGCTGTCGCGGTACGGAATGGTATCCCCTCGCGCTCTTCTTCGGAATCCCGATCATCGCCCTGCCGCCCTTCTTTGTGCTGATCTTCGGCGAATTCGGCAAGGACGTGGCCGCCACCTTCATCGCCTATGGGATGATCCGTCTGTTGGAGAAGAATCTCCCGCTTCCTGCATACGTCGTCGCAAGGCGGACTCCCTACATCCTGAACAAACACCACGAAATGGCATCTAGCACCAAGGTGTGATCCGAGGTATCTAAATCCGTCCCCGCCCCACCGACACTTGCATGACTAACCGCTCCAGACGCTTCACCCAGTCCCTGCTGACTGGATACGGGGCGATTGTGGTAAATATCGTTTTTTCGCTGGTTAGCATCCCACTCGCCCTCGGCTATCTCAACAAAGCGGAATTCGGTCTCTGGGCTCTGGCCCTCCAAATCAACAGCTACCTCGGCCTAATCGACCTTGGCATGAGCGGCGCCGTCGGGCGCTTCCTTGCGGACCATAAGGACGAAGTCGACGGAGATGCCTATGTCAGGCATTTTTCCACTGGCACCTGTGTATTCATCACCCAGGGCTTGCTGGTCGTGGCGGTGGGCTTGGTGTTTTCCTCGTTCGCACCCACCCTGCTTTCGATCTCTTCCGAGTTGGCTGGTGAATTCACTTTCCTTCTCCGTATATTGTGCGTGATTTCCGGAATCTCCATCGCGTCAAGAGCCCTTGGATCACCCCTATGGGCCTTCCAACGAATGGATGTGGTCAATATAGCGGGATCATTAGGCCTCCTGCTTCAGTTCGCCGGGATGTGGTTGGGGTTTCACCTAGGCTACGGCGTGCGGAGTTTCGTATTGGCGGGTGCCGCTCCCACTTTAATCGCCGTGATTATTTACGCGGTTATTTGCTCTCGGAACGGATACTATCCACGCTGGGACAGATGGTTTTCACCTCGATGGTCCATTTTCAAAGACATGTTCGCCTACGGACGCGACGGAATGTTGTTAAGCATCGGCGGTTCACTCATCAACGCCACCCAGATCACCATGATCAGCCGCATCCTCGGCCTGGATGCCGCCGCATCCTTCTCCATTGCCACCAAGCTCTACAACATGAGCCTCATGCTTTTCCACAAGGTCGTCGAAAGCGCCGCACCGGGTCTTGCGGAGATTTACGTGCGGGGCGAGCACACGCAGTTTGTCCGCCGCTACTGGGACATGATCTTGCTCACCCTCGCCACCTCAAGCGTGGGAGCGGTGGCTCTGGCTGCGGGAAACAGTGCATTCATTGCGGTTTGGACCAGCGGCAAGGTTACATGGTCCATTCAGGGCGATCTGCTCTTGGGCTTGATGGTCTTGGCGACAAGCCTCAGCCGCTCCTTCATCTCCGTGTTCGGCGTCACCAAGAACTTAAAAGCTATCCGCGTCCTTTATTTCATCGAGGGAATTGTCTTTGTTCCTTCGGCAGTTTTAGCGGCTCGTTGGTTTGGAGTGGAGGGGGTCATCGCCGCTTCGCTTCTCGTTCACCTGCTGGTCACGTTCGCCGCCTCGGCGAGGGCCGCGTCCAAAGTGTTGGGAAGCTGCCGCAGGATCATCCTGCCCATGCTACAGATCACCGCTGTGATCGCGCTCGGCAGTGGAGTGGCGTGGTCCGCCTTCGGGCTAGGTCTGTCACCCATCTTCCGCCTCGCATGCGCCTCACTACCCGCTTTTCTTATGATTGCACTTGCCTGGAAGTTTATCCTGCCATCCGAAATCCAATCCCGTCTCGAATCGCAGATCGGGGTTTGGTTGGTCAAGCTTCGTCCATGACACATCGCCGGAGCTTCCCGCGGCACGAGAGACATGAGATTGATTTAGTATCTTCTAGTTTTCTTTGCCTGATATTATTTCAACAACCAATCCAAAACATGCGCCTAGCCCTCGCTCTCGAATGCCCGCTCCACCAGCATGGTGGTGTGGAAATCCTCGTCCGCGCACTGGTCGAGGGGCTGCATGAGCGCTTCGAGTTATTCCTGGTCTCGGACGATTCCTGGGAAACACTCCGGGCCAGCCCCCACGGGCCGATGATCCGCGGGCATTTCCACTGGAATCCAGCTGACAAATCCTCATCGCAAATCAAGCGGCTTATCTCTTGGTGCCACGAAAATCGCATCAATCTGATGCACTTCCACCATGGCGGCACTTACAGCTGGAACTCGCGCTCATGGAGCCGCTGCGCCATTACGCGGACGGCCAAATCTGGATTCCGCTGCCTGAGCACCAATCATGGCGCTTTTGGCTTTTGGTTGTTTGTGGGTTCCCAGCGATCGTTGCCCTATCGCCTGTTGGCGCTATGCCTCTGCTGGCCGGCCAAGCTCCGCCAGGTCGCGGCGGTCGATTGGGAAGCGACCGTGTCAAAGCATGACTATCATGCGGTCAGGCGTTGGTTCTTCCCGGTGAAAGACCGCTTCCGCCAAATCTACCATTCCATCCTCGATGACTCCGTTCTGCCGGACCTTCTCAAGAAAAACATCATCCTCTGCCTCGGCACCGTGGGCAGCCGAAAGGGCCAGAATTTTCTGGTAGAGGCATTCGGGAAAATCGCTGCACGCCACCCGGGCTGGCGGCTCGTCATCGCCGGTCGCCATGCCACCGACGGCACCCCTGAGCTGGTGAACGAAGCCGTTCGGAAATACGGAATCCAAAATCAGGTGGATATTCTAACCGATGTTTCGGACGATCAAGCCCGCACGCTTCTGGCAGAAGCCGCCGTGTTCGGCATGCCTTCACTGGCGGAAGGTCTGGGGCTTTCCCTGCAAGAGGCGCTGTATGGCAGGGCATGCTGTGTGGGATCCCGAATCGGCGGCATTCCGGATCTCATCCTACATGAAAAAACCGGCCTGCTCGTGCCTCCGGCGGACACTGAGGCTCTGGCAGCATCGCTCGACCAGGTCATGGGAGATTCCGCATTGCGCACCCGCCTCGGCCAGGCCGGGCGTGACCACGTCATCGCCAATGACATGACCCGCGACGGCATGATCCGGCGTCATGTGGATCTCTACAGCAGGTAGGGCTCGCCGTGGTCCGCCGTGACTGCCCCAGAGGACGAGATGACTCTGGCCTGTCAATGCTTCGCGCTTTTTCATTTGAATCTCAAGCTGGCCGCCATACGGCGGAAAAGTGGGCGGAATGAGCCAGATCCGCCCTACCGAGCTCAACGACCGCCATTCGGCGGAAAAGTCGGTCCGGCGGGCCGCCAGTCCCTACCTCATTGATCATGTCCTCGCCCCGCAATTTTGCTGTCGCCTGTCCGATCCGCAGCGTCTGCGACCACCACGCCAAAGTGTTCGCCGAGCTGGGTCGTCTGCAAGGGCACTACCTCGGAACCCGCCGCGGGGCCGAGGGGATTCCCGATTCACTTTCCCACCGGTTCCCGCTGGTGGGTTTGCTTTCCTACGCGGCCGCCCGGGTGGTTCCCAGCCATGCGGAAGCGGCAAAGGTGGCTTGTTTCCCCTTGTTCGATCAATGGGCGAACCGCAAGATTCCCGCAGATACCCATGTTTTCTCCAGTTATGGCTATGCGGTCGAGTGCTTCCGCAAAGCACGCGCCACAGGGGCCGTCACCTTCATGGATGGAGGCAATAGCCACTTCACCAACTATTGGAAAGTGGTCAGCGACGAGCATGCCCGCTGGAACTGCACCCTCCCCCCGTTCCCGAAACTCTGGTATGAACGCGGCCTGCGTTCGCTCGATCTCACCGACTGGGTGTTCAGTCCAAGTTCCTATGTCACCCGGTCCTATCTCGAACAGGGATTTCCTGAAAACCGGATTCTCCACCTCCCTTATCCGGTCAATCTTGAAAATTTCCAACCCACCCCTGCCACGGAGATTCCGGCTTCGCCGCTGCGCGTGATTTGCACCGGTGGAGTGAGCCTGCGGAAAGGTTTCCCCTATCTCCTCGAAGCCATGCGACTCATCCGGAAAGAACGGGACGCCGTGCTGATGCTGACCGACATCGTACACCCCACGATGTTCCCTATCCTCGCGACCTATCAGGATATTCCGATCGAGTGGTCGCCGATGCTACCACACACCCAACTCGCCGCACGGCTCAAATCCGCTCACGTCTTCGCACTGCTTTCCGTGGAAGAGGGTCTGGCCCGCACCGCTCTGGAAGCGATTGCCTGCGGCGTCCCGGCGGTGCTCACCCCCAATACCGGCACCGCCGATTTCATCAAGCCCGGCGTCAATGGGGAGATCGTGCCCATCCGCGATCCTTACGCGGCGGCCGAGGCCATCGTCGCCTGTTATGAACGGCGTCAGTCTGGAAACCAATCACCCGCTGCAACCGCTATCGCAAGTGCGCTGAGTTTTGATCAATTCCGCACTCGCCTTCTGGAACATCTCAGGACCATTGATGCGGCGGATCAATTGGAAAGCCGGTAGGTCCGGGCTGCCACGCCAGCCTTGCTTGAGGCTTTATTTCTACCTTAGCACTATTCAATTTGCCAACAAATCGCATTACGGAAATTCCGTTTATTCAAGCAGTCCCAAAAAATTCCTACAAAAGTCGCCATGTTCAGCATAAGAAAATTAATTTCAGATAAATTTGTTGTATCTCACCGAACCTCAAATTGGCTCCAACATCGCTTGATGGAAAGATATTATATCAATGGCCCCATTAATAGTTTAGCCATAGGCACCGGAGGTGGTCCTGAGGTTCTTCGTCTGAGTGAGCGCGGCAACTTTGTCACTGCAGTCGAACATGATGCTCTGGCCAAAGATGGAATATCTAAACAAATGGCCCGGTATCCAGATTTAGACAAGTGGAATTGCGAAGTGACGGCTATCGAGGATTTCGCCACAAGTAAGTTCTATCACTTCGTTCTTATGTCACAAGTTCTTGAACATATCCAAAATGATGACCAAGTTATTCAGAAGCTATCATCTATAACAGCTCCACATGCCAGACTCATCATCTCGACCCCAACCTCTCTGGATGGATTATTAGGACGCGAAAGCATTGTGGTTCCAGTCGCAACGGGTCCCGACCATGTCCGGGTGGGATACCAAGGCCCCGAATTGGACTTTATTTGCACAAGATTCAATTTTTTCTTGATTAAAAGATTTTACCTTGGAAATCCATTATTGGCAACGTGGTTGCTTTTCGAAGAAAAGCATGCACATAACAATCTCATGAAAATTATCAACTTGATAGCAAGACCCCTGGTATTATCGCTTTCTCTTTGGCGCTATCGTTCGCTTATTCAGATATCCATTTACACCAGAATGCATTAGGTTTTTAGGAAAAGTGTATAACTTACCGGTTAAAATAATAGCTACATTCTATTTTTAAAAAAGCAGCCAATGTGTTGCTGAAATCACATATAAAAAACACGACCATGTCAATTGATAAGCTCTACGACAATTATTGGAAAAGCGGACTTCACGTCAGCAAAGAATGGGATGACAAGCGTTTTAAAAGGGTGATGGCTCCGGTTCTTGATGCGAAATCCATACTTGATTACGGCTGTGGACTCGGCCATGCATACCAACGCAAACTTGCAGAAGGACGTTCCTACTCCGGAGCCGACGTGAGCTCCACCGCATTGGATGACGTATCCAAAAAGGGATTTCAACATTTTGCAATCGATTCCGGAAACGGGATGATCGGGAGCGAAGATGAGCAGTTCGACGGCGCCACCAGCGTCGAGGTATTTGAACACTTGATGGACCCGCTTGCCGCAGCAAAAGAACTATTCCGGGTCCTCCGCCCCGGCGGCAAACTTGTCGCAACTGTTCCGAATTTCGGATACCACCCATGGCGTCTTATGGCCCTTCTGAGGGCTGAAGTGCCTACAGAGCCGGAGAACCGAACGGTAAATCGCCATAACGGAGTTCACATCCGATACTTCTGCCCCCGCACCTTGAAACGCCTTCTCACTGATGCTGGCTTTACCGATGTGAAAATTGATAGCTTCGACGATGCGACTGTCTGGGACGTCTTTCGTGGAATGGGGCCTCTGTCCCACATTAGCGACTTCGCCCGCCGACATTTTCCAACACCGTTTCATCTTCGCTATCTTCAGGACATCGCTCCCTCGGTCTTCGCCTACCGCCTCAGGGCCGTAGCAGCAAAGCCTGTTCCATCAATGATATCCTAGATCTATTTGGCTTCTGGATTGTGAACTACCTCAGCCGCCCTGTAGCCTCGATATGAAAACGAGAAGAATAGATGAGATGGGCTGGTCGTCCATGGCAGGTCGTCCCTAGCTATTTTTCCCGATGCGGGAGGGACGTCCGCGCTACTACTTTCCTTCGCGTTATCTTGTTCAACCTCTTAATTTTCAATCGCGTATATTCGCGTCCATTTGACTCCGATGCCCTACGTCCATGCCAACAGGCTTCGCCCAGTTTGAAGCTCGCTAATACTCAC
>JBBEEL010000030.1:0-6739 GCA_040880785.1 Akkermansiaceae bacterium | reverse complement strand
ATCCAGCTCATCATGTTCGCCGCCGCCTATCACATCGCGGCGGTGGCGACTTGATAGAAACTATTTAATCTATGAATTAGCAGCCTGTTCCGCCGTGGATTTCCGCTCGGCGAGCGTGGCTTCGATCCGGTCGAGATAGGCCGTCACCACTGAAAAGTGTCAACTTCAGGATACTAACTCATGATACCCTGCACCGCCTTCGCCGGCTCCACGCCTGTTAGCTTGTAATCCAAGCCTTGGAACTTGGTCGAAAAACGCGCGTGGTCGATCCCGAACTGGTGCAACAAAGTCGCGTGTAAATCCCTTACATGGACGATGTCCTCCACCGCGGCATACCCCAACTCATCGGTCGCGCCATGGACCATCCCCGGCTTGATCCCCGCACCCGCCATCCAAAGGCTGAAGCCCTTGATGTGGTGATCGCGGCCGGTTCCCTGACCCATCGGTGTGCGGCCGAACTCGCCGCCCCAGATGACGAGTGTGTCTTCCAGCAAACCTCGTTGTTTCAAATCCTTCACCAGCGCGGCGGACGGCTGGTCCGTGCGTTTCGCCGAGTCGGGCATGATTTTCTCAATGTCGCGGTGGTGGTCCCATCCGCGATGATAGAGCTGCACGAAGCGCACCCCGCGCTCCAGCATCCGCCGGGCTAACAGACAGTTGCTGGCAAACGAGCCGTCGCCAGGTTGCTTCACGCCATACATGTCGAGAATGTGCTGCGGCTCGTCGCGCATGTCGGAAAGTTCCGGCACCGACGACTGCATCCGAAAGGCCATTTCATATTGGGAAATCCGGGTTTCGATTTCCGGGTCCACCCGCTCGTCGCGCAGCGCGCCATTGAAGCGCTGGATCTCGTCAATCACTTGGCGCTGGGTGGATTGGCAAACGCCATCCGGGCTGCCGACGTAGTGGACCGCGCTGCCCTTGCTCTGGAACTGCACGCCCTGAAACTTGCTAGGTAGGAAACCCGCACTCCATTGGCGGGCGGAGATCGGCTGGTCCGGTTGATTGCCACGCGAAACCATCACCACGTAGCCCGGCAGATCCTGAGACTCCGCGCCGAGTCCGTATAACAGCCACGAGCCCATGCTCGGGCGGCCTTTTAAAATCGAACCCGAGTTCATGAACGCGTGTGCCGGGTCATGATTGATCTGCTCGGTCACCATCGACCGCACCACACAGATGTCGTCCGCGATGGAACCGATGTGCGGAAACAACTCGGAAATCTCGATGCCGCTCTCCCCCCATTTCTTGAACTTGGTAAACGAGCCGCGGGCGATCAACTTGCTGCCCTGCAGCTGCGCGAGCTGCTGGCCGGCAGTGAAGGATTCCGGAAACGGCTGACCGTTGAGCGCGTCGAGCTGCGGCTTGGGATCGAACGACTCCAAATGCGACGGCCCGCCTGCCATGCACAGATGGACGATGCGCTTCGCCCTCGCGGGGAAATGCAGTCCGCCTTGGCTCTGCAGGAACGGCAGCGCGGCACTGCCCTTGGAGCCCGCTCCCATCAGTTGGGAAAGCGCCATGCCGCCGATGCCCGCGAAACTCCTTTGCAGGAAGGTCCGGCGGCTGAAGTCTTGCTGATAGCGCTCGAACTGGTCGATGAAGGGATGTTTCATATCAATAGCGGGTGATCGATTCGTGAAGGTTGAGAAGAACGCGGCAAAGCTGCGTCCAAGCGGCGAGTTCGGCGGGATCATGGTCGGCACCGGGGTCCGATATTCCAGTTTTAAGGAGGGCAATCGCCTCGTCCGGTTTATCCTGATAGAATTTCCGCTGGGTTGTTATAAATTGAGTTAGGTCATCGACTTCGCCCGGCTTTGGATCGCGGGAGAGCGCCAGCCGGATCGCGTGGCGGACTTTCGCGGCGTCATCCGCGGCCGGATTTTCCCGCCCCAGGCGCAGGGCGAATCCGCGCGCGGCCTCGACGAAGGAAGGATCGTTTAAAAGTGTGAGTGCCTGCTGCGGGCTGTTTGACTGGAACCGGTCCGCCGAGCACTCCTCGCGGCTCGGCGCGTCGAAGCCTGCCAGCATCGGGTGCATGAAGGTGCGCTGCCAATGCATGTAAAGCCCGCGGCGATATTGGTCGCCACCGCTGCTGGCGTGGTAGTCGCGCTGCGGGAAATTTAGGTTCACGTAATAGCCCTCAGGCTGATAGGGTTTGGCACTCGGGCCGCCGATGATTTCCTGGTGGAGCAGGCCGGAGATGGACAGCGCGTTGTCCCTGACGAATTCCGCCTCGAGGCGGCGCGCGGATTGCTCGGCGAGCAGGCGGTTGTCCGGATCCCTTTCTGCGAGCTCCGGGCGCGTCGCCGAGACCTGCCGGTAGCTGCGGCTGGTGACGATTAGGCGCACCATGTGTTTCACATCCCAGCCGGATTCGCGGAACTCCGCGGCGAGCCAGTCGAGCAACTCGGGGTGGGAAGGCCACTCGCCTTGGTTGCCCAAGTCATCGAGGACGTTGGATAATCCCTTGCCGAAAAATTGTTTCCAGAGCCGGTTGGTGAACTGCCGTGACGGGAGTGGATTTTCCGCATCCACCAGCCAGCGCGCGAGGTCGAGGCGCGTCAGCCTCGCGCCGTCCGCCCGCACCGAGGCTTGCGGAAGAAATGCGGGAACCGCGGGCTGGACCTCGTCGGCAGGCGTCATCCAGTTGCCACGCGGCAGCATGTGGGTTGAGAGAATCTTGTCGGCGGGCAGGGTCTGCGCGACCACGGAATGGGCGTAGCCCGCACGGCAGTCGATGATTTCCCGGCGTAAACTGCGATAGGCTTCCGGCAAATTTTTATCCGCCAGATTCGCGAGCATCCACGCGGCCGCCAACTCGCGGTGATCGTCCCCGCTCAGTTGCGCCGACGGCTTCAACGCGAGCGCGAGTTCATGCCGCATGGCGTTTTCCTCACCCGGGACCGCATCGCCGAAAGGGGTGATGCTGAGGCGGATGCTGCCGATCGTGTCACTCGTGAGCTTCAACTGGAGGATGCGCTCCTCGCCACCCGCCCAGGTTTCCTCCAAATGATAGAGCGCGTGTTGCGGGTGGGACGCCGCATCCTGGGGTTCCTCCCACAGAGCGGGCGCGGAACGCCATTCTTCCTCTAGCAGCGAGTTGTGATCGCCATTGTTGTAGGCGTGTGGCGTCCGCTTGTCTGCTTGCCGCCAGGCAATGGGGAGCGGCGTCGGACTGTCATCCGCGAGCGCGTAGAAGGCCGGAGTCACTGAGAATTTGCCATCGCTCCGGCGGCCGACTTTTCCTTGGTTCGCCACAGCGGGCAGCGCTTCGAGGCGGAACGCGCGGACCGGAACAGCGGGCAGCTTGAACGTTAGCGTGAGCACTTCGCCCTTCGCCTCCGGACCGGTGAAAACGACGGACCTGTCAGGCAGGATTTCGTGCTTTGTCCCCTCGGTCGCAGTCACTTCGACAGGCTGCAGCGGACTCCAACCGGTCGGGCTCGTCTCGAGAAATGGAACCATTTGATCTTTCCATGCCTCAAGCGCGGCGTCTTCCTTCATCGCCGGTGCTAACAAACTAACTGCTGACTTGCGGAGCGCGTCGAGGCGGCCTTCCAGAGCGGCGTTCTTCGCGTGGATTTCGGGCGGGAATGGCCATTCGTTGTTGGAGCCCGCAAGATCTTTGTTAGGGGTGTAACCGTAGTCGGCGTAAACTCCCCACTGCCGGACGTCTGCGAAGAAGGCTCCGAGCGAGTAGAAATCCTTGGCGGTGATCGGATCAAACTTGTGATCGTGACACTCGGCGCAACCGGTGGTGAGTCCGAGCCAGGCCGCGCCGACGGCCCGGACGCGGTCCCCCATGGATTTTGCCAGGTATTCCTTCGGCTGCGCACCGCCCTCGCGGGTCATCAAGTTGAGCCGGAGGAATCCCGTCGCGATGAGTTGCTCGTCGGTGGCGTCGGGCAGAAGATCGCCCGCGAGTTGCTCGGTGGTGAACTGGTCGAAGGGCTTGTTGTCGTTGAAGGATTTGATCACATAGTCGCGGTAGGGAAACACGCGGATATTTTGATCGCCGTGATAGCCAACCGTATCGGCGAAGCGCACCACATCGAGCCATGGCACAGCCATTCGCTCGCCATAGTGCGGTGAGGCAAGCAGTCGCTCGACCTGCTTTTCCCAAGCGTCCGGGGCGGTGTCGGCGATGAACGCGCCGAGCTCGCCGGGTGAGGGTGGTAAACCAGTTAGATCGAGTGACAGGCGGCGCAGCAATGTGGGTTTGTCAGCCAGCGCCGATGGCTCGATCCCCTCGTTTTCAAGTGTTTCTAGGATAAACGAATCAATGGGATTGGCGACTTTGTCCGCGTGTTTCGCGAGAGTGGGGGCAGCGTTCTTGGCGATCGGCGCGAAGGCCCAGTGCTCCTCGTATTTCGCGCCCTGCTCGATCCACGCGCGGACCAGCAATTTCTGCCGCTCGGTCAGGTCCTTGTGGAAGTGCGGTGGCGGCATCACGTCGTCGGGATCGGAGGAAAAGATGCGCTTGAGGATCGCGCTTTCATCCGGCTTCCCCGGGACGATGCCGTGAGCGTCGGAATCCTTGAGTTTGGCGTAGGCCCCTTCCGGTGTGTCGAGCCGCAGGTCTGCCTCGCGGGTTTCCGCGTCGAAGCCGTGGCAGGCGAAGCAGGTGTTCGAAAAGATGGGCCGAATGTGCGCGTTGAAGGTGACGGCCTCCGGGATCGCGACGGCAGAGGATTTTTGGTCACAGCCGGAGGTGAGGATCACCAGCGGCAGTAAGAGATAAGGAAAATATTTCATTGGGCAAAAATTCGGATTTCATTGAGGCCGCCGCCCTCGTTTGGATCATCATGCGGGCGTTTTGCATCTCGATAATAGGAAAGGCCAAGGACTTTTACGAAGCGGGCGGTGACGGGTTTGAAGGTGATGGTTTCAAACGGGAAGCCTACCCCCGGGGCAGGCAGTTTTTCGATCTGCTCGAGTTGAGCGAGGGCAATTTCGTGGAAATTCTCGTTGTCGCCGGAGATCTGGATGCTGATGTCGCGGAGGCCACGGTCGCCGTGGGTGCGGTTGCGGGTGTTTTGCAGTTCGATGCGGCCAATGCGTGTGGGCTCCAAAAGATCCACCGTGAACTCGCCCGCCTCGCCGTTGGGAGCGAGCCAGAATGACCAGTCGCCGGGAGAGCCGGTGTCATTGATTCTTCCGTCAGTGAGGGTTTCGGCGGGAAAAACGCTGCCGTGATTCTGCGAGTAGTGGGCCGGGCTGGTCACTGGCTTGCCCAACGCGAGGTTTCCGGAGGAGGGCTGGTGGGAGGATGGAGCCGGTAGCTGGCGGGCGGAGTCCGCGAGATTCACCCGATAATCGTCCAAGGTGGAGACCAGCCGGGTTCCTCCACTTTCTCCGACGATGGCCAACGATTCGCCCACCCGCATTCGCATGCGCGGAGTGTGTTCGGCGGGGATTTCGATTTCCCCCTCGAACACTTCAGTTAGGATGACCGGCCCCTCGCTGTCCGAGCCGATGGCGACGCCGAACTCCGTGCCCAGGTCCGTGATCCTGCCGGCGGGCGTGTCGAGATGGAAGCCGTCGATGTGTGTGGGAACTTTCACGGTGGCCCGGCCGTGGGCGACCATCATGGAGCTTGCCGAGGTGACTTGAAACTGGCACGGGCCTTCCAAGATCACACGGACACCCGAGGTGTAACGGATCTCTGCAAAGCCGCTCCGCAGATGCATCTGGCGGCCCAGTAAAGTGCCGTCCGCTTTCTCCAGCCAGATGGCATCGGTGGTGCCTGACAAAGTTGCAGCGGGCTTGTCTTCGTTAAACTGGAAAAAGAACGCGGCCCACATGAGACAGGCGGCAAGCGCCAGCAAAACAGCCACCCGCGCGGGCCGGGCCGGGCTTGGCTTCGCCACCAGCGGAAGCACTTTCTCAACCTGAGGATAGCGTATGAGGGCGGCATGTAAGTTGAGGCTCTTGCGGTAGCGGGCACGAGCTTCCGCGGACTCCCGCAACAGCGCGTTCAGCTCAATTTCGTTAGATTTTGTTAGTGAATCATCGAGCAAGAGCAACACCAGCTCGTCGAGACGGACCAAGGGATTGGCAGGTTTCATGACGGGCTTTGGTCGAGTTTTCCCTCGATGCAGAATTCGAGGATTTGGCGGATCCGGTGGAGTTGGGCGGAAAGCGCGCCGGGGCTTAATTCGCGGGCGGCGGCCATTTCATTGACCGAAGACTGTGGCTGGTAGCGGTCGAGAATGAGTTCGCGCTTGTCCGCGGGCAGTTGTTCGAGGCAGTCGCGCAGAGCGTGGTCGAGCGCGGTGGTGGATTCCAAGCTGGCATCCTGTTCGGCGGCGAGTAAATCGACGAGTTCGGGATCAAAAACGTGGCGGTCGCGCGCGGCATCGCGGCGTGCCGCCTTGACTTGGAACCAGGCGATGCTGCAAGCCCAGGGCATGAATGGTTTGGTCGAGTCATACTCGGCGGCCTTGCGCCAGAGGACGAGGTTGGTCTCTTGGAGCACATCGTCCGCCTGCGACGGGTTGGGCAGCAATGTGAGGATGTAGCCGTGCAGCGCTGCCTGGTGGCGCGTGATGAGCGCGACGAGGTTTTCCTGAGGATTGAGCGGAAGGGCGGACATGGGTTGCAATGAATGTTACCGAAACACTGCGGGATCTTACGCGGAGGATCAAAAATTCTCTCATGAAGGTCGACGAGAGGGTGGGGTGGCACCGCCGGGGCCGGCCTGCGAAAGGGGGGCCAACGTGAGGTTCGGAGGGGG
>JBBEEL010000029.1:0-6827 GCA_040880785.1 Akkermansiaceae bacterium | reverse complement strand
TCGATGATGTTGATCCGGTGTTTCTGATCCGGGAACAATTTTACCATCCCCGGCTCCACGTGCTGCCACCACTCGGTGGTGACGGCGGCGGAGGTGATGGTGATTCCACGCTCGCGCTCTTGCTCCATCCAGTCGGTCGTCGCGCCACCATCGTGGACTTCGCCGATTTTGTGGATCATCCCCGTGTAGAACAAGATCCGCTCGGTGAGCGTTGTCTTACCCGCGTCAATGTGCGCAGCGATCCCGATATTTCGGGTGCGCTCGAGCACGTATTGGCGGTTTGGACTGTTCGGATTCACGGACGGGTATGGCTGGAGCGCGGTGGTCGTTTATTTAGAAACGGAAGTGAGCGAAGGCGCGGTTGGCTTGCGCCATCTTGTGCACATCGTCGCGTTTGCGGACGGCACTGCCTTGGTTGTTTGCGGCGTCCTTGATCTCGTTGGCGAGAGCGACGTGCATGGGAGTGCCCTTGCGGTTGCGGGCGTAGTTGACGAGCCAGCGCATCGAGAGCGACTCGGAACGGTCCGGGGCGACTTCGAGCGGCACTTGGTAAGTCGCACCACCGACGCGGCGGGATTTCACCTCCACGCGTGGTTTCGTGTTTTCGACGGCGCGGGTGATGACCTCGAGAGGATCGACGGTGTCGACACCTTCATTGGCGCGGTCGATGGCGGCATAAACGATGCGCTGGGCGAGCGAACGTTTTCCGGATTCCATCACCTTGCTAATGAGGTGACCAACGAGGGCGCTGTCGTAGCGAGGGTCGCGACGATCGGGCTTTGTAAAGATGCGCTTGCGGCGTGGCATGGCGTTGGGATGGTAATGTTAGGATTAAACGAGAATTACCGCTTCTTGGCGGGAGCGGCGACGGCACCGGGCTTCGGACGCTTGGCACCGTATTTCGAACGGCTTTGGCGGCGCTTGTCGACACCAAGGGTATCGAGCGAGCCACGGACGATGTGGTAGCGCACACCTGGAAGGTCTTTCACCCGTCCGCCGCGAACGAGGACGATGGAGTGTTCTTGGAGGTTGTGGCCTTCACCGCCGATGTAGGCGATGACTTCGAAGCCGTTGGTAAGGCGCACCTTGGCGACCTTACGGAGAGCCGAGTTGGGCTTCTTGGGCGTGCGAGTCATGACTTGAAGGCATACTCCGCGGCGCTGCGGGCAGTTCACGAGTGCGGGTGACTTCGACTTTTCGGCCGGAGTGTGGCGTCCCTTGCGAACGAGCTGATTGATGGTCGGCATGATTTCCTGCGTGGTTTTGAGATTTTCCCATGGGGGCAAACCGGCGCGCCGACGAAGAATTCCTTCGCAAGAGCTTTTTTCCGGAGCTGCACCCGATAAATTTCCCTTATGTAGTGACCTGCTTCGATGAAAACGTCAGCAGGCCTCGGTCTGGGGGGGGCGAACATAGGAGCCGAACCCACCCTGACAAGCCCTATTTCGCTTTTTTTTCTAATTATTCGAGAAACCATCAGCTAGGGGAAATTCCGATTCAGCAGCGCCCGCTGCGGAGCACCAGTTCCCGCGCCGCTGCGAGTCTCGGGCCGAAGACGGCGTGGCCGGCGTAGTCAGGAAACGGGAAATCCAGCCGCTGGCACCAAGTTTCCAGCCCGTAGCTGCCGGGAAGATTGAATCTGAGCGGGATCCCCAGCAAGTCGCTGCACATGAGAACGGCGAGTTGGCAGGGCGTATTAAACAGGGCGGCTTGCAGGGAATGCAGCAACTCGGCGGTCAGTTCCACCGGTGGCGGTGCCGCCCAATCGGCGAAATGAAGCCACCACGCGAGTTCCGCCGCCTCGCTGCCGCCCGGGTTTTTCACCGCGGCGCGCTGGAGGTGAGGGTAAACCATGGCCAGCGGCGCGTTGTCGTGGTTGGCGTAGGTGACTAGGCTCAATTCGCGGAAGGAGGCGTCCTCCGTCTTTTCCAATTGGGGAAAGGTCAGGTTCGCCAGCGGCAGCTCGCTCAGCGCACACCTCATATACTCCGGCATCTCCCCCATCAGCTCGGCCACCAACTCCATCGGGCCCGCGGCCTCGCGGATTATTGAAATGATTTCCCTTCCCTGGAGGTCATTCATCCTCGCCATCAGCGGGTCCTCATCCGGCCCGGGCACGAAGCGGGGCAGCTTACCACCGGTCTTCAGCGCGGCTTCCTCATCGGTGAGATTGGAAAATTCCACATGCCGCGGCCCGCCCAGCCAGGGAAACATGTAGGCGCGAAAATACCCGCGCAGGTGATCCAGCCGACAGAGGTGGAAAAATTGCCGCTCGCCCGCCACCCGCGCCCGCAGCCAGCCGAAGCCATTGGACCGGTGATTTTCCCAACGATACGCGGGCAGGCCCCAGTTCTGCCCCCACCGCTCCGCGTCCTTGCTGGTATCGAAATGCGTGAGCGGCCGCGTCCCCAAGCTCCATTTCAGATCAAAAAGCTCCGGATTCGCCCAGACATCCGCACTGTTGCGCCCGACGCCAAAGGACATTTCCCCCATCAACAGCACCCCGCGCGCCTCCGCGTGTTTCCTCACCCCCGTCCACTGCCGGTGCGCGATCCATTGCGCAAACGCATAGCCGCGGCACCAGCCCTCAAGCACTTCACGCTCCGGGTGTTGGAGGAGCCAGTTGCGGGCACTCTCCAACTCCTGGTGTTCCGGCCGCCAATCCATCCACTCGCCATTTCCCTCATACTCGCGGATCAACAGCCGGAACAGCGTGTAGGAATCCAGCCACTCCGCCTCCCGCCGGACGAAATTTTCAAACTCTTCCATCATCTCCGCCACCCCTGTCTTGCGGAAACGATGCCACGCGCGCTGAAGAATCTGCGCCTTCAAGGGATGCACCGAACCGTGTTTAACGATCCCCATCCTCAGCTGCGCAAGCCACGCATCCGGAGCTGCCCGCTCCAAATCATCTGTGGTCAAACCCGGCACCTCCGCAGGATCAAGGTAGATATAAGCAGGCGACAGCGCCCGCGAGCTGATTGGGTTGTAAGGACTGTGATCACCAAACGTCTCGTGAATCGGAAGAATCTGCAGCACCTCGAACCGATTTTCCGCGCAGAAATCGATCGCCTCACGCACCGCCCGCGTGTCCCCCACCCCGCAATCATCCCGGTGACGCATCGCGAAAACCGGAATCAACAGGCCCGCCCGCCGCCGGTCGAAGGGGCCTTTCCTCCCGCTAGCAGCAGCCGCGGCGGGGCCCGTAGTTTTGGAAGGCTTGCTGGAAAGTTTCATCCGAAGTCCGCTTGAGACACTCGTTCTCCTGATCATAGGAACCGTCAACGGGAGATTCACCCCCAGAGCCACCACGCTCCGGAGGGGCAGGCCGCTGGCATGCAAATTGCACAAGCCACCCACGACACCTCGCTGAAATCCGGTGTCCGCTTATAAAATACCACTGCCTGCGGATAGCAAATTGCAATCCGTCCTCTGCAATCTGCACTGGAAGCCCGTCGGCCGGGGCCGGGCATGGCCTCTCATACAGCGATTTCCTCACCTCTTCCGTTGGCACATAAATCGCTATCCCAATTCGACGGCAAATCCACGTCGTCGCGCTTTGCCAATCTCCTCCGGCTTTCTTCCCCATGTCTATCAGCGGTCATCCATCCACCCTCGAACCGGCACTCGTCCGAAAGACCACCTCAACAAGACCATCACTGGAGTGTGGAAAATCAAGCAGACGCCCCAAAATCCTCATTGTAACCCCCGAGCTCGGCGAAAGCAGCCTGCTTGCGTTAGACGGCAAACACGCCCCTTGCGTGAAAGCCGGTGGCCTCGCCGATGTCAGCGCGCTGCTGCTCGACTCACTCTCCGAAGCCGGTGCCGACGTCCACGTCGCCCTCCCCCATTTCCGCTCGCTTTTCCAAGCAAATCCCGACGAGCACTCGAACCAACTCCACCTCTGCGAGGACCGCGAGTTTTTCTACCGCAGATCGGTTTACGACGGCTGCCCGGACTCCAACCTCCGCGCCTCGCTCGCCTTCCAGCGCGACGTCATCCACTACGTCATGCCACGGATCCGGCCGGACATCATCCATTGCCACGACTGGATGACCGGCCTCGTCCCCGCCGCCGCCCGCTCCATGGGCATTCCCAGCCTGTTCACGCTGCACAACCTCCACGACGAGCGCGTCCCGCTTTGCCAAATCGAGGACCGTGGCATCGACGCCGCAAAATTCTGGGAACACCTCTACTTCTGGGACTACCCCGGCTCTTACGAAAACGCCCGCGGCCACAACCCGATCAGCATGCTCGCCTCCGGCATCCTCGCCGCCGATCAGATGAATACCGTCAGCCCGAGTTTCCTCCACGAACTCGCCGGCGGCGGCCACGGTGCCCCGTGGCCCGTCGTGGATGCCGTCCGCGGGAAACTCGGTGCGGGCCGCGCCCATGGCATCCTCAACTCCCTCCCCGTCGGGCTCTCCCCCGCCACCGACAACCACCTGCCGGAACGCTACGACTCAAGCAGCCACCTCACCGGCAAAGCCACCAACAAGCGCGCCCTCCAGCTTCTGCTAGGGCTTGAGGAAGACAGCGAGGCCCCCGTCCTGTTCTGGCCCTCCCGCCTCGACCCGGTCCAAAAAGGCTGCCACCTCTTCGCGGAAATCCTCTACCGCCTCGTCAGCGACTACTGGGCACTCGGGCTTCAGGTCGTCTTCATCGCCGACGGACCATACCACCACCATTTCGAAAACATCGCGCGCTTCCACGGCCTGCAAAACCGCATCGCCGTCAGGCATTTCAGCGAAAGCTTCTCGCGCCTCGGCTATGCCGGCTCCGACTTCACCCTCATGCCCTCCTCCTATGAGCCCTGCGGCCTGTCCCAACTCATCGGCCTGCGCTACGGCAGCCTCCCCGTCGTCCACGCCACCGGCGGCCTCCGCGACACCGTCAGCCCCCTCGACAGCGAGCAGAACACCGGCAACGGATTCCCCTTCGAGGTCTATAACGCCGAGGGCCTCCGCTGGGCCATCGACCAAGCTATCCGTTTCCACATCCGCCCCGCCTCAGAGCGGGAGCGAAACATCACCCGCATCATGTCCGACGCCGGCGATGAATCCCAAGCCGGCCTGATGGTGGACCAATACCTCGGGATCTATCAGGATCTCCTCAACCTCCGCTAAACCCGCCGCCATGGCTAACAAATCAAAGGACCCGTCACGGGAAAAGGAAGCGCGCCCTCCCCAGCACCAGGACCGCCAGCCCGGCCTTGAAAGCGAAATGAAACCCAAGCCGGTTTTTGAAAACCCGGAGCTCAAAGGCAGCGGCCGTCTCGCCGGCCGGGTCGCCTTCATCACCGGCGGGGACTCCGGGATCGGCAGGGCCGTCGCCCTGGCTTTTGCCAGGGAAGGCGCGGATGTCACCATCGCCTACCTCGACGAGGACCAGGATGCCAAGGACACCGCCGCCCTGATCCAGAAAAAAGGCCGTGAATGCCTGCTGCTCCAGGTCGACATCGCCGACCAATCCGCTTGCCAACAAGCCATCGACGCCAGCGTCCGCAACTTCGGCAAACTCGACATCCTCGTCAACAACGCCGCGGAACAACACCAGCAACTTTCCATCACCGACATTTCCGAGGAACAGCTCGTCCGAACCTTCCGCACCAACATTTTCTCGATGTTCTTCCTCACTGCCGCGGCGCTGCCCCATTTGAAACAATCCGGCCACCCCGCGGTCATCAACACCACCTCCGTCACCGCCTACCGCGGCAGCGCAAAGCTGCTCGACTACTCCGCGACCAAGGGGGCCATCGTCGCTTTCACCCGCTCGCTCTCCTCGCAACTCGCCGGTAACCACATCCGCGTCAATGGCGTCGCCCCGGGCCCCATCTGGACGCCCTTGATCCCCGCCACGTTCCCCCCCGATGAAGTGACGACCTTCGGCACCGACGTCCCCATGGAGCGGGCGGGTGAACCGTGGGAATGCGCCGAGTGCTACGTCTTTCTCGCCAGCGCCGATTCCAACTACATGACCGGCCAGATCCTCCACCCCAACGGCGGAGAAATCATCAACGGTTAATTTCAGAGGCTGTCTGAAAAACCTGAAACTCGCCGGGCAGCAAGAAGGAAAGAGGATTTTAACCACAGATGCACAGGATTGACGCAGATGGATGAGTGAAGAAATCCTGAAGACGGTCCACATCTCCGGCCTTCACCTGTGTTCTTCATCTGTGTTCATTTATGTTCATCTGCGGTTAAATCCCTCGTTTCTCGACTTTTAAATCTAACAAATAGCATTGGAAAATAGATTAAGAAATTGGAGACATTCCAATATTCCCGGTGCCAAACATCATCAAATCCTCACCCGGAGATCCCTCAGGCTCCACAGCGTTCCCGCCGCCGCCGCGCCATTCCCCCGCAGCCGCCGCGCGCCGTCCTTCCGCTTCGCCGTGAACCGCTCCCGCGCACCGGCGAACGCCTCGTTCACGAACTCCTTGCTGCCGATCACCGCGCCGTCCGTGAAATAGCGGATCCGGCAACGCAGCATTCTCGCGATCCCCAAGTCTTGCAGAACGGTTTCGTTGTCCTCGCTTTCCAGTGCCTCAGCTGTCTTCAGGGTGGTTTGGCCCGGTTTGCTCCCGGATTCCGATTCCACTACTTGCGCCCGCCCCGGTTTACGGCCCAAGGCGAGCCCCATCAAGCGCCGGTATGAACGCGAGACATCGCGCCATTCCTCGGCCTCGAAACCCACGCCCTGGTCGCAAAAATACGCCCGCACCAAGCCCTCGCGCGCCTTCTTCCCATTTCCCTTCGCGCCGCCGCCCACTGCTTCGCCATAACTGCTCCAGCGGTAATCCGCCGGATCGGAAACCATGCCCGCCC
>JBBEEL010000028.1:0-6877 GCA_040880785.1 Akkermansiaceae bacterium | reverse complement strand
GCGTCGAAGGCCTCGTGCACGTTTCCGAGCTCAGCTGGGTCAAGCGCATCACGCGTCCGTCCGACGTGCTCGAGATCGGCCAGGAAATTTCCGCAGTCGTCCTCGGCATCAGCATCGAGGAGCAGAAAATCTCGCTCGGCGTGCGTCAGCTCGATTCCAACCCATGGGATGAAATCGAACTCCGCTACCCGGTCGGTGCCACCATCAAGGGCCCGGTCCGCAACCTCACCGCTTACGGTGCGTTCGTGGAACTCGAGGAAGGCATCGACGGCATGATCCACGTCTCGGACATGTCCTGGACCCGCAAGATCAACCATCCGTCGGAAGTTCTCAAAAAGAACGACGAAGTGGAAGCGATCGTCCTCGCCATCGACAAGGCCAACCAGCGCGTTTCGCTCGGCGTCAAGCAGACCGAAAACGACCCGTGGAGCCTCATCGACAGCCGCTTCAAAGTCGGCGACCTC
Organism: Akkermansiaceae bacterium; assembly: GCA_040880785.1. Taxonomy (GTDB): domain Bacteria; phylum Verrucomicrobiota; class Verrucomicrobiia; order Verrucomicrobiales; family Akkermansiaceae; genus Luteolibacter. Next base: position 6,413 of record JBBEEL010000028.1, on the reverse strand, counting down.
GTCAAAGGCACGGTGGCGAAGATCGCCTCCTTCGGTGCATTCGTTTCCCTCGATGGCGACATCGACGGCCTCATCCACATCTCGCAACTCAGCGAGGAACACGTGGAGAAGGTCAAGGACATCATCAAGGTCGGCGAAGAGATCGAAGCCCGCGTCATCAAGGTCGACAAGGTCGAGCGCCGGATCGGACTTTCCATCAAGGCTGTCGGTTACTCCGACGAGCAGCTGAAGAAGGAAAGCGCCAGCTTCGAGAGCCTCCGTCCGTCTTCCGAGATGGTCGGCCTCGAGCAAGCGTTCAACCTCGCCACGGCTGCTTCCGAAGACTGGAGCCCAGGCCAGGAAGACTAATTCAAGGAGCGTGGGCGTCTCGCCCACGTGTCTGACTCACAAAGCCGGACGGGTCCACCCCGTCCGGCTTTTTTTGTGTGGCGGAAAAGCTCCCGAGGCACTTGGCTGTGACCTAAGAGGGAAGATAGCAACCACTGATTTGACTGATCACACTGATTTTAAAGGAAATGGGAAAGAAGCGTCCGCACACCCACAGGCTGACTTAAAATGAAACGCGGATCAGAAAAATGCCGGACAGGAATCGCTCCTGCCCGGCATTTTCTTTAATTTGCTGCCAAATCAATCCTTGATGTCCAGCGCGGCGTATTCACCGTCTTTGCGCCGGTAAACGATCGTCAAGCAATCGCGGCGGGCGCTCTTGTAGAGCACGAAAGGACGGTCGGAGAGCTCCAGCTGCATGATGGCGTCTTCCTTATACATCGTCCGGATCGAGTAGTTTTCCGGATGGATGATGAAGGGAATGGGGTCCACATCGGAGCCCTCGGGGTGGTCGAGAACATCCTCGTTGAAGTAGCGCTCTTCGAGGTGCCGGATCGACTCGTTGCGATGCGGACGGTGCCTCTTCATCAGGCGGGTCTTGTGCTTGCGCATCCGGCGGGCGATTTTCTCAATCGTCTCGTCGAGCGCCACATACATGTCCTTGCCCTCGGTGTGGGCCTCGATGGTGATGTGGTTGGCACAAAAGAGAATGATTTCGGCAATGTGCCGGTTTTTTTGGACGTCGAGAATCGCCTTGGCCTCGATGATTCGCGGGTAGTCGAGGTGCAGCCCCTCGATCTTCTTGTGGGCGTGGGCGCGGAGGGCAGCGGTCACTTGCTCGTGCCTCACCGTGACGGTGATGGGCAGATTGACGTTGGCAGTTTGCATGGTTCGTATTTGTTGGTGTTATGGGTGAGCGGATGGCAAGTCTAACTGCCTTATCCGTCTAGTAGTCTGAACCAGAATTATCGGGAGCGCCATGCTCAACTTCGAAAAAGTTGCGGGTGGGTCCCCATCCTTTGCCCAGGGCCGGGAAATCTGTTGGTCCTGCCTGGCTCCGGGCAGGATGCCCGGGCCACGCTGCTGGTATCAGTAGCTGCGGCCCCAGATGGCGCGGACGGGGGTTTCCCGACCGGTGAGGAAACAGGTGCTGCTGGTGGCAGGGAGTTTGACCTCGGCGAGTGGGAGGCAGCGGATGGTGATCTTGTGCCGCTTGGAGAGCTCTTCTTCCTGCTCGCGACTGCCGGCCCAAGGGGTGTGGAGCCAGCCGGGATTTTCCTGCTGCCAGTGGGCGTGAAACGCCGCCAGATCAGCGCAGGGGCTGATGTGGGCGTCGCGGAAGACGGTGGCGCGGGCGAGCAGCGCATCGTGAATCTCGCCGAGGATATCCTCAGCTTCCTGGATGAATTCCTGTTTGTCCCCAAAGCGTTTTTCGCTCACCGGCTGGTCGCGGCGCTGGATGCCGAGCTTGCGGGTCTCGATGTCGCGCGGGCCGATCTCGATCCGGATGGGCACGCCTTTTTTCACCCAGTCCCACTTTTTCACGCCGCCGCTGAGGTCGCGGGTGTCGACGTGGACGCGGATGGGGTCGCCGCGGAAATTCTCTTGGCGGAGCATTTTGGCCAGCGCCTGGCAGGAAGCGAGCACGGCCTCGCGGGTATCCTCCTTGGGCGTGATGGGGAGGATGACAATCTGCTGGGTGGCGACGCGCGGCGGGAGGATCAGGCCGTCGTCGTCCGAGTGGGCCATGATCAGCGTGCCGATGAGGCGGGTGGAGACGCCCCAGGAAGTGGTGTGGGCATACTGGACGGTGCCGTCGCGGCCGGTGAAAGAGATATTCTGGGCCTTGGAGAAATTCTGGCCGAGGTAGTGCGAAGTGCCGGCCTGGATGGCTTTTTTATCCTGCACCATGGCCTCGATGGTCAGGGTCATGTCGGCGCCAGGGAATCGCTCGTTCTCGGTTTTCTCGCCGGGGACGACGGGGATCGCAAGGTGGTCGCGGAGGAATTCCTCATACTGGCCGTGGATCATTTTCGTCTCCTCGATGGCTTCTTCCCGGGTCTCGTGGGCGGTGTGGCCTTCCTGCCAGAGAAACTCGGCGGTGCGAAGAAACAAGCGCGGCCGCATTTCCCAACGCATCACGTTGGCCCACTGGTTGATGAGCAGCGGGAGGTCGCGGTAAGACTCGATCCAGCGGGCGAAGGCGGCCCCGATGATGGTTTCCGAGGTGGGCCGGATGACGTAGGGCTCGGCGAGTTCGCCGCTGGGAATCATTTTCGTTTTTCCCGTGACGGGATCCTTGACGACCTCCAGCCGGTGATGCGTGACGACCGCGCACTCGGTGGCGAATCCCTCGGCGTGCTCGGCTTCCTTTTCCAGATAGGAAAGCGGGATGAGCAGCGGAAAATAGGCGTTCTGGTGGCCGGTCGCCTTGAAGCGCCGGTCGAGCTGCTGCTGGATGAGCTCCCAAATCCCGTAGCCCCATGGCTTGATCACCATGCAGCCGCGCGTTTCCGAGTTTTCGGCGAGATCGGCGGCTTTGATGACTTGCTGATACCACTCGGGGAAATCAGCGGCACGGGTCGGGGTGATGGCGGTCTTTTCTGCGGACATGGTAGCTGCACGAATAGGAATCACGGAGCGGGGAAAAGAGCATTAAAAAAAATTGTTAAGGACACGCCGGATTGAATGTCTGCCGCAATCTCCAGCAGCTCGGGGGCAGGCGCATCATTTGATTTGCACCCTCACCACTTCCGAGTTTTTTCCCTTCCCGTGCTAACGCATTGCCCTAGCCTCGCAACAATCCGCCCGAAAACCTGCCAAGCCTTAATGCCGCTCACCGACCACCAGGCCAAATACCTCGCTTACGAGCTCACCCGCCGTTGGTCTTCGGACAACGTCGGCAAGCTTGCCGCTGCGGTTGCTGGCGCACAGGTGGACTTGAATCCCCACCAGGTGGACGCCGCACTTTTCGCGTTCAACTCCCCTTTCTCCAACGGCGCGCTTCTCGCTGACGAAGTCGGTCTCGGGAAAACCATCGAAGCTGGGATTCTCCTGTCCCAGCGCTGGGCGGAGCGGAAGCGCCGGATTCTTATCATCACCCCGTCGAACCTCCGCAAGCAGTGGCACCAGGAACTCGCGGAAAAATTCTTCCTCCCGGTAACCATTCTCGAAGCCCGTTCCTACCACCAGGCAGTCAAAGCGGGAAACGAGACCCCATTCCAGCCGACCGAGCCAAATCTCGTCATCTGCTCCTACCATTTCGCGAGAAACAAGGCGGACGACGTGATGGGCATCCCTTGGGATCTCGTCGTGATCGATGAAGCCCACCGGCTCCGCAACGTTTACAAATCCTCCAACGTCATCGCCAACAAGCTGAAGACCGCGCTCGAAGGCCGCCCCAAGGTCCTGCTCACCGCGACTCCGCTGCAAAACTCACTCCTCGAACTCTACGGCCTCGTCTCGTTCATCGACGAACACGCGTTCGGCGACCTCAACAGCTTCCGCCAGCAATTCGCAAATCTCAGTCAGAGCGACACCTTCGACGCCCTGAAATCCCGCCTCGCCCCAATCTGCCATCGCACCCTGCGCCGCCAGGTCACGCAATACGTGCCCTACACCGCACGGCATGCCATCGTCCAGGACTTCAGCCCGGAGGCCAGCGAGGAGGATCTTTACGGAATGGTGTCGGAGTATCTCCAGCGGGAAAACCTTTTCTCCCTGCCTCCGCAACAGCGCACGCTCATGACTCTGGTGCTGCGGAAGCTACTGGCCTCCTCGACCTTTGCCATTGCCGGAGCCTTGAAAACCATGGCGAAGCGCCTCCAGCGGGATCTCGATGCCCTACCTCCGACCAGCACGCTCGAAGACGATCTGGACGAGGACTATGAGACCCTGGATGAAACTGCCGAAGAATGGTCGGACGATTCCCAAGGCGAGGTGATGTCAGAGGTCGATCGGGCCGGTCTTGCGGCTGAAATCCAGGAGCTGGGAATTTACGCCGACCTTGCCAGTTCGATTCATGACAACGCGAAGGGTAAAGCCTTGCTCATCGCGCTGGGAACCGCATTCAAACGCACCACCGAGCTGGGTGCCGCCGAAAAAGCCATTGTCTTCACGGAATCCCGCCGCACTCAGGACTACCTGCTGCGGCTCCTCTCCAACAGCGAGTGGAGCGAGGGAATCGTCCTCTTCAACGGCAGCAATACCGATGATCGGTCCAAGGCGATCTACGCAGACTGGCTCACCAAGAACCAAGGAACCGACCATGTCACCGGCTCGCGCACGGCTGACATGCGCTCCGCGCTCGTGGACTACTTCCGCGACGAAGGCCGAATCATGATTGCCACCGAAGCGGGTGCGGAAGGTATCAACCTCCAGTTCTGCGCGCTAGTTATCAATTACGATCTCCCATGGAACCCGCAGCGGGTCGAGCAGCGAATCGGCCGTTGCCACCGCTACGGCCAAAAGCACGACGTGGTCGTTGTCAATTTCCTCAACAAGAAAAATGCCGCCGACGAGCGGGTTTACCAACTCCTCGCCGAGAAGTTCCACCTCTTCGAGGGCGTCTTCGGAGCCAGTGACGAAGTCCTCGGTGCCATCGGGGCCGGCGTCGATTTCGAGAAACGCATCGCCACCATCTACCAGCAATGCCGGCAGCCGGAGCAGATCAAGAAAGCCTTCGACGACCTTCAGCTCGAACTCAGCTTCGAGATCAACGAGGCGATGACCAGCACCCGCAAGAAGCTGCTCGAACACTTCGATGACGAGGTCCGCGAAAAGCTCAAGATCCGTGACAAGGATTCGAAAGCCATCCTCGGCCAGTTCGAGCGGCAGCTAATGCAGCTCACGAAGCACGAGCTTAATGGCAATGCCGAATTTCTGGATGAAGGCAGCTTCCGGCTACTTCATGAGCCCTATGCGGAAATTGCCGAAAAATCTCCTCTCGGCCTCTATGAACTGCCGCGGCGCTCTGGCAATGCGCACCTCTACCGCATCGGCCATCCGCTTGCCGATGCGGTGATCCATCACGCGAAGGAGCGGCCCCTCACCCCGGCGGAGATTGCCTTCAGCTACGATGACCACGATGGAAAGGTGAGCATCATCGAGCCTTTCATCGGCCAATCCGGTTGGCTCAACGCATCACTCTTCACCATCGATTCCCTCGATCAGTCCGAGGACTACCTCATTCTCGCCGCCCAGACGGAGTCCGGTGAAACTCTGGATGAGGAAACCGCAAGCCGCCTCCTCTCCATGCCAGGCACCCGGCTCCGCGAACTCACCGAGTCAGCTCCTTCCGCCCTTGATGAGATCACCCGCCGGGAGCAGGCCCGCATCAGCCGGGACGTTTCAGAACGCAACGCCGCCTTTTTCGAGGCCGAAACGAACAAACTCGACAACTGGGCCGACGACCTGAAGGTCGGTCTCGAACGCGAGATCAAGGACATCGACCGCCAGATCAAGGAGGCCCGCCGCGCCGCCTCCGCCGCCCTCACGCTGGAGGAGAAACTGGCCGGCCAAAAGCAGATCAAAGCCCTCGAAGCCCACCGCAAGGAACGCCGCCGCAACCTCTTCGATGCCCAAGACGACATCGACAACAACCGCGAGCGCCTGATCTCCAATATCGAGGGAAGATTGAAATCGGAGTCGGTGGAAGAGGGCCTTTTCATCATCCGCTGGACACTCTCATAATCACTCAGCACTCTTCCTTCATGCACATCGAACAACTTTCTCTCAAAAACTTCCGTGCCTTTCGCGATGTGGAGATGCGCAACATCCCACGTTTTGCCATCATCATTGGCGCGAATGGCTCGGGAAAATCGACTCTCTTCACTGTTTTCGCGTTTCTTAGGGAGGCCATGGCGACCAATGTGAATACGGCCCTTAGCAAACTCGGGGGTAGTAACGGGTTTAGTGAGGTCCGCAGCAGAGATTCAACGGGACCTATTGAGATAGAAGTGAAATTTCGTGAATCGAATAGCAGCCCGCTGGTCACTTATTCCATCTCGATCGATCAGGATCCAAAATCCCGTCGCGCTTATGTTGCCAAGGAAATCCTCCAGTATCGACGTGGTAGCAAAGGCCAG
>JBBEEL010000027.1:0-6883 GCA_040880785.1 Akkermansiaceae bacterium | reverse complement strand
TCCCAAACATGTAAATACCCCAGGGACGCACATTGTTTGTGCCAGCCCCCATTACAGGAACAACAAAGAGACCAACAAGTGCGCCCGGTGCAACAAGACAAGCAATGGCAGGGTCAACAGGACTCGCAAGCCCGGCAGCAGGACCAAGATCGGCAGCCTCAGCAACAACAAGAGGCACAGTGGCAGCCACTGGATCGCCAAGCCGCACAACAAGACCCGCAGAGTCGCGCTCCGGAGCAGGCGGACCAACAAAGGCAAGTCGCCACCGGAGCACCCCAAGCACCAGCACCCCCTCGTCAAAATGGCGAATGGCAGGAGCTGGAACGCCCGCAAGCCAACCAACAACGCCAAGCCCAGCCACAGCAGCAGCAGCAGCAGCAACAAGCCCCAACGGCGCAAGCCCGCCAAACGCAGCCACAACAGCAGCCCGGGGCTGATCCTCAGCAGGATGCCATGGTCGAGCGCGTCTGGAACATCGGCTCGCTCGGACCGCGCGAGGAAAGGGTCATCCGCGTCAGCGGCGTGCCCACCCGCGAAGGAGACTTCCAGACCTGCGTCTTCGCCAACTACGAGCGGGCGCTCTGCACCACCATGCAAATCACCCGACCCGACCTGCAGCTCAGCCGCCGTTGGGTTGATGAACAGCGCACCGAGAAACAAAGCCTGTTTGTTTGTGACCCGCTTTTCATCCACTACACGATCAGCAACCCAGGCACCGGCAGCACCCCCCAGACCGTCATCACCGAGGAACTGCCACAGGGCATCACCACCAACGATGGCAATAATGTGGTCACCGTGAATGTCGGCGAGCTCCAGGCCGGCCAAGTCCAAACATTCGCCGTCCCCGTCATCGCCACCCAACCCGGCGAGTTTACCGGCCGTGCCACCGCCCGCGCCGGCAATCCCCTGACCACCCAGTCCAACGCGGGCACCATCCGCCTAGCCTACGCGGAAATCGACGTGCAAGTCCAAGGGCGCGCCACTCAATACATCGACCGCGACGTCGAGTATCGCATCACCGTCCGTAACCTCAGCGACGAGGTCCCTGCGCTGAACACCCAAGTCCACGTCCCGGGGATCGACCGCCGGATGCGTTTTGCCGCCACTGATCAGCAAATCCCCGCCCAGGTGAACACCTTCACCATCGGCACGCTCGCACCGGGCGAGAGCCGCAGCTTTGGCATCGCCTTCAGTGGCGACCGGGCGGGGGAAATTGCCACTCAAGTCGTGGCCATGGCGTATTGCGCCGAAAACGCGGTCGCCAACATTAGCACTGAGTTTGTCGGCATTCCCGCCCTGCAGATCGTGGTGGTGGACCGGGTTGATCCGGTTGCCGTGGGAGACACCACCGTTTATGACATCTCGGTCGTCAACGAAGGCACCACGGCGGAAACCAACATTGTTTTCAGCGGTGAGCTCCCCCCGACGCTGGAATTTATCAATGCCCGGGGCGACAGCGAGGTCTTCGGTGACCAGAGAACCTTGGAGTTCGCGCCAATCCAAAACCTGCGCCCGGGCGAGAGTGCTACCTGGCAGGTTACCGTCCGCGGGGTGCAACCTGGCCAAGGTGAGTTCCGTCTCAACGTCCAAAGTGAAGGCGGGACCTTCACTGGCGCCGAACCTACCACGGTTTACTAAACATTGCGGCCACCTCGCGGCCGCGGATGACTTAAAACTCCAAAGAGCTCCCGGGATCCCGGGGGCTCTTTGTGTTTCCCTTAGAGCCATAGGAGTGCCGAAAATGATCACTTGCCTTTACTTTCAAACCGCACGAATCGTTAAGTGACTTAAAAAACTATCTCTATGAAAATTAAACAAAAAATCGTCGCATTGGCTCTTCTCGCCGCCGTCACCGTGAGTTCATCCTGCATCCCTCTCGCCGTTGGTGCCGCTGCTGGCTATGTTGCCCATGAGGAAGGTTACCGCGTGCAAAATCCAATCCAAAAACCTTAACCCCTTACCCACTCCGTCTGCCGCGTCTGCCGGGCACGTGACTCATCGTATCCAGCGCAATCTACTCCGGCAGGTCGCTGGCGATGGAGTCCCAGCGCCGTTTGAAGGCGGAGCTGCTTTGCGAGAGCACCGCCGCCGCAGAGAGGGCGCGCCCGCGGTTGCCGGCCAGCCAGTCGTAGGAGACCGCGCATTCGTGGCGCCAGAGTCGCTCGACTTCTGTGGCGGGATTTTTCATGAAAATCCGATGCATGCCAATGAGGGCGTCCGGGGAGAAGTCCGCCCACTTCACCACGCGAGGGCTGGCAGAGGCCGCGTCCACCACGATGACACCCGTTTCATCCATCGAGACTTTGCTGACGCTCTCGCCTGATTTCAGCAGGAACTCACCATTGGCAGTTGTCTGGCGGAGGTCTCGTCCAAGATCGGAAAGAAACAGCGCGGCGGCTTCGGTGACAGCCAGCAGCGAGTGGCGCGTCGCGGTTTCGTCCGACGGGAGGCCTTTCAAGTAGGCGCCGGCCTCGGCAAACTCGCACTTATCGGCGAACTCCGCGAGTTTTGCCATCACCGCGCCGGTGTCCCAACTGGCGACTGCGGGAGGCTCGTCGGCGGGGGTGGGCGTGGTTTTTTGGGTTTCGAGGATTTTGGCGTGGCGCTTGAGGTCGAGCTGCCAAGCGCGCACATTGAAGCGGGCACGGCCGCGGGTTTTTAGGCGGGAATGCAGGGTGTCCAGTTGGGTGATCGCCGCCTCACAAGCCGCGGCGGTTGCCGGGAGCTGCAACAACGCGGGCGCGGCGAGCAGTCGCGCGTCTGCCAAGTAGTCCGCAGCGAGATTTTGATGGATTTCCAGCCATTGGTCATTGGCCCCGAGTTTCACGGATGTCACTGTTTTGAAATTTCCGACCGCGCGTGCCGTCAGCCCTTGTTCCCAGTGTTTGAGTCCGCAGATCATCGCGCCCATGAGCCGGGCGGCATCGTCCCCGCGGGCCTTGTGCGGAGGGATGGGCTCGAGCCGTGGCAGGTGATTTAAGATGCGGACCAATTCCCCGTCGAAGCGGCGCGGCGCGTCACTCACCGCCTGCGCGTGGGCAACGGTGTCGCGGGCGATGCGCCGTGCCAAGGAGGACTTTCCATCCAGAAGAGCCGCGGCCACCGCCTCGACTCCCGCCCAGGTTCGCGTGGGTTCATGGACCGCAGGATTTTCCCGCAATTTCACCAATTCCTCTGCCGCCTTCGCGAAATCCCGCGCTTCCACCGCCGCCCGCGCATCGCGGTAGCTGCGTGCGATCTCGGTCGCCGAGGTGGCAGCGGTGGTGCTGGGTTCCTGGATCGTTGGCACGGCGTTAATCCACACGGATGGCTCCGGTTGCGGTTGTGGCGCTTCGCGGTGGATGACCCACGAGATGGCTCCCGCAGCCGCCACCAACACGGCCAGCACGGCGGCACCGAGCGTGATGGTTTCCCGCCGCTTCTTGAGCACTCGCCGCCGCGCCACGTGGCCGGAGCTTTCCGTTGCTCCCGGGGTTCCTGATTGCAGGTGCTTGAGCACCGTTTGCAGGCGGCGGATCAATTCGTCGTAAGAGGAAAACCGGTCCACGGGCTGATGCGCCATTGCCCGGTCCACGATCTGGCACAGGTCATCACACAGCGAAGGCTCGGCGATTCCCAAGGGCACCACATTTTTCTTTGCCTCGCGCAGAAGCGGCGTGGACATGGACTGCTCGGCGCATGACGGCCTGCCTGCCAGCGCGTGATAGAGCGTGGCGCCGAAGGCATAGATATCCGAGCGGAAATCCTCGCGGTGGCCCTCGATGGTCTCGGGCGGCACGTAGTAGGGAGTGGCCCAAATTTCGGTGGCCTGGGCTTTCCCTCCCTTTGTCACCAGCGCCAGGCCGAAGTCCACAATCTTCGCGTGGCCCTCGGCATCCAGCAGGATATTCCCCGGCTTCACGTCGCGGTGGATCAAGCCCGCAGCATGCGCCGCCTTCAGCCCTTCCGCCACCTCGATGGCCAGCGCCAGCATCTCAATTTGCGGGATTTTCCCCCGTTCGTTGATGTGGTGCTCGAAGTGTCCGCCCGGCACGAACTCCATGGCAATGTAAAGGCGTCCGAAGGCCTTGCCGGTCGTCAGCACCTGCACCACATTGGGGTGGCTGAACGAGGCGGTGATCCTCGCTTCTTCCTCGAAGGCCGCGATGCGACGCTCGTCCGCGGAAAACTCCTCGCTCAAAATCTTCAAAGCGACCTCCCGGTCCAGCGTGTTATCCTTGGCTAAGAAAACCAGGCTCATACCGCCCTGCGCGTGCCGGCGGACCAGCGTGTAAGGCCCAAATTCCAGCTTCACCCGTGACTGGATGCCGCAGGACGGGCAATTCACATTGGAAAATGGTGGCACCGCCGAGACATTCATCGGGCTCCTGCAGGAGGGGCAGTTGGCGATGGTTTCGGAGCTTACGGGCATAGGCAAAGGCTATCTACGGCGGATTTTCATGCAAACTTGAAACTTGTCGCGGTTTTTTTCCCGGCGAGACTCGCGCCGTGGAAATCCTCGTCGACGACAGCACCGGAGAACGCCTCGACGCCTTTCTCGCCACCCGTCTTGCGGACCTTTCCCGCTCGCGCATCCAGACGCTCATCCGCGAGCAATTCATCCAGGTCAACGGCCATCCCGCCAAGCCGCGCGATGCGGTGAAACTCGGCGACCGCATCAGCATCGTGCTGCCCGAGGCCGTGCCGCTCGACAACTTGCCGCAGGACATTGCACTGGAAATTTTGTTCGAGGATGACGACCTCGTTGTCCTCAACAAGGGCTCCGGCATGGTGGTGCATCCGGCACCGGGAAATCCCGATGGCACGCTGGTCAACGCGCTGCTCCACCATTGCCGGGGCAAGCTCTCCGGCATCGGTGGGGTCGAGCGGCCCGGCATCGTGCACCGCCTCGACAAGGACACCTCCGGCTGCCTGGTCGTCGCGAAATCCGACCTCGCCCACCAATCGCTCGTCACTCAGTTCTCCGAGCGCAGCACCATGGAAAAACTCTATCTCGCCGTGACCCAGGGCGTGCCGAAGCCAGAAAAAGAGACGATTTTCACCCACATCGGCCGCCACCCGGTGAACCGTCAGAAAATGGCTGTTGTCAATCCCCCCGGTGGTAAAACCGCGATCACCGATTACGAAACGCTCACCGCCGACGCTGCCACGCTCACCGCGCTGATCCTTTGCCACCTCCACACCGGCCGCACCCATCAGATCCGCGTCCACCTCCATCACAAGGGCACCCCGCTCGTGGGTGATCCTATTTATGGCAAACCGAGTAAAACCTCCGCACAGACCGGCCGGCTGATGCTCCACGCTTGGCGACTCGCCTTCCAGCACCCGGTTTCCCGCCAGCGCATGAGTTTTGAAGCTCCTGTGCCCGCCGAGTTCCACCCATGGACCACCCAGGCCATTCTTCCGCCCCCGACTCACCCTTAGGATAAGTTGCGGAAGCCCAAGCTTGCACCGTCGCGCGGCGTGTGGAACATGGCGCGGAACCGATAAGCATGCCTTTCCCTGCCATGAATACCCCATTGAACCGCCGCCGCTTCCTCCGGACCGCCGGTGCCGCCGGACTCCTGACCACCCTCGGCCGCGGGCAAACTCCCGCCGTTTCCCCCAATTCAAAACTCCGTGTCCTAAGCATCGGCGTCGTCGGCACCATCGGCGCGGAAGACCTCCGCCAAGTCGCGCTGCATCCCTCGGTGGAAATCGCCGGACTCTGCGATGTGGATTCCATCGCGCTGGCCAATGCCGCCGGCAAATATCCCGGAGCCTTCACCTGTGCCGATTACCGCGAGGCTTTTGCCAAATTCGGGGATAAGTTCGACGCTGTCATCGTCTCCACGCCTGACCACAGCCACGCGCCGATCATGCTCACCGCGCTGGCAAACCACAAACACGTCTATGGCCAGAAGCCGCTCGTCCACCAACTCGAAGAGCTTGTCATGATGGAAAAAGCCATCGCTGTCCGCCCCGATCTGGTCACCCAGGTCGGCAACCAGCGGATGGCGACTCCCGGCCGCCGTGCCGCCGTGGAAATCATGCGCAGCGGTGCCCTTGGCAAGGCCGTCGAAGCCCACGTCTGGGTCGCCTCCCCCAACGACCGCTCCTATTTCAACCTCGACCGCAAGATCGAGACCCCCACCGCGCCGCCGCCGAACCTCGACTGGAACCTCTGGCTCGGCGGCAACGAGGCAATTCCCTATCGCCCCGGCCTGGCCCCCCTCGTCTGGCGCTCCTGGTGGGACTTCGGCAGCAATGGCCTCGGCGACTGGGGTTGCCACGTCCTCGACGTGATCTTTTACGGCTACGACGAACTGCTGAGCCCGGTCTCCGTGCTGACCCACTGCGTGAAGTCGGAAAATCCGGATTTCCACGCGCATCCCTGCCGCTCGACGCTCACCTATGCGGTCAACTCCGATAAATTCGCCCGCAAGGTTTTCCCGATTTATTACAGTGATTCCGGGCAAGCTCCCTCGCGCGCCGCCATCGGCCTGCCACCCGGAAAATTCGTCGATTCCAACATGACGGTCATCGTCTGTGAAAACGGCGTGCTCACTCTCTCCGCCGACGGATATCTCGAAGTCTGGCGCGATGGCAAGCTCACCAAAGGCCTGGAAATGCCCGGCCTGCCGGAGTTCCCCGAGCTCAACCACTGGCACGCCTGGGTGGATAACTGCCTCGGCATCAAAACCGAGCTCCGCAGCCCCTTCCGCGACGCGATCCGCATGACCGAGCCCGCGCTGCTCGCCGTGAAGGCCACCCGCTTCCCCGGCCGCGAACTGCTTTGGGATAAGCCCACGCTCACCTTCACCAATCACAAGGAAGCCTCCGCATCCATCGTCCGCCGCGAATACCGAGAGGGTTTCGCACCGCCGGCGGTGGTGTGAGCCAA
>JBBEEL010000026.1:0-6948 GCA_040880785.1 Akkermansiaceae bacterium | reverse complement strand
CGTCATCATCTGATTTCTCATGTTCATATTGTTTGGAGTTGGAGTTCATTCCCTACGGCTAAAATCCATCGGGAATCACTCCATTCAAACACAGAGGGTGAAACATTTGTGAGGTCACCCTAAAAATAATTAGGATTTTTTGCGTCCACTCTCCTCCGAGGTAGGAATTTCGATAGACTGTTTGCGAAATTTACGTGCGCAATGGCTCGCCCGCCGGGGATTCCAGCCCCAACCATCCACATAACCGCACGGACTTTGGTAAACAGTCTACAGACAGTCGTAGCCAACCGCCATTGATCACCCCCGCCCCGCCCGGCCAGCGCTTTTTGATTTCAAATCTCCCACCAGCTTCGCGTCCCCGAACTCGTGGGGGCAAGGCCCATTTACGCAGCCCGCATCCAGAAATGTTAAAAAGAAGCACTTCATCGATTAATTTGGGGACCCACCTGCTTGAATCCGGTACCGACATCCATACGGTCCAATCTCTCATGGGGCATGCGCATGGAGAAACCACCATGATCTGCCTTCACGTCATGAAAAAGCCTGGAGCCGGTGCCCCCAGTCCCCTCGATCTCACCTGACCACCTTCACCTAATGCTCATTTCAGATTCCCCTTGGCACGTCCGTTCTGTCTGTTATAATTTTCGCACCATGACAGAACTTCACAGAGTTACACCCTTGCGGGCTGCCTTTGCCCTGAAACAACCGCGCGCAACTTCAATGTTAGGTGTTGCTACCCGCGTTCCGAATAGCGAAAGCTAAAGAAGCCGAATATAAGTGCGACAACCTTTGTTGTGTCGCGATCGCGTATATGAAAATTACCCTTATGAAACCCACTCTTTGCTTCATTTTTCTGCTGGCCTTCGTCGTGATCGATCGAGCCGCGTCGCAACAGCCCTCGCCTGCGTTCGTTTCTGACTTCACACTCAAAAAAGATGACATCACGGTTCTTATGGCCGTAGATGCAGAACTGGCAGACGGGCTGAAGCCGTGGCGTTCCGGCGGACACGGTAAATTCTTTATTACCGGTTGGAAAAGCACCCAACAGAAGCTCAAGTGGAATGTCGTCAACAAAGAAATGGCAAGTTACAATGTGGCTATCCTGGTGCAAAGCCAGGATGACTGCGTTATCATCGTCGAAGTTACCGCTGCCGGGCGGACGATACGCGGCAATCTGCCTGTCAATCCGCGGCGCTGGCAGCGCGTGACGCTCGACGATCTCATTCTGCTTCCAGAAGGTGAGTCGGAGATGAGTGTGCGTCTTGTTCCAGCCGATGGCTCTACCGATTTCAATGCAGATGTTCATGCGGTCGAATTAGTTCTTCCGCTGATTCGTGAAGATCTTGACAAAAAAGCGAGTGACTTGCGGGCCGACGCTGAATGGTTCAGGCAAGCACGCTATGGAGTGATGGTGCATTGGACCAGTCAATCGATGCCGCTCAAAGGTGAACCGAAGTCCTACGAAGAGGCCGTGAATGAGTTCGACGTTGAGTTGTTTGCCAATCAGATGCAGGCCACCGGCGCCGGATTTGTTGTATTTACAACGTCTCATGCCTACCAGTATTTTCCGGCGCCATTGAAATCGCTCGATCGGATTCTGCCCGGTCGAACAACACGACGGGATTTGGTCGCGGAGCTGGCTGAGGAGCTTAAAAAGCAAAATATGAAGCTGTTCCTCTACTACCACATCGGGGCTCACGATGACAGCAAGTGGCTGAACGCCACCAGGTTCTGGGACACGGACACCTCAGTCCTCTTTAATAACTGGCAATCTATCGTCCGCGAGGTTGGCGAGCGTTACGGGGAAACGCTTGCTGGCTGGTGGTTCGATGATGGCATTACAAATTACTACTATCGCAGCGCACCCTGGGAAGCTCTTGCAAGAGCAGCGAAGGCTGGCAATCCGCGCCGACTCATATCCTTCAATGCCTGGGCGCTCAACAATCCTACTCAGTTTCATGATTTCTGCACGGGAGAAGCGTGCGAGAATCCCGCCGGTATCGACGGACTGCTGACACCTAAGGCCAAGGGGCTGTATCCATCAGGGACTCATGCGGGCCTTCAGGCAAGCGCCTGTCTGGTCGCCGAATCTGACTGGATACACCGCCGCCCTAATGCGGCTCCAGCGCGGCCAAAGTGGAATGCCACCCAACTTTCCGAGTTGCTGCGACTCTTCATGGCGAACAAGAATGTCCCGATTTTCAACCTTGAGGTCACTCAAGAGGGGAATTTGGGGGCAGAGAGCATCGCTTTGTTCAGGGAAGTGTCGCGACGATTGAGGTGAAGATACCCGCAGGCAATTTGAGCAGACGTGTCGACCTCATCTAATGACCGCAACGCCTAATCGGGTCCCCGGGAGTGATTAGCTCCCGGGTCCCACACCACCCTGCGTACGGCTCCGTATAGGACGGTCTCATTTACGCGATTACTATTCTGACTCAACCTATCCACATCTCCAGATCCGCCGTCGCCGCCCTCGCGTTCGCTCCTGCCCCTGCCGCAATCATCCGGGTGGTGGCAATAGGGACGGCCCACCGCCTCGCGAGCGATTGCGGGAGACCCAAGGACTTTGTCACCATTCGAAATAAATTTTTTGTTCATTATCAGCGAATTACGAACATTCAAACGCTCGTTTTGTCACCATTTCTGGTTGAAATCGATTACGGGCAACCGCTCTCCGTGCTGCCAAGTGCCACACGGTGCGGGATTCTTTGAAGAGACGCGTCGTGATGCAGGTGGATGGGAGCCTGATTAGACGGGCGGACGAGAAATGGGATTTGTTTCCGACTTTTGGGAGATCGTAGTTAATGTCGCCGAGAAAACGGACATCTGAAATGAAGCCACTGGTAAAAATACAATAATGAAAACTAAATAATATCGATGAGTAGGGGTTTGACACCACCAATTATCTCCTTTCCTTATTTCCCACTCCGCGTAGTTCATTTCCCGCCATGCCTTCCAAAAAACGCCTCTTGCTGGTCGGATGGGATTCCGCCGATTGGAAACTCATCCACCCACTGCTCGATCAGGACGAGCTGCCTGGCGTGGCGCAGCTCGTGCAGGGCGGCGTGAGCGGAAATCTCACCACCTTGGAGCCGCAGCTTTCCCCGATGCTCTGGACATCCATCGCTACCGGGAAAATGGCCTACCACCACGGTGTCCATGGTTTCACCGAGGTCGATCCCATCTCCGGGCGCATCGTTCCTGTCTCCGCCGCCACCCGGAAATGCAAGACCATCTGGGAAATGCTCGGTGAGCGGGGGCTGAAATCCCATCTCGTCGGCTGGTTCGCGACGCAGGGCGAGCAGGATCTCAACGGCTGCATGGCATCTAACATGTATGGCCACAATGGCGGCTTCAACTTGGAAGAACAATCTCTCATGGGGCATGCGCATCTAGAAACCACCATGATCTACCTTCACGTCATGAAAAGCCTGGAGCCGGTGCCCCCAGTCCCCTCGATCTCACCTGACCACCTCCACCGAACGCCCATTCCAGATTCCCCTTGGCACGTCCATCCTGTCTGCTAGAATTTTCGCGCCATGACAGAACTTCCCGGAGTTACGCCCTTGCGGGCTGCCTTTGCCCTGAAACAACCGCGCGCGACTGTTCCACGTAAAATGCCGTGCGCGACTCAATAAAACTGTTCGTCCAACTCCCACACGCCACTTTACAAATTATCACACTCATGAACCGTCGCAGCTTTGCCTTACTTATTAAATCCCTGCTCGTAGGAGCCTCGCTCGCATCCCGCCATTCCGCCCATGCGGCAGTGCAAAATCGTGATCGGGTGATTGTGATCGGAGCTGGGCTGGCGGGATTAGCGGCAGCCCGCAAGCTGAAGAGCCTGGGGCACGAAGTCATCGTGCTGGAGGGTCGCGACCGCATCGGCGGACGCATCCACACTAGCACTCAGTGGAGTGACTTTCCCATCGATCTCGGTGCGTCATGGATTCACGAGACCACGGGCAATCCGCTCACCGCTCTGGCCACGGAGGCAAACGCCGTGCTGATCACCACGCGCTATGCAGACTCCGTCGGTTATGACACAGACGGCTCCGAGTGGACTGCTGCGGATGAAAACCAGCTCAGCGCCCTCCGCACCCAGGTTTACGACATCTTGGGAGTAGCCCAAAACGGTGATGCGGATCAGACGCTGCGGCAGGCGCTGGCTAGCCTCGTGGGTGGTGGTGCCCCAGCCGACACGCGGCGGCTAGTGAACTTCCTCCTCAGCAGTGAAATGGAAACCGAGTATAGCGGCAGTGCGAATCAACTTTCCACCTACTGGTATGACAACGGAACTGGCTATTCCGGGCCTGACAAGTTTTTCGCTGCTGGATATCGCGTCATCATTGACCACCTCGCCACAGGGCTGGACATCCGCACAGGGAAAGTCGTCAGCAACATTGACTGGAGCGAGTCGGAAGTCAGAGTCACTACGAGTGCAGATGCGTTCACTGCCCGCCGCGTGCTAGTCACCGTCCCGCTCGGCGTGCTGAAAATGGGGCAGCCCATATTCACTCCGCCCCTGCCTGCCGCTAAGCTGGACGCCATCACAAAGCTAGGCATGGGCCTGCTGAACAAATGCTATCTGCGCTTCCCCAGCGTTTTTTGGCCGACGAATGTGGATTGGATAGAATACATCCCGGCCACGCATGGCGACTGGACGGAGTGGGTCAGTTTCCGCAAAGCGATGAATAAGCCCGTGCTGATGGGATTTCTCGCTGCGGACATTGCCGCTGTTAAGGAATTACTCACAGATGCACAGATCGTAGCAAGTGCCATGACTGTGCTACGCACCATTTACGGTCCCAGCATCCCCGATCCTAGCAGCTATCAGATCACCCGCTGGGCGGCGGACCCCTTTGCCCGTGGCTCCTATTCCTTCAATGCGGTGAACTCCACGCCTGCCATGAGAGATGCCCTTGCCGCACCCATAAATGGACGGCTGTTTTTCGCAGGTGAAGCGACGGAAAAAACGAAATACGGAACCGCTCACGGAGCCTACCTTTCCGGGCATAGAGCCGCCAATGAAATGGAGGTTCCGTAGCCCTAAATCACCCACGACAAGACCTCCAATCCGCCAGCCATGGTGCTCAAATGGGAATCCCAAGCTGGTGCCCGCTATCGCGTGGAGCACTCCGCCACACTCGCTCCCAATTCATGGACCACCCTAGCGGCAAACCTCGCCTCCGGCGGAACCGAAACCACTCACCGCATTCCACAACCCAGCCCTGCTGTCAGCCCTCAACACGTTCCTCGACCTGCTGGACGACATTTCTTTGGATTGAGACCAAGCTCTCGCGCCATCTGGATGTGGGCATGTGACAATCGCATGTGACAATCGAAACGTGTTCCGAGCGTCCAACCCTGCTTGAAACGTTGATGTCAGATGTTTCCTGTTAGTTGCCATCTTTCATTTGGCCTTAGCGCTCTTCGAGAAAGACAGGATCTGCATTTCACAGATGGGACGTTCCGCACGCTCGTGCTTGCTCATCCATGGGCACCTGAGGGCACAACCGATCACATCCATCGCCGCCCTTTCCCTGGCCACAGAGCTCACACCGACCACCATCGCCGCATCACTTGCCAAGCTCGCAAAGATCGGGATGGTCAAAGAAATCACCGGAGGCAGGTACGGCCGCCTCTACGCCTATGAAGGCTATCTGAAAATTCTCGCCCCATCCGAGTGATCTGTAGCGGAAGTAAGGGCCTGTTTTTGACAACCATGGCTAGGCGTGAACTCGATCCAAACCGCCGCCGCCGAGGCATTCGTGGAGATCCTGCGTGATGCGGGTGTGCCGGTCACCATCGCGGCGGGCGTGAAGATTTCCGGTCACAGTCCATCGCCCTAGGATGCCGAGCCACCGCCCAAGCTGATGGCGAACTGGCAATTGGTGCTTCCACTGCCGCAATCCGGGGCGGAATCACAGGCACGGCCGCCGCCAATCAGGAATCCGATCGGCGTATCCAGTTCCACAAGTCCTGCTTCGACACGGTCTGGGGAAATCCGGATGCAAGCCCGGCCGCCATCATTGCAGCCCTCGGAACCAACGCGGTCACTTCCAGGCTGCCTCCGAGAGCGTGCGCCACATTGCTGAGATCGCCGAGCTTTCAGGGGGTCCACTAGAGGAACTGCTCCCGACAGAAGACCGCGAGATGCCCATTGAAGTGATCTTCAATGATCACGGCACCGCCACTTTCGCAGAGCCTGAAGACGCCTGAAGCCATGCGCCCGCCCATCGACCTCGACTACGTTTCCAAGGCCATCGTTGGCATCGCCTCGCCGGTGGTTGGCGTGATCACGTCTTTCCAGGAACAGGTCGAATGGCACCTGCGGATCGCCTCGCTGGTCGTGGGTCTGACCGTGGGAGTCATGTCGATGGAGGCGATGCCGGGGAAGTGGGGGGGGAAATAATCTACCAACTACCGTTGACAGCAGAATTCCGAACCACTTGTCCGCTTCATCCTCGGTGGTCAATTCCCTGTAGTTCTTGAAAATGACGGACGGCGAGTTACCCGCTTCGAGGGTGACTTGGTCCGCGCTTTTCACCGTGGCAATCCGGTAACTGATGAAGGAGTGACGGAGGACGTTCCGTGGCCATTCCATTTTCAAGGCGCGGGCGAGGGAGGTGACTTCGCGGTGAAGCGCCGCGTGCCTGACCACCTTTCCCTTGCGTGGAAGCGGCTCGATCCATGCCCGCAGGTTGTCAGTGATGGGCACCAGCCGCCGGGAGGCTGTTTTCGCCCCGTCCGCCCGAAGCTCGATGAATTCACGTTCCAGATCAAAGGCAGACCAGTCCAGCCGGTTTAGCTCTGCCATGCGGATTCCAGCAAACGCTCCAACGGCGAGAATTGGAATCAGGTGGGGCGGCGCGGCATGGAGGATTTTCTCCATCTGCTTCGGCGTGAACACCGACACATCGTCGCTCTTGATCTTCACCTTCT
>JBBEEL010000025.1:0-7042 GCA_040880785.1 Akkermansiaceae bacterium | reverse complement strand
TCCTCGCTGCGGTCTCCCATGACGTCCGCACTCCCGCAACCGCCATTTCATTGCTCGCGGAGTTCATCGGCAAATGCGCCAACGATCCGACCAAATTCCATCAAATTCCCGGCCTCGCCCAGAACCTCTGGAGCAACGCCCGCTCGTTGGTCGATCTGGTGAGCGTCACTCTCGACATCGCACGCCTGGACACGGGTAAGCAGGAGCTCGACCTCTCGCATTTTTCCCTAGGCGACCTCATCCAGGCGGAGATCCGCCAGTCCCAGCTCCACGCGGAAAGCAAGGGGCTCCGGCTCCGGGGCGAGGTGCCAGAGATCGATATCTGGATTTCCTCGGATCGGATCAAACTGGCGCGGGTCATTTCCAATCTGGTTAGCAACGCCATCAAGTTCACGGATTCCGGGGAGGTGAAAATCGGATTCCAGCGGACCGGCGAGGGCATTGAGCTCCACATCAGCGACACCGGGATCGGCATCCCCAACGAACAGATCGGTTGCGTCTTCGACGAGTTTTTCCAGTTGAGAAACCCCGAGCGCAACCGGGAAAAAGGCGCGGGCCTCGGCCTTGCCATCTGCAAGCGTCTGGTGCACAGCCTTGGCTTTAAGATCCGTGTAAAGAGCCTTCTGGGAGTCACCACCACCTTCACCATCGAGATCCCCGCCAGCTGCATTGTTGAGGAGAGTCTGCCGAGACCCGTCACCCGACTCCCGCCTCCCGTGGAAGTGGATCTGAAGGACTTGTCCATTCTTCTCGTCGAGGATCACCAGGTAGTGCGGGAGTTGACGGCGGAGTTGCTCGCCTCGGAGGGAGCCAAGGTGTGCGTGGCGGCGACGGGGCGGGATGCCATCCGCCTGCTTTCGGCTGGAAATCACCAGGTCCTTCTCCTCGATTTGAATTTACCGGACTTCGACGGAACTGAAATTCTCAAGCGACTCCAAGCCGACCGCCCGCCATCGCTCAACTGGATTTTCGCGGTCTCTGCCGATGTCCGGCCTGAGCGGCTGGAACAAGTCGTCAGGCTTGGCGCGGATACCCTGATTCCGAAGCCTGTCAATATTGAGATGATCCGCCAGGCGCTCAATGAGCACCAATGAATTTCGGCGTGCGATGTCATTTGATGCGCCGCAGTAACAGCGAATTGCCCACCACCGATAGAGAACTCAGGGTCATGGCGATGACACCGATCATCGGATGCAGCAATCCGACGGCGGCGATGGGGATGGCCACCACGTTGTAGAAAAACGCCCAAAAGAGGTTCTGCACGATTTTCCTGAAGGTGGATTTGGATAGTTCCATCGCCTCGACAACGGTGGTAAGCTTCCCTTTCACCAAGGTGACGTCGGCGGATTCGATGGCGACATCCGCCCCCGCGCCGATGGCGATGCCGATATCGGCCTGGCTCAGCGCCGGGGCGTCATTGATGCCGTCACCCACCATGGCGACGACCGGTCCGTGCTTTTTCTGGAGTTCCTTGATCGCGTCAACCTTGCCTTCCGGAAGAACGCCGGCAAAGACGTCATCCATGCCCACCTGTCTGGCGACGTGGCGCGCCGTCCGTTCGTTATCTCCGGTGATCATGATGGTTTCCAAACCGAGGTTCTTCAGTTGACCAATGGCTTTTGCGCTTTCGGCCTTGATCGTGTCGGAGACGGCGATCAAGCCGGCGATTTTGCCGTCAATGGCGACCAGCATCGCGGTCTTGCCTTGCTCCTCCAGCTTCTCCTGGTCTGCGGTGATAAAACTGAAATTGATGCAGGCCTCCTCCAGCATGCGCTGGTTTCCCACCCGGACCATCTTCCCGTCGGCCTTGCCTTGGACACCGCGCCCGCTGAGCGCTTCGAAGTGCTCCACTTTGGCAATTCTCAACTCCCTTTCTTTGGCCGCCATCACGATCGCCTCGCCCAGCGAGTGCTCCGAACCGGCCTCCACCGCGGCGGCGGCCGCCAAAACCTCGTCGTCCTCGAACCCCTCGGCGGCAAGGATGTCGCTCAAGGACGGCTCGCCCTTGGTGATCGTGCCGGTCTTATCCAATACGATCACGCGCAGGTCTTTCATCGACTGGATGGCCCCGCCGGAGCGGATTAAAATCCCGCGCTCCGCGCCGATGCCGAAGCCAACCATGAGCGCGGTCGGAGTGGCCAGGCCGAGCGCGCACGGGCAGGCAATCACCAGTACTGCCACGGCGGCCAGAACCGCCAGAAGCGGCGCGGAAAGCTCCGGGTCCACCCACGGCAAAAACGTCGCCCCCCACTCCAGGATCGGGCGTAAGGACTCAGCCGCGAAAAACCATGCGAGGAAACTGCCGATACTCATCACAATCACCGCCGGCACGAAATAGGTGATGATCCGGTCGGCAAACTCCTGGATCGGCACCTTCGAACTCTGCGCCTCCTCCACCAGCCGGACCACTTGGGAGAGAAAGGTTTCATCACCGACCTTGGTCGCACGAATTTTGAGCATCCCCTCCTTGTTGAGAGTCGCGCCCAGCACCTCGTCTTTCGGCCCTTTCTCGACCGGAACCGACTCGCCGGTGGCGAGGGACTCATCGACATGGCTGCTGCCTTCGACAATCTCGCCGTCGGTGGGGATTTTCTCGCCCGGACGGACGACGATGATGTCGCCCCGCTGGAGGTCGTTGATGTCCACCTCCTCTTCACGGCCGTCGCGTTCGACCCGGGCCGTCTTGGCACCGAGCTGTAGCAACCGGCGGATGGCTTGGGAGGCGCGGCCTTTCGCCCGCCTTTCCAGATACCGTCCGATGAGATGAAAGGTCATGATTGTCGCCCCCATCTCGATGAAGGAAACGATCGGTAAGAAGAACCCGGCCAAGCCGATGAAAAACGGCGGCAGGCTGCCCATGCTGATCAACACGTCCATGTTCGCGGTGCGATTGGTTAGCGAGCGCCAGGCGGACTTGTGGGTGCCCAGCCCGGCAAGGAAAATGACCGGTAGGGCAAGAAGAGCGATGATGGCTAAATAGCCCGGCACGGGAATCCACAGCATGTGGATCATCATCAGTGCCATGATGCCCGCCGCCGGGATCGCGGCGAGGACCACGTTTCTGCGTGCCTTCCGCAGTTGCTGTTCTTCCTGCGCCTCGGGATCCTCCTGCGGCCCACCTTTTTCGCTGACCGAGGCGACATCGTATCCCGCCCTTTCCACCGCTTTGCGGATTTGCCCGCTTACCACTTTCCCCGGATCGAAGCTCACCACCGCCCGATGGGCCGCGAGGTTTATCTTCACCTCCCGAATACCATCAAGCCGGCCGATGGAAGTTTTAACAATTCCCGCGCAGTGATCGCTGCCCATGTCCGGGATGGTCAATGCGATCTGACTCAAGCCGCCACGCCCACCATGGTTCGCCGTGCCGGGCGCTTGATCGAAGGCACCCGACCGAATCACGTCTGGTTCCCGTGCCATGGTTTACTCTACACCACAATCAGGACGAGGCAACGGCGGCTTTCCCGCGCAATCGCCGCTGCGGGCGACGTTTATTAAATTTCAAGAATGAATGAGCCCTTGCAAACAGTCACCTCCGCCCCGTCAAGCGATAGAAATCCCGGCGTGACTCGCCGCGCTACTGCTTTCATGTTCCGCCCGTGTCCGATATCGCTTCCCTCAACCACCGCTTCGGCGGCATCGCCCGGCTCTACGGCCAGGTGGGGCTCGTGCGCTTCCTCACCGCGCGTGTTGCCGTCATCGGCGTCGGTGGGGTTGGCTCTTGGGCGGTCGAGTCGCTCGCCCGCTCCGGCATCGGCCACCTGACCTTGGTGGATCTCGACGAAATCTGCGTCACCAACGTCAACCGCCAGCTCCACGCGATGGACGGCCAGATCGGCCGCCAGAAAACCGAGGCCATGGCCGACCGCGCGCGCGCCATCCATCCGGGCTGCGAGGTCGAGATCGTGCCGCGCTTTTTCAACGAGAAATCCGCCAATGAAATCCTCGACGCCGGCTTCGACGCGGTTATCGATGCGATCGACTACGCCCGCCACAAGTCGCTGCTCATTGCGGAGTGCCACAAGCGGCAAATCTACGCCGTCACCTGCGGCGGGGCCGGCGGGCGGCGGGATCCGACGCGCATCCGGGTGACCGATCTCGCCCACAGCGGGATGGACCCGCTGCTGCTCCAGCTCCGCCGCGGTCTGCGGAATGATTATGGATTTCCCAAAACCCCGCGCCACCAAGAGCCGGTTCTGTTCGGCATCGACGCGGTCTATTCCGACGAGGCACCCTATTATTCCCACTGCGACGGCACCGTTTCCAAAGACAAGCCGGAGGAAATTTCGCTGCGGCTCAACTGCGCGTCCGGATTCGGGACGGCCACGCACTTGATCGCCAGTTTCGGCTTGATCGCCGCGGGCCGGGTGCTGGAGCGGATCGCCTCGCGGGCATGAAAACAAATTGGGCATGAAAAAAGCGGCCCGTAGGCCGCTTTTTCGAGATGGGATAAATTCTGAGGCTTAGAGACCCTTCTTCGAGAGCCGGGTTCCAGCGGTGGCCCCTTGGCGCGCCTTGAATTTTGGATTGGATTTGCAGATTACGTAAACCGTTCCTTTGCGCTTCACGACTTGGCAATCAGCGTGGCGGCGTTTGGCGGAGGCGAGAGATGAGAGAACTTTCATGGCGTAAGATGGTAAAAATGGAGGTGGCGGAGGCCGCCGGGGCGCGAAAACTACCCAGCCGACCGACCTTGTAAAGGCATTTTTCGTTCTCCGGCCACGATTTCATGACCTCGGGCCAGATGCTTAATATTTCCTTACTTTATTGATTGAGAAATCTCCTCTGTTTGCTAAGCGTGGGGGCCATGAAAATGTTTTTTGCCATCGTCGCTGTGCTCGCGTTGAACTCCTGCAACACCCTGATCGGGATGGGACGCGACACCAAACAGGGCTATCAGTGGACCAAGGGGAAAATCCAAGGGAGCGGCCAGCCGCAATACCAGGATAGCAATTACGGGCCGGTCTATTGAGGGGCCGCGCTGAGCTGAAGGGGAAGTTTCCGGTTTCGCAAGCTCCTGCGCTCTGCTTTGGTGAAGAGGTGACCTTTGCCAGTAAAATCACCGTTGCGCGGATCTGTCTGGTCCCGGTGTTCGCGGGATTGGCGCTCTATTACGGCCACACCGTGCGCAGTGGCACACCGGTCGAGGCGCTACGCTGGTGGGCGCTGGCAGTTTTCGTCACCGCCGCCGCTTCTGACGGGATCGATGGCTGGGTCGCCCGGCGCTTCAATCAGTGCTCGAAATTCGGCGCTTTCCTCGACCCGATCGCCGACAAGGCGCTGCTGCTCACCGGGGTGCTGGTTTTGTCATTTATCGATTGGGGGGCCCCCGGCTGGCGCCTGCCGCTGTGGTTTGCGGCCGTCGTGCTGTTGCGCGACTGCATCATCCTCGGCGGAATTAAAATCCTCTACATGCACCACCGGCAGGTGAAAATCGCTCCACACTGGATCGGTAAAGTTTGCACGGTCACGCAAATGATCGCCGTCGGCTGGGTGATGCTGCGGGTGCTGCCGGTCTCCCCCGGCTACCCGAGCGCGGTGGCCGCGTTCTTCACCGTCTGGTCGAGCATCATCTACATCCGCCAAGGTCAGAGGATCCTCCGGGGTGAGGCAGCCGCACGAGCCAGGTCCTGACAAGCGCGCGGGGCATCCTAACTATGACGACCGCTTCACGGGACGTCGCGTTCCACGGCCGGCACTCCCGCCTTTTTGAGAAGCGGGCGGCGGACTGGCAAATGCTGCGGCAGCAGCAAGGAAAACAAGTGGACAATCGGATAGGCGAGCAGTGCCAGGACCACTCCCGTGGTGATCATCCCAATAATGAAACTGGTGGCTTTAAGATCGAGAAAGGCCGGGGTCGGCACGGGAAAAGTCTCCCGCATCCACTCGCCAAGTTGAAACTGGGCGATTAGCACGGCCGGCGTCGTAAAGGGGTTGGTGATCCAACAACCGATGACCGCAAACGGAACATTCGATCGGGCCCGCATGGCAATGAGCGCCGCGGGGATCATTTGGAACGGCATCAACATCATCGAGAAAAACAGGCCGATCGCCAGTCCCGAGGCCACAGAATCCCGGCACGGCACCCACAAAGCCCTGGCAAATAGCGGTTTGGAATTTTTTTTCCACCACGGGCGGTGACGAAGTTTCGGGTGTCGCAAGGCCCGGAAAGCCCGACGCACCATTCTCAAATAGTGAACTCGCATGATGACTGCAACGAAGGCACCCGACTCTTCGCCAAGCATTCCGCCGAATCAACTGTAAATGCCCTTGCACGCCGGTGGGGGAGTCCGCAGCGTTGCCGGACGTCACCATGCATCCTTGGCAAGCATTTATCCTCGGCGTGATCGAAGGGATCACCGAATACCTTCCCGTCAGCTCCACTGGCCACCTGCTCGTCGCGCAACATCTGATGGGGATCGGCACCCTAACAGTCACCGACAAGGCCGCGGCGGACACCTTCGCGATCTGCATTCAAGGCGGTGCCATTCTCGCGGTGGTCGGGCTTTATTACAAACACGTCCTCCAAATGCTGCGCGGCGTTCTCGGCAAGGATGCCGAGGGGCTGAAACTCGGGCTGCTGCTCATCGTGGGCTTCCTGCCCGCGGCGGTGATCGGCCTCGCCTTCAACGACAAGATCGAGGAGAAGCTTTTCGGCACCTGGCCGGTGGTCTTCGCCTGGATCGTTGGCGGTGTGCTGATCCTGGCGACCGCCTGGTGGTGCCGGCGCAATCCGACGAAGGGCGGTGGCACGGAGCTGTTTGAAATGACTTTCAAAATGGCCCTCGTCATCGGCTTGCTCCAGTGCGTGGCGATGTGGCCCGGCACCAGTCGCAGTCTGATGACCATCGTCGGCGGGCTCATCGTCGGCCTCTCGATCCGTGCGGCGGTGGAGTTTTCCTTTCTGCTAGGCGTGCTCACACTCACCGCGGCGACTGCGAAAAAGGCGGTCTGGCCGGTCAAGGGGCTGCCTGCCGGGGAGGCCTACGAAGTCTGGTTCGGCGGGACGAAATTGATGTGGGACGCCTACGGCGCGCTGCCA